>NZ_JWMB01000056.1:0-44543 GCF_000812445.1 Cupriavidus sp. SHE | reverse complement strand
TGATCGCCGTGGTGGCCCTTGGCCGACGCGCCGCAGTGCGCAACACCGCACCCGCCATGCCGTTGGCATCCGCCGCCGAGGAGGCGCCCCCCATCCTTCCAGGACGACTTCACTGACAGGAGACATGCATGTCCGTCTATGACACCCTTGCCCGTCTGGGCGTGGAACTGCCCTCGGCCGGCGCCCCCGCCGCTGCCTATGTCATGGCAGCGACCACCGGCAACACCGTATTCCTGTCCGGCCATATCGCCAGGAAGGATGGCAAACCCTGGGCTGGCAAGCTCGGCAAGGATATCGACACCGAATCCGGCAAGCAGGCCGCGCGCGCGATCGCCATCGACCTGCTGGCCACGCTGCACACCCATATCGGCGACCTGAACCGCGTCAAGCGCATCGTCAAGGTGATGAGCCTGGTGAACTCGACGCCCGAGTTCACTGAACAACATCTGGTCACCAACGGCTGCTCGGAGTTTCTGGCCGAGGTGTTCGGCGAGAAAGGCAAGCACGCACGCAGCGCGTTCGGCGTGGCGCAGATTCCGCTGGGCGCCTGCGTCGAGATCGAAATGATCGTCGAGATCTGACGTCGTCGGAAACCACCCAACACAGATAATGCCGCGCCGCCTCTTGCCGAGGCCGGCGCATTGAATTCCCCCACCACGAGACCAATCATGAAATGGGCCATCTCCCGCCGGGCGCAGCAACTGACCAGCTCGGCCATCCGTGAAATCCTGAAAGTCACCGAGCGTCCGGAAGTTATTTCGTTCGCCGGCGGCCTGCCCTCGCCGGCTTCGTTCCCGGTAGCGGCCATGGAAGCGGCAGTGGCCCGTGTATTCGCCGACAACCCGCAAGGCGCGCTGCAATACGCGGCCACGGAAGGCTACATGCCGCTGCGCGAGTTCGTGGCCAAGCGCTACAACGTCGACGTGGAACGCGTGATGATCACCACGGGTTCGCAACAGGCGCTGGACCTGATCGCCAAGGTGATGATCGACCCGGGCAGCCCGGTGCTGGTGGAAACGCCGAGCTACCTGGGTGCGCTGCAGGCATTCTCGCTGTTCGAGCCGGAATTCGTGTCGATCCCGTCCGACGAAAAGGGCCTGATCCCCGAGGCGCTGACGCCCGAGCTGACCGCCGGCGCGCGCTTCCTGTACGCCCTGCCGAACTTCCAGAACCCCACCGGCCGCCGCCTGCCGCTGGAGCGCCGCCAGGAACTGGTCAAGCGCGCCAAGGAACTCGGCGTGCTGCTGGTCGAGGACGATCCGTACGGCGAACTGAGCTACTCGGGCAACCAGTTGCCGTCGCTGCTGTCGATGAACCCGGACGGCGTGATCTACATGGGCTCGTTCTCGAAGATCCTGGCGCCCGGTATGCGCCTGGGTTTCGTCATCGCCCCGCCCGACCTGCATTTCAAGCTGTGCCAGGCCAAGCAGGCCTCGGACCTGCACACGCCGACGTTCACGCAGCGCATCGCCTACGAAACGATCAAGGACGGCCTGCTCGAACAGCACATCCCGACCATTCGCGAGCTCTACGGCAAGCAATGCGCGTTCATGCTGGACGCGCTGAAGCGCCACATGCCGGCCGGCGTGACCTGGAACGCGCCCGAGGGCGGCATGTTCATCTGGGTGGAGCTGCCTGAGGGTCTGGACAGCATGAAAATCCTGGAAGAAGCCGTGCGCCGCAACGTGGCCTACGTGCCGGGCGCGCCGTTTTACGCGGGCAGCCCGCGCAAGAACACGCTGCGCCTGGCATTCGTGACCGTTTCGGCCGAGCGCATCGAACAGGGCGTGTCGATCCTGGGCGAGGTGTTCCGCGAAGCGATCGCGCAAGCCGCGCCGCAGGCACGGGCGGCCTGAGCCGGCACGCTACAACCAACCCGAGGAGCCATCGAACATGCTTCGCATCTGGGGCAGGCTGTCGTCAATCAATGTCCAGAAGGTGGTCTGGTGCGCGCGCGAGCTGCATTTGGACCACGAGCGCATCGACATCGGCAATCAGAAGGGCGAGCTCGATACCGAGGCGTACGTGCGTCTCAACCCGAACCGCCTGATTCCGGTGATCGAAGATTTCCGCGACACCGACGTGGCCGGCGAGCCGTTCGTGCTGTGGGAGTCCAACGCGATCGTGCGCTACCTGTGCGCGCGCTATGGCGAGGACACGCTGTGGCCCTCGGACGTCAAGGCGCGCGCCTCGGCAGACCGCTGGATGGACTGGCAGACCACGACGTTCAGCCCGGCGATGGTCCAGGCGTTCCTGCAACTGGTTCGTACACCGGCGGACAAGCGTGACGAGGCCGTCATCGAGAAATCGTGCGAGCGCGCCGAGCCGCTGGCGAAGATGCTCGACGACGCGCTGGAAGGCCGCGAGTTCATCGGTGGCGATCGCTTCACGATGGCCGACGTCTCGCTGGCCTGCGCGGCGCACCGCTGGATGGGCATGCCAAAGGCCCACACGGCCCGGCCCAACCTGGAGCGCTGGCTCGCGGCCATGCGGGCGCGTCCGGCGGCCACTGGCATCCTCGAACTGCCGCTGAAGTAATTCGTTGTATCGCGGTCACCGTCGCCCAGCCGGCCGGTGACCGCCTCCTCTCCCTCCCCCTGCCTGTGCGGAAAAAGTCACTACGCCAGCCCGCGTTTTCAGTGACCACGGCGTTGGTTTTACGCCCTTCCCTCCACATCCCCTATTTCGAACACTCGTATTAAGGAGTAGTCTCGCGCGAGAGTGTGAGGTGCTTCAGCCTGCCCCCGAGCAAACCCTGATCCCTGAATCCGGCTCATCATTCCGATGATCCGATTTAAGGCAGGCGGCCCGGAACCCATCCTTACAATCCCCTTCTGTCCACTTTGGGGCGCTATCAAAATGAAGCGGAGCGGTTCTGGCCAAACGTACGGCGGCAGACTGTAGAAGTCGTACGGCAAGGCCGTGCAACGACGCCTGACTCATTTTGATAGCGCCTCCCAGGGGCGCTATCGTCGCTTGAACGGGCATTTGCATTCCGGCAGCCCAGGCCCGTCAGAGGCAAGCTGTCGTTTCATTCCAGAGGAGGATTCAATCGTGTGGAGTCAAGTGTATGACCCGCTCGGCAGTATGGCGTTGTCCACTATTGCCGCCGCGGTTCCGGTTGTCGTGCTGCTCGCAGCGCTGGCGTTCTTTCACATGCAGGCCCACCTGGCGGCCGGGCTGGCGCTGGTCGTTGGCGTCGTCGTGGCGTCATTCGTGTTCGGAATGCCTGCGGAAATGGCTGGCAAAGCCGCCGGGCTCGGCATCATCTCCGGCTTGTTCCCGATTGGCTGGATCGTCCTCAACATCATCTTCCTGCACCGGCTGACCACGATAAACGGGTCATTCAAGGTGTTGCAGAACTCGATCTCGGGCGTCACCGAAGATCGCCGCCTGCAGCTCCTGCTGGTGGCATTCAGCTTTGGCGCGTTCTTCGAAGGCGCGGCCGGCTTCGGCACGCCCGTGGCCGTGACCGGCGCCATCCTGATCGGCCTGGGCTTCTCACCGCTGGCCGCATCGGGCCTGGCGCTGATCGCCAACACTGCGCCGGTGGCATTCGGCGCGCTCGGCGCGCCGATCATCGGCCTGTCCTCCGTGACCGGCATCGACCAGGTGCAACTCTCCGCGATGATCGGCCGCCAGTTGCCGTTCTTCTCGGTGCTGGTGCCGTTCTGGCTGATCTGGGCGTTCGCGGGCTTCCGCGGCATGCTGGCGATCTGGCCGGCGATCCTGGTGGCCGGCGTCAGCTTCGCGGTGCCGCAGTTCCTGGTGTCGAACTTCCACGGCCCGTGGCTGGTGGACGTGATTTCGGCGCTGGTCTCGATGGGCTGCCTGACCGCCTTCCTGAAGATCTGGCATCCGAAGGAAATCTGGACCTCGACGCGCATCCTGGGCCGTCACGACGATTCCAAGGTCGACAATGCCGAAGCCCTCGAAGCCGACGCCAAGGCCAACGCCGCATCGGCCAACATCTCGGTGATCAAGGCGTGGATGCCGTGGGTGATCCTGACCGTCTTCGTGTTCGTCTGGGGCATCCCCGAGTTCAAGAAGCTGATGGACGGCGTCTGGCAATGGAAGTTCGCCATCCCGGGTCTGGACAAGGCGGTGCTCAAGGGCCCGCCCGTGGTGGCGAAGCAAATCGCCGAGCCGGCCGTGTTCGCGTTCAACGTGCTGTCGATGGCAGGTACCGGCATTCTGGTGTCGGCCCTCATCGGCGGCCTGCTGATGGGCTATTCGATCCCGCGTCTGATCAAGGAGTACTTCGAGACGATCAAGCTCGTGCGCTACTCGCTGCTGACGATCTGCGCGATGTTCGGCATCGGCTACCTGACCCGCTACTCGGGCCTGGATGCCACGCTGGGCCTGGCTTTTGCACAGACCGGCGTGCTCTACCCGCTGTTCGGCACGATGCTGGGCTGGCTGGGTGTGGCGCTGACGGGCTCGGACACCGCGTCGAACGTGCTGTTCGGCGGCCTGCAGAAGACCACGGCGGAACAGCTTGGCCTGTCTCCGACCCTGATGGCCGCGGCCAACAGCTCGGGCGGCGTGATGGGCAAGATGATCGATGCACAGTCGATCGTGGTGGCTTCCACCGCCACCAAGTGGTATGGCCACGAAGGCGAGATTCTGCGCTACGTGTTCTTCCACTCGATCGCGCTGGCGCTGATGGTCGGTATCTTCGTGACGCTGCAGGCGTACGTGCATCCGTTCACGCTGATGGTGATCCACTGATCCACCAGCCATCATCCGCTGCAGTCTTCAAGCCCCGCCCTCGAGCGGGGCTTTTTCATGGGCGTATCATGATCGGCTCACCCGGCAGACATGACGAGGATCGCCCCCCATGCTGATGCGCCGTCTGGAAAGACTGATCGACCCGTTCCGCGGCCTGCCCGACAGCCAGCCGCCGGAAAGCGTGTGGCGCTTCTATGCCCATTTCCTGCGCGAAGTCCGCGGCGTCTTCGCGGCGTTGCTGATCGTCGGTCTGATCGGCGCGCTGGTCGAGGTCGCGCTCTTCAGCTTTCTCGGCCGGCTGGTCGATCTGGCGCGCGAGACGCCCGACGGGTCGTTCTTCGCACGCCACCAGAACGAATTGCTGTGGATGGCGTTCGTCGCGCTGATCCTGCGCCCACTGATGATCGGGGCTCACGATGTGCTGGTGCACCAGGTGATCAACCCGAGCCTGGCCAACATGATCCGTTGGCAGAACCACCGCTACGTGCTCAAGCAGAGCCTGTCGTTCTTCCAGAACGACTTCGCCGGCCGCATCGCGCAGCGGATCATGCAGACCGGTTACTCGCTGCGCGACTCGGCCGTGCAGGCCGTGGATGCGCTCTGGCACGTGATCGTCTACGCGGTCAGTTCGCTGGCGCTGTTCGCCGAGGCCGACTGGCGGCTGACAATTCCGTTGCTCATCTGGATCGTCGGGTACATCGCCGCGCTGGCGTGGTTCACGCCCCGGGTCAAGCAACGCTCCGTGGTGGCCACCGACGCGCGCTCGCGCCTGATGGGCCGCATCGTCGACGGCTATACCAACATCACCACGCTCAAGCTGTTCGCCCACTCGCAGCATGAGGAGACCTACGCGCGCGATGCGATGGCCGACCAGACCGACAAGGTCCGACAGGCCGGCCGGATGGTCAGCGCGATGGACGTCACGGTGACCACGCTGAACGGCCTGCTGATCGCTGGCACCACGGGCATCGCGCTGTGGCTGTGGAACCAGGGGCTGGTCACCACGGGCGCCATTGCGTTGTCCACGGGGCTGGTCATCCGGATCAACAACATGTCCGGCTGGATCATGTGGGTGGTCAACGGCATCTTCGAGAACGTGGGCCAGGTGCAGGACGGCATGAAAACCATCGCCGTACCGCGTCGCGTGCTCGACCGTCCCGATGCGCAGCCGCTCGACATCCGCCAGGGCGAGGTCAGGTTCGACCATGTCGGCTTCCACTACGGCAAGGGCAGCGGCGTCATCGACAACGTGAACCTCGTGGTGCGGCCTGGCGAGAAGATCGGACTGGTCGGTCCGTCTGGCGCGGGCAAGTCGACGCTCGTCAACCTGCTGCTACGGCTCTACGACGTGGAGACCGGCCAGATCCTGATCGACGGCCAGGACATTGCTGGCGTGACGCAGGAGAGCCTGCGCGCGCAGATCGGCATGGTCACGCAGGACACATCACTGCTACACCGCTCGATTCGCGACAACCTGCGCTACGGCAAGCCCGACAGCACAGAGGCCGAGTTGCACGAGGCTTTGCGTCAGGCCCGCGCCGACGACTTCATGGACCTGCTGGTCGACTCGCACGGCAATCACGGGCTGGATGCGCTGGTCGGGGAGCGTGGCGTGAAGCTCTCGGGCGGGCAGCGGCAGCGCATCGCCATCGCGCGGGTGCTGCTGAAAAACGCACCGATCCTGATCCTCGATGAAGCAACGTCCGCACTGGACTCGGAAGTGGAATCCGCGATTCAGGAAAGCCTGGAGGCGCTGATGCATGGCAAGACCGTAATCGCCATCGCGCACCGGCTATCGACGATTGCCCGCATGGATCGTCTGGTAGTGCTCGACGGCGGTCGCATCGTCGAAAGCGGCACGCACGCCGAATTGCTGGCGGATGGTGGCCTGTATGCGCGGCTTTGGGCGCACCAGACCGGGGGCTTCGTCGGCGTCGATTGATCCGCCGTCAGACCAGCCCCAGAAGCCCTGCCCCGGCGCCAAGCGCCACCAGCGCCAGCGGGTGCACCTTCGTCTTCAGCATCAGCCCCACCGTCACCAGCGTCACGAGCGCGGCCGTCCAGCTATGGTCCACGCTGCCGGCCAGCACCCAACCCGTGGACATGAGCAGGCCGATGGTCAATGCAGACAGGCCGCGTCGGATCAGGCCTGGCCATACCGCGTGCGGCGAACGGCCCGCGAAGTATTCGAACCCGAGCGCGATGACGCTCGACGGCCCGCAGATGCCGGCCATCGACGCGAACGCGCCGGCCGGCCCGGCCACCTGCCAGCCGAACAGCGCCACAAACAGAATGTTGGGCCCGGGAGACGCCTGCGAGATGGCATAGAGCGCGGCAAATTGCTCATCGCTCATCCAGCCATTCGCTTCGACCAGGAAGCGATGCATGTCGGGAATCACGGAACCGCCGCCACCGACAGCCAGCAACGAGAGCATGCCGAAGTGGCCAAGCAGGCTGCGCAGGATCTCGGGCGAAGTCATGCGCCCCCCTTGCGCATCGCGCGGTATTCGAGCACCAGCGCAACGGGCACCAGCACGGCCATCACCGGCAACAGCGGCCAGCGCAGCAGGCCGATCGCAACGAACGCGGCAACCCCGACAGCAATCGCGCGCACGGTGCGCGGCTGGCTCTGCGCCAGCTTCACGCCCGTCGACAGCACCAGCCCCGCCGCCACCGCGGTCATGCCCGCCAGCATCTGCCGCACGGCAGTCACATCCTGGAAGCGCAGGTACAGGCCCATCGCGCAGAGCACCACGACCAACGGCATCAGCACCAGTCCGGCGAATGCGGCCAACGCGCCGCGCAGTCCGGCGAAGCGCAGCCCGAGCATCAAGGCCAGGTTGATCACGTTCGGCCCCGGCAGCACCTGCCCGAGGCTCAGGATCTCGACGAAATCGCGGTCATTGAGCCAGCGGTTGCGTTCGACGACGGACCGTCGCACGAATGGCAGGACGCCGCCAAACCCTGACAGCCCCATGCGAGCAAATTCGATGAACAACGTACGGGGCGTGGGAGCCGGCGCAAGCTCGGACTCAACGGGAATCGGCGTGGAGGACATGGTCGTGATGATCTTCTTATGCCCTCGCACTGGAGGAATTGGGGGCAGCCGACATGGTACGGCAATCCTGCACGGCGGCACGCACGCGGGGTCATCACGGATTGGAAAGAGGGGGTCTCGATTGGCGATGCCGCAGGATGGGAGTGATGCGTGCGGTGTCGCGGATTATGCGACTTGCTCTGTCCCGTGGGGCCGGAGAGGTGAGAGCCCCGACAGCAACTCACATGCCGAGGGTTCGCTCCCCTCTCCCGCCCAGCAGGAGAGGGGCCGGATCAGAGAATCAGAGGACCAGCGCCGGAGTCACCGACGCCGTTCCCCTTTACTCCCCAGCCTTTACCGGCTCGATCTTCACTTCCTTGAGGCGCGGCTCGATCGCCTTGCCCTTGCGGGCGCGCTTGCCCACGTAAGGGATCAGCGTCTTGCCGGCCAGCTTCTGCGGCGGCACCTTGCCGCCACGAACGCCGATGCCCGAGATCATCAGGCCCGGCGCGCCCACGGCCACCGCCTGCATCAGCGTTTCCTTCGGTTCCAGCTCCATCAGGATCACGCCGCGGCCACCGGCCGACAGCACCTTGACCTCGTCCAGCGCCGCCAGCAGCAGTCGGCCATTGGCCGAGAAGCAGGCCACATGCGTGCACTCCTCACCAACCGGCGTTGGGGCCAGCAGCATGTCACCCTCGTCCAGCGTGACGAAGGCCTTGCCTGCCTTCTGGCGGCCGATCATGTCGCCAACCTTGGTCACAAAGCCATTGCCACCCGCCGTGGCGATCAGCATCCGTTGTTCGGCGGCACCGGCGAACGTATGCGCGATCTGCGTGCCGGCGGCCAGGTCGATCAGCGTCGTCACAGGCACGCCATCGCCCCGCCCGCCCGGCAGGCCCGATACGGCCACCGAGTACACGCGGCCGTTGCTGCCGAACGCCAGCAACGTGTCGATGGTGCGGCATTCGAAGGTGCCGTAGAGGTTGTCGCCCGCCTTGAATGTGAACTGCGACGCATCGTGGCCGTGGCCCTGACGCGTGCGCACCCAGCCCTTGCCCGACACGATGACCGTCACCGGCTCGTCGATCACCTTCACCTCGGCGGCGGCACGGCTGGCCTCCTGGATCAGCGTGCGGCGCGGATCCTTGTCTTCCGGGCTGTACTGCTTCGCGTCCTGCTCGATTTCCTTGATGATGCGACGGCGCATCATCGTCTCGGACTTCAGCAGCACGTCCAGTTCGGCCTGCTCGTCGCGCAGCTTCGCCAGTTCCTGTTCGATCTTGATCGCTTCCAGGCGCGCCAGCTGGCGCAGGCGGATTTCCAGGATGTCCTCAGCCTGGCGGTCGCTCAGGCGGAACGCCTCGATCAGCGCGGGCTTCGGCTCATCGCTTTCGCGGATGATGCGGATCACCTCGTCGATGTTCAGCAGCACCAGCATCCGGCCTTCCAGGATGTGGATGCGGTCCTCCACCTTGGTCAGCTGGAAGCGCGTGCGGCGCGTCACCGTGGCAAAGCGGAACTCGATCCACTCGCGCAGGATTTCCTGCAGCCCCTTCTGGCGCGGACGGCCATCGGTGCCGATCATCACCAGGTTGATCGGCGCGCCCGATTCCAGGCTCGTATGCGCGAGCAGCGTCTGGATGAAGTCCTGCTGCTCGGTGTTCTTGCTCTTGGGCTCGAACACCAGGCGAACCGGCGCATCCTTGCCCGACTCGTCGCGCACCGCGTCGAGCACGGACAGCATCGTCGTCTTGAGCTGGGTCTGCTCGGGCGTCAGCGCCTTCTTGCCGGTGCGGATCTTCGGGTTGGTGATTTCCTCGATTTCCTCGAGCACCTTCTGCGCCGACGTGCCCGGCGGCAGTTCGGTCACCACCATCTGCCACTGGCCCCGCGCCATTTCCTCGATGGTCCAGCGCGCGCGCACCTTCAGGCTGCCACGGCCGCTTTCGTAGATCTGGGCGATCTCCGACGCCGGCGAAATGATCTGGCCGCCGCCCGGGTAGTCCGGCCCCGGCATCAGGGCCAGCAGGTCCGCCAGCGAGATATTCGGATTGCGGATCATCGCTACCGTGGCACCTGCCACTTCGCGCAGATTGTGCGGCGGAATTTCCGTGGCCATACCCACCGCGATGCCCGATGCGCCGTTCAGCAGCACGAACGGCAGTCGCGCGGGCAACAGCTTCGGCTCTTCTTCCGAACCGTCGTAGTTCGGCAGGAAGTCCACCGTGCCCATGTCGATCTCATCGAGCAGCAGGCGCGAGATCGGCGTCAGGCGGGCTTCCGTGTAACGCATGGCCGCAGCGCCATCGCCATCGCGCGAGCCGAAGTTGCCCTGGCCGTCGATCAGCGGATAGCGCAGCGAGAAGTCCTGTGCCAGGCGCACCAGGGCGTCATAGGCAGACTGGTCGCCGTGCGGGTGGAACTTACCGAGCACCTCGCCGACCACACGGGCGGACTTCACGGGCTTGGCATCGGCACGCAGCCCCATCGCCTGCATGGCGAAGAGGATGCGGCGCTGCACGGGCTTCTGGCCGTCGGCCACTTCGGGCAGCGCGCGGCCCTTGACCACGCTCACGGCGTAGTCGAGATAGGCGCGCTCGGCGTAGCGAGCAAGCGTCAGCGAATCGGCAGGCTCGTCGGCCTGAAACGTAATGTCTGGTTGATCCATGTTTGGCAAGATTTCGGCCCGGCAGGCACCTGCGCGCCCGGCAGCCGGCTGTTGCAGTCAGCGTGGGATTCTAAAGGAAGTAGATGGCGATACCGCCGCAACCTCTGGCCGCGTGGCAAATCCATCTCAGGAAGCGGCATCAGGCGCCCGCATGTCAGGGCATGGGCCGGCGACCGCCGATCACCATCCTGACCCGCTCGGCCGCCATGCCGGTCCGCACCACGCGCGCCCCGGACGCCTCGCCCGGCTGGTACAGGCGATAGAACTCCAGCACCGTGGCGACATACTGCTGCGTCTCGGGATATGGTGGGATCTGGTTGTTGTAGCGTTGCACGGCGCCCTCACCGGCGTTGTAAGCGGCCAGCACCAGCTCCAGGTTGTTCGGGAACAACTCCATCAGCCAGCGCAGGTACCGCACACCGGCGGTGATGTTCAGACGCGGATCGGCCAGTTTCTGCTCCACGGTCCCGCGCTTGTCGGCGGCGATGCCGAAGCGCGCGCCCGTGTCCGGAATCACCTGCATCAGCCCGATCGCGCCCTTCGGCGACACCGCCGTCGGATTGAAGCCGCTCTCCACGGCCATCACGGCCTTGACCAGTGCCGGGTCCACGTTCTGCGCCGCAGCCGCCTTCTGGATGATCGGATCGACCATCGCCAGGTTCGGATGGTTGAGCACGTAGCGGTACAGCTTCTCGCGTTCGGGGTCCAGCTTGCCGCCGGGCAGGCCACCCCGAGGCAGACTGCGCATGTTGCTCGAATCGAAGCTGCCGCCATCCTTCATGAACAGCTTGTAGCGCGCATCGAGCTTCGCATCGGCAAAGTGCGCCACGCCATCGGCGTCGATAAAGCCCCAGAGCTCCGCATGGGCGGGCGCGGCAAGGCAGAGCGACGCCAGCGCGGCAAGCATTCCTGCCACCCGCGCTGCCACCCGCGCCACCATCCGCCCAGATCGGCGGAATCGACCGAATCGTTCGATGTTGTTGCTGCCCTGCCTCATTTGCGCATCGCCGTCAGATGTCGGCCTCCACTTCGTTGCCCTTCTCTTCCAGCCAGCTGCGTCGTTGCGAGGCTTCGCCCTTGCCCATCAGCATATTCATCATGGTGACGGTCTGCGGCATGTCGAACTCGCCCAGCGACACCGGCAGCAGCCGGCGCGTATCGGGATTCATCGTCGTCTCCCAGAGCTGCCCGGCGCTCATCTCGCCAAGGCCCTTGAAGCGCGAAATCTGCCACGCGCCTTCCTTGACGCCATCCTTGAGCAACTTGTCCTGGATGGCTTCAAGCTCGCCTTCGTCGAGCGCATAGAGCTTCTGCGCCGGCTTCTTGCCACGCGCCGGTGCATCCACGCGGAACAGTGGCGGGCGTGCCACGCAGACGTTGCCGTTCGCCATCAGCTTCGGGAAGTGGCGGAAGAACAGCGTCAGCAGCAGCACCTGGATGTGCGCCCCGTCGACGTCCGCATCGGACAGAATGCAGATCTTGCCGTACCGCAGGTTCGACAGGTCGGGCTCGTCGTCCGGGCCATGCGGGTCGACGCCGATCGCCACCGCGATGTCATGCACTTCGTTGTTGGCGAACAGGCGGTCGCGCTCGGTCTCCCAGGTATTGAGCACCTTGCCGCGCAGCGGCAGGATGGCCTGGAATTCCTTGTCGCGGCCCATTTTGGCCGAACCACCGGCGGAGTCGCCCTCCACCAGGAAGATCTCGTTGCGCTCGACATCGGTCGATTCGCAATCGGTCAGCTTGCCGGGCAGCACGGCCACGCCGGAGCCCTTCTTTTTCTCGACCTTCTGCGCGGCACGCGTGCGGGCCTGAGCCTGGCGAATCACCAGTTCCGCCAGCTTCTTGCCGAAATCGACATGATGGTTGAGCCAGAGTTCGAGCGCCGGACGGCTGAACGTGGAAACCAGACGCACGGCGTCACGGCTGTTCAGGCGCTCCTTGATCTGGCCCTGGAACTGCGGATCGAGCACCTTGGCCGACAGCACGAACGATGCGCGCGCGAACACGTCTTCGCTCATCAGCTTTACGCCCTTTGGCTGCAGCGAGTGCATCTCGATAAAGCTCTTCACGGCCAGGAACAGGCCTTCGCGCAGGCCGGATTCGTGCGTGCCGCCGGCTGGCGTGGGAATCAGGTTGACGTAGGATTCGCGCACCGGCGCGCCTTCCTCGGTCCACGCCACCACCCACGACGCGCCTTCGCCTTCGGCAAAGCCTTCCTCGCCGGCGTTCTTGTCCGGGTCGGCAAAGTGCTCGCCCTCGAACATCGGGATCACGAGTTCAGCGCCGCTGCCCTGGGCCAGGGCCTCGACCAGATAGCCCTTCAGGCCCTGTTCGTACTGCCACACGGTCTGCTCGCCAGTCTTCTCGAGCACCAGCGTGACCTTCACGCCCGGCAGCAGCACGGCCTTGCTGCGCAGCAGGCGCTGCAGTTCGGCCATCGGGATTGCGGCCGAATCGAAATACTTCGCGTCCGGCCACACCTGCACGCGCGTGCCGCTCTTCTTCTCGCCGCGCTCGATCTTGCGGGTCGCCAGCGGGCGGGTCACTTCGCCGCCATGCTCAAACGTCAGCGTGGACACCGCCCCATCGCGCCAGACCGTGACGTCCAGGCGCGTGGCCAGCGCGTTGGTCACCGACACGCCCACGCCATGCAGGCCGCCCGAGAACGCGTAGGCGCCGCCCTTGCCCTTGTCGAACTTGCCGCCCGCGTGCAGGCGGGTGAAGACGATCTCCACCACCGGCACCTGCTCTTCCGGGTGGATGCCCACCGGGATGCCGCGGCCATCGTCTTCCACGCTGATGCTGCCGTCGCGATGCAGCGTGACCAGGATTTCGGTGCCGTAGCCGCCGAGCGCTTCGTCGGACGCGTTGTCGATCACCTCCTGCACGACATGCAGGGGGTTATCGGTACGGGTGTACATGCCGGGCCGTTGCTTGACCGGCTCCAGACCCTTCAGGACCCGGATGGAAGATTCGCTGTACTGACTGGTTTTGCTCGCCATGGAGTCGTTTTGCGGAAAGTGGGACGCCCGGCCGTCGGCGGCCGGAATGCGCAGCATTGTAATGGATGGGCGCGGCACGAATCCCGTGCCGGCAAGATTGAATGGCGCGGAGTAAACTCGCCGGACCGCGCATACGGCACCTCCGCAGTCGCTATAGCAGCCGTCGACATAACAATAGAAACAATACCTACCGAGCCCGACATGACTGACCGCAAACTCTCCCTGACCACCGTCCTAGTGTGCGGTGGGCTGCTCGTGACGCTCTCGATGGGCATCCGGCATGGCTTTGGCCTGTTCAACCTGCCGATCACACAAACCCATGGCTGGAGCCGGGAGACCTTCGCCTTTGCCCTGGCGCTGCAGAACCTGATGTGGGGCGCCAGCCAGCCGATCACCGGCGCGCTGGCCGACAAGTTCGGCGCCCTGCGCATCATGATCATCGGCGTGGCGCTCTATGTGGCCGGGCTGATCGTCATGGGACTGGCCACCAGCGGCACCGCCTTTGCCACGGGCGCCGGGGTGCTGATCGGCATCGCGCAGTCCGGCACCACGTACAGCGTGGTCTATGGCGTGATCGGCCGCGTGGCCAGCGCGGAGAAGCGCGTCTGGGCCATGGGCATCGCAGCAGCGGCCGGGTCTTTCGGTCAGTTCCTGATGATTCCGGTGGAACAGACACTGATTTCCACCATGGGCTGGCAAAACGCGCTGTTCATCCTGGCATTCCTCGCATGTTTCATGCTGCCTCTGGCGCTGACGCTGCGGGAACCGAAGATGGTCGCGACGACCACCGGCCATCACCAGACCATCGGCGAAGCGACGCGCGAGGCATTCGGTAACCGCAATTTCCAGTTGCTGACACTCGGCTACTTCGTCTGCGGCTTCCAGGTGGTGTTCATCGGCGTGCATCTGGCCCCTTACCTCAAGGACCGGGGCTTCACCGATCCCAAGGTCGCCACGGTGGCGCTGGCGCTGATCGGCCTGTTCAACGTGTTCGGCACCTATACGGCCGGGTCGATGGGCCAGCGGATGCCCAAGCGCTACCTGCTGTCGTTCATCTATATCGCGCGCTCGGTGGTGATCGCCGGCTACCTGCTGATGCCGCTGACGGCGGCCAGCACCTGGGTGTTCGCGGCGCTGATGGGCTTCCTGTGGTTGTCGACCGTACCGCTGACCAACGGGATCATCGCCCAGGTGTTTGGCGTGAAGTACCTGTCGATGCTGTCGGGTGTGGTGTTCTTCTCGCACCAGATCGGCAGCTTCCTGGGCGCATGGCTGGGCGGCTACCTGTTCGACAAGACCGGCAGTTACAGCACCGTATGGATGATCGCGATCGCGCTGGGCTTGATGGCCGCGGTAGTCAACCTGCCGATCCGCGAGCAGGCGCTAGTCCGTCCACAACCCTTGGGGGCCTGAGATGAGACTGGCCAAGGGCCTTGGATTCCTTGCCCTGGCGGCGCTGCTGACGCTGGGATTTCTGGCTTACCTGCGCCCAGCGTTCATGGTCGACCTGACCAATATGGTGCTGGCGTGGTGCGGATGAGTGGATTGACTACCGACCAGCCCCTCTCTCCCACGCCGTGGGAGAGAGGGTGAAAACCAGGAGCAACGCTTAGGCGCCCTCGCCCTTCGTCTTCTTCTCCAGTACTTCCCAGCGCTCGAGTGCTTCAAGCAGTTCCATCTCGATCTCGTCGTGACGTGTGGCCAGATCGGCCGCCCGCTTCGGATCGGTGGCGTACATCGAGCCGTCCTCGAGTTGCGCGCCGATGGTCTTCTGCTCGGTCTCCAGCGACTGGATACGTTCCGGCAGACTGTCGAGTTCGCGCTGCTCCTTGTACGACAGCTTGACCGTGCGATTCGCGCCCCGCGCCTCGCGCGCGGCCGACTTTGGCGCCTCCGTGGCCTGCCTGGATTCAGCGCGGGCAGCCTGCAACGCCTGCGCACGAGCCGACTGTTCCAGCCAGTCCGAGTAACCGCCTACCGATTCGCGCCACATGCCATCGCCTTCGGCAGCGATCGTGGAGGTCACCACATTGTCCAGGAACGCACGATCGTGCGAAACCAGGAACACCGTGCCGCTGTAGTCCTGTAGCAGTTCTTCCAGCAGTTCGAGCGTGTCGATGTCCAGGTCGTTGGTCGGTTCGTCCAGCACCAGCACATTCGCGGGCCGCGCGAACAACCGCGCCAGCAGCAGCCGGTTGCGCTCGCCGCCCGACAGCGACTTGACCGGTGACCGCGCGCGTTCGGGCGCGAACAGGAAGTCGCCCAGGTAGCTCATCACGTGCTTGCGCTGGCCGTTGACCTCGACCCAGTCGCTGCCCGGACTGATGGTGTCCGCGAGCGACTTCTCCAGATCCAGCGAGGTACGCATCTGGTCGAAGTACGCCACCTGCAGATTGCTGCCATTGCGCACCGTGCCGCTGTCGGGCGGCAGTTCACCCAGAATCAGCCGCAGCAGCGTGGTCTTGCCGACGCCGTTCGGCCCGATCAGGCCGACCTTGTCGCCGCGCATGATCGTCGCGGTGAAGTCGCGCACGACCGCCTTGTCGCCATAAGCCTTCGACACGTTGGTCAACTCGGCCACGATCTTGCCCGAACGCTCGCCCTGCGAGACTTCGAGCTTGACGTTGCCCTGCACCTCGCGACGCGAGGCGCGCTCCGCCCGCATCGTCACCAGCCGCTGCACGCGCGCCACGCTGCGGGTACGGCGTGCTTCCACGCCCTTGCGGATCCACACTTCTTCCTGCGCCAGCAGCTTGTCGAACTTGGCTTGCTCCACGGCCTCGTTGGCCAGCAGTTCGGCCTTGCGCGTCTGGTAGGCGGCAAAGTTGCCCGGGAACGAAACCAGCCGGCCCCGATCGAGTTCGACGATGCGGGTTGCCACGCGATCCAGGAACGCGCGATCGTGGGTGATCAGCAGCACGCTGCCGCGGAACCCGAGCAGCAGGTCTTCGAGCCAGCGGATGGCCTCCACGTCGAGGTGGTTGGTCGGCTCGTCGAGCAGCAGGATGTCCGGCTCGGCCACCAGACCCTGGGCCAGCGCCACGCGCTTCTGCAGACCGCCAGAAAGCGCGTCCACGCGCACATGAGGGTCGAGCGCGAGCTTTGCCAGCGTGGTTTCCACGCGGGTGCGCAACTGCCAGGCGTCGGCGGCATCGAGTTCGGCCTGCACGCGATGCAGTTCGGCCAGGGTGGCCTCGTCGTTGTGGGTTTCCAGCTTGGTGAGCGCGGCGTCATAGCGCAGCAGCAGATCGTGCGCCGCGCCCATGCCCTGGCTCACCGCATCGAATACGGTCAAGCCCGGCGCGAACTGCGGCTCTTGCGCCACATAGGCGCACGTCACGCCGCTCTGGCGGGAGATCAGGCCATCGTCGGGCGCTGACATGCCGGCCACGATCCGCAGCAGGGACGACTTGCCCGTGCCGTTGCGGCCGATCAGGCCAACACGTTCGCCGGCTTCAAGGGAAAAATCGGTGTGGTCGAGCAACGCCACGTGGCCGAAAGCCAGCTGGGCATCGGTAATGGAGAACAGGGCCATGGTGGGTCCGACTGAGTAGGCCCAAGATTGTAGACGAGTCGCAGGCGTCGGCACCCATAAGGTGCCCCGGGAAAAGAAGTTCATTGCCGATCTGCGTGACCGCCTGGAAACAAAAAGGGCCAACCGCCAACCGCTTTGATCCTGGCCTCCAACCATCGCTGGTGACGGTCTACGTGCTCAAGGACGGCCTCAAGGCGGCGAGGGACGGCCAGCACTCGGGCTCCGCCAGCGGCGCGCCGCGTCAACGTTCACAGAGCGCAAACTTGCGGGCCACGATGATGGCCTCGTAGCGACTTGTTACCTGCAGCTTGACGAAAATATTCTTGAGGTTCCACTTCACGGTCTGCACGCTGATATTGAGCGTCAGTGCGATCCGCTTGTTGGACATGGATTGCTCCAGCAGCGCAATGACTTCCAGCTCACGGCGCGTCAGCACCGGTATCGGCATATCGTCGTTCGCGCCGCCCCCTCCTTCGTCGTTCGACTCGATGGGGATCGGTGGCCAGGGCACTCCAGCACTTTCGAGTGCCGGACACTCACCCATGAGCCCCCTCACGTATTCCACAAGTGCGGCACCCCCTCCCACGCCTGCGCGCAGCAGTATGCCGTGCAGCCCCTCCCCCTCCTCGATCAGCGTCCGGTGCAGGCCCAGCCGATAGCACGCTGCCAGCGCCGATTGCATGCAGGCGTGCGCCTCCACCCTCCTGCCCAGCGCCTCCAGGGCCCGGGCCTGGAGGAAATCGCTCACGGCAAGCAGGCGGCCGCTGCTCATCGCACCGATGAAGGGACGGGCAGCGTCCAGCGCGATCAAGGCCTCCCGCGCGAGCCCCATGGCAAGCAGCAAGCGCGTGCGTGACATCGCTACGACGGCACCAACTTCGGCGAACTGCGGGTCGGTGTCCGCGTGGGTGCTGGCGATCTCGTCCAGCGCAGTCTGCATGGACCGCGCATGGCGCAAATCGCCGTAGCTCAACACAATGCGCTGCTGCTCCGCCAGCATGCATGCCACCCCTCGGTGCGCGCCAATGGCCCGGAAGTGCACTTCCGCCCTGGTGAAGTAGGCCAGCGCATCCTGCGGTGATTCGCGCAAGCTCATGATCCGCCCGAACACCTGCGCCGCACGCAGCCGCAGGTCGGCAGAGGCGGCTCGCAAGGCCGTCCGGCAGTGCAGCAAGGCCTCGCGGGCCTCATCGACGCGGTCGAGCTCGTACCAGGCCTGCGCCATCACGGCGGTACAGGTCACGGCACAGAGCGAGCGGTCCCCGTGTATGGTCCGCGCGCGGCGCAGGACCATGGCGCCGATGCGCTCGGCCTCCAGGGCGTCCCCCTCGCGCATCGCCACGCCGGCGACGGTCGCCGCCGCGACCAGCGCAAGTTCACCGCGGCCCGTACGCGTGCTGCGCGCGGCCGGCGAGTGGTAAAGATCGCGCGCGCGCAAATGCTGACCCTGCACGGACAGCCAGCGCATACGCAGCGCGAGCTCAACGTCCTGCAAGGCGTCGGGCGTGGACCCCGGCTCATCGGTCTGTAGCACCTGCAGCGCCTGCAGCGCCGTCAGCGCGGCGGCACCATCGTCGCGATGGGTGGCAATCAGCGCCCTGAGCAACAGGACATGGCGGGCAGCCGCTGCATCGGTGCCGGTCGAGCCCGACTGTTCCACGCTTTGCAGCCACTGCTCCGCCAGGTCGTGCCGTCCCGACAACGCACAGGCCCATGTGCCCATGGACAACAGCCGTGGGTGGCCGGCCAGCCGTTCGCAGCCGACGCTTTCCAGCCAGCGCGAAAAGACCCCGAGTTGTGCCAGGCTGTGCGGCGGCGGTAAAGCACGGTCTACCAGCTGCGTCACCAGGCCGAGATCGTCACTCAGGACCGCGCTGCGCATGGCTTCGGCAAAACGTCCGCGCTGTATGAACCAGTGCGCCGCCCGGTAGTGAAGCGGCCTGGCATCGATGCCAACGCGCGCGCGCCGCTTGCCGAGATACGCGCGAAAGATGGGATGGAAGCGATACCACCGCTGGCCGTCGCGTCGCTCGACCGGCAACAGAAACATATGCCGCGAGAGAATTTCAGCCAGGTACCCCGCAGCATCCGCGCATCCGGTGACGCTGGCGGCCAGATCCGCGTGGAAGCAGCGCAGCACCGAAACCTGGAGAACGAAGTCGAGCAGTTCGGGCGACAACTCGTCAATCACCTCTTCCGACAGGTAGGCGTCGAGATTGTCACTGTCGCAAACACACTTGCGCGCGGTCTTGCCATCCGGAAACTGGCTGCACATAGCCCGACTGGCCAGGCGCACACCGACCGGCCAGCCGTCCGTGATGTCATGGATTTGCCATGCCGACTCGGGGCCGAGCCGGACATCCGGCCGAGCTTTCAGGAAGGCCTCCGTTTCATCCAGGTTGAACAGCAGTTCGGCACCATCAACGGCGACCACGTCTTCCATGGCCAGCAAGCGCCCCAGCCGCAGGGCTGGCCTGGTGCGAGACGCAATCACAAGATGCAGGCCCGGGAGCATGGCATCGGCCATGGCCTGCACCAGTCCCACCGTCGCCGGATCGCCGACGTGATGGAAGTCGTCGATCATCAGGTACGATTCGCCAGGTGCTTGTGCCAGGGCATCAAGCAGGGCTGCCGCGAGATCGAATTCGTCAGAAGAATCTTCGGTAGTGACCATCTTCGCCGGCGCCACGGACACGCCGGCACGACCCAGCGCGCTTTCCAGGACCGCACAGAATTTCGGCAATGTCCCGTCGCCAGCGGCCAGCGTCACCCACAGCACGCGCGCGCCGGCCTGCTCCAGGTGGTGATGCCATTGCGCCATCAGGGTCGTCTTGCCGAAGCCCGCGCCAGCGGTCAGCAGGAAGAGTTTTCTGTCACCTGCCGCATGCAGCTTGCCAATCAGACGTTGGCGGATCGTCGTGCCGCTGCCCAGACGTGGCGGCACGATCTTCGGCAAGATACGCGAAGGCAGACTCATCGCTTCATGACTCCTTGCGGTATCGGCACGGGCAGGTTGCCCCGGGGATGCCGGCGCCCCGGGACGCCAAAGCTGCTCCCCTGCGGCATTGCCGCCGGCGGGGAGGGCGGCTACTTCCAATGGCGCTTGCGCAGCTCGTTCTTGAGCACCTTGCCGACGCTCGACAACGGCAGCGCATCGACGAACTCGACGCTGCGTGGGATCTTGTAGCCGGCAATCCGTTCACGGCAATGGGACTGGATCGACTCGAGCGTGGCGCTCTCGCCCTGCCGGAGAACCACCACCGCGTGCACGGACTCACCCCACTTCTCGTGGGGCACGCCGATCACAGACGACTGCGCGACGGCCGGATGACTCGCCAGCGCCTTCTCCACCTCGGCGGAATAGACGTTCTCGCCACCGCTGATGATCATGTCCTTCATGCGGTCGACCAGGAACAGGAAGCCGTCCTTGTCCATGTACCCACCGTCGCCGGTATGCATCCAGCCATTGCGGATCGCCTCTGCGGTAGCCTGCGGCTGGTTCCAGTAGCCGAGCATCACATTCGGGCCACGTACGATGATCTCGCCCACGGTACCGCGCGGGACCTCGTTGCCCTTGGCGTCGACCACCTTGACCTCAACCGTATGCGCCGGGCGGCCGACCGAATACATCTTGCCGCTCGCCTGCGCCGCCGCGTCGTGATACTCCGGGCCAAGCAGCGTGGCCACCGGCGCCAGCTCGGTCATGCCATAGCCCTGCGAAAAGCGCACCGCGGGGAAGGTCTGCCTGGTGCGCTCCAGCAGCGCAGGGGTCATCGGCGAGGCGCCATAGCGCAGGCTGTTTAGCGACGACAGGTCCAGCTCGGCCGCGCGCCCCGGATGCCGGTCCATCCAGTCCAGCCCCATCTGGATCATGGTCGGCGCCAGCAGGACGGCCGTCACCCTGTCCTGCGCAATCCCCTCCATCATGCGGCCAGGATCGAAAGCGGATATCGCCACATGCGTGCCGCCGACCAGGAACACAGCGTTGATCGCCGCGAAGCATGCCAGGTGGAACATCGGCATCACATGCATCATCACGATGGATTCATCCACCGTCCCCGACATCGGCTGGTTGCAGGCCGACGAGATCAGGTTCGCATGGCTGAGCATCACCCCCTTCGGGAAGCCGGTGGTGCCTCCGGTGTAGAAAATCCCCGCCAGGTCGTTGCCGTGACGGTAGGCGTCTTCCATCGGAGCGCTGTCCGCAACCAGGGTTTCATAGTTCAGCATGCCTGCCGGGGTCTCTCCGTCACCGGCATAGATGACGTGGCGCACGGTCGTGCACTCGGCCGCGACCTTCTGCGCAACCTCGGTGAACGGGTCGTCGACAATCAGCACCGCAGTGCCGGAGTCCTTGAACGAATACGCGATCTCTGCCGCGCTCCAGCGGAAGTTGACAGGGTTGAGCACGGCGCCTGCCCACGGTACCGCCATGTAATACTCGATGTAGCGCGCCGAGTTAAGCGAGAACATTGCTACACGTTCGCCTTCGGCCACGCCCAGCTTGCGCAGCGCACCTGCCAGCCGCGCGACGCGATCACCGATTTCGGCGTAGGTCAGCGCACGGCCGTTAAAACGTACTGCGACCTTGTCTGGTCGCTGCTGCATCGAGCGGTGCAGCGCCTGTGTCATATACATGTCGTTGTCTCTGCATTCGTTATCCGCACGTGCGGCAGCGAGCCTCTTGAAGGGCCGCTTTGGCAGCCAGGCGAGCCTTGCCCGCCACCGGCAGGCAAGGCTGTGGCCCGGTTCCGATCAGAAGTTTGCGCCAGGGCCACCGCCACAGTACAGTACCTGACCGGACAGGAAGTTCGACTCCGGCGTGCAAAGCAGATAGACAGCGCCAGCTGCCTCTTCGGCCCTGCCCGCGCGGCCGGCCGGAATCATGCGGCTGGCACCATCGAGCATGGCCTGCTGCACACCGACCTTGATCTCACGGCCTTCGATACTGACGCTCTTGCTCTGGTCCGCCGCCAGCGCCTGGGTCAGGCGCGTTTCGATCAGACCAAACGCCACGGCGTTGACGTTGACCTTCAGGCGGCCCCACTCCTTGGCCAGCGTCTTGGTCATGCCCAGGATGCCGGCCTTGGCGGCGGAGTAGTTCGACTGCCCGGCATTGCCACCGGCCGCACCCGAGGAAATGTTGACGACCTTGCGGAAGACTTCGCGGCCTTCGGCGGCTTCGGCCTTGGCCGCGGCGCTGATGACCGGCTGTGCGGCACGCAGAATGCGGAACGGTGCGGTCAAGTGGCAGTCGAGTATGGCGTACCACTGCTCGTCGGTCATCTTCTGGATCACGTTGTCCCAGGTGTAGCCGGCGTTGTTGACGATGATGTCGATGCCCTTGAAATTGTCGACCGTGGTCTTGATGAGGCGGTCGGCAAAATCAGGCGCGGTCACGCTGCCGACGCAGGCCACGGCTTCGCCGCCGTTTGCACGGATCAGCTCCACCACTTCTTGCGCCGGATCCGCGTCCAGGTCGTTCACGACCACACGGGCACCTTCTGCTGCCAGTTTCATTGCGACTTCACGGCCGATGCCACGGCCCGAGCCGGTGACGATGGCGGACTTTCCTGCGAGCTTGCTCATTGCATGGTTCCTTTCGATGCTGGATGCGGCGGGCCACGCCATGGCCCGTCCGCGAATGGATGGCAGTTCGGCCTGGTGACTCAGTGCAGCGCCACCACGGCTTCGCCAAGCAACTTCTCTTCGCCGTACTGGTTCGTGCACTTGAGCGCGACCTTGATACGTTTCTCGCCGCTTTCCTCGTACTTCTCGGTGACCACGCCCGTGCAGGTTGGCTGGTTGCCCAGATGGGTGATGCCGGTGAACCGGATCGACACATTGCGCACCTGCGACTGCGGCACCCAGCCGGTCAGCAGGCGGCCAAGGTACGCGGCCGACAGCATGCCGTGCGCGAACACATCCGGCATGCGCGCCTTGCGGGCAAAGTCGATGTCGATATGAATGGGATTGTGGTCGCCGGAGGCACCGGCGTAGAGCGCCAGCGTAGTGCGGTTGATCGCCGGCAATGCCAGCGCAGGCAGCTTGTCGCCAACCTTCACGTCATCGAAACGGGGGGATTGCATGGTTCTCTTCTCCTTGTCGATGGTCAGCCGCGACGTTCCACGAGCGTGCCGCGCATGTCGGCGACGTGCTCGCCGTTCTGGTTGGTGACGCGCGTCGTGGTGACAACGAAGTGCAGCGCTCCGCCCTTCTTGTCGTAGACGTCGGTGAGGGTCGTCTCGAATTGCAGGACGTCGCCGGCATAGGCCATACGGTGGTAGTCGAATGCCTGCTCGGCGTGCAGGATGCGGCCCAGGTCCAGTTGCAGCACTTTCATGCGGTCGATGCCGGAAGCGGCCGCGACATCGCTGTTCAGGCACATGAAGAAGGTGGGCGGAACTGGCAGCGAACGATGGCCGGCGTCGCGCGCAGCGGATTCATCCACGTATTCCGGACTGGTCTCGCCGGTCGCCTTGGCGAAGAAGCGCAAACGCCCTTTCTCCACGTCGATCGACCCCTTGCCGAGGTCCATCCCAATCATGCTCTTGTCAGCCATCTGATGTTCTCCTCTCGATAGTCATGGCCGGACGCGGGCCACACCCGCTCCCGCGCCGATCTGGCCTTATGCGCGGCCGTACAGCGTCACCACGCAGGCGCCGCCGAGGCCAAGGTTGTGCTGCAATGCAAGCTGCACGCGCTCCACCTGCGTCGTCTCCGCCGTGCCCCGGATCTGGCGGGTCAGTTCGTAGCACTGCGCCAGGCCGGTGGCGCCCAGCGGATGGCCCTTGCTCAGCAGACCGCCCGACGGGTTGATCACGACCTTTCCGCCGTAGGTGTTGTCGCCGTCTAGCACCATCTTCTCGGCCTCACCGATCTTCGCGAAGCCCAGCGACTCGTAGGTCAGCAGTTCGTTATGCGCGAAACAGTCGTGCAGTTCGCAGACCTGGATATCCGACGGGCTCACGCCTGCCGCCTCGTACACGGCCTTCGCGCCGCGCTCGGCCATATGGAAGCCAACCAGGCCGACCATCGACGGTGGATCGAAGCTCGGCGCCACGTCGGTGGTCAACGACTGGGCCAGGATGCGCACATCGGTGCGGATGTTGTGCTTCTTCGCGAACGCTTCCGTGCAGACGATCGCGGCCGCGGCGCCGCTGGTGGGCGGGCAGGCCATCGAGCGGGTCATGACGCCAGGCCACATAACCTTCTCGTTCATCACGTCTTCCTCCGTCACCACGGTGCGGAACACGGCCAGCGGGTTGTTGGCGGCATGGCGGCTCGCCTTGGCGCGGATCTTCGCGAAAGTCTCCAGCTTCGTGCCGTACCTTTGCATATGCTCGCGACCGGCGCCGCCGAACAGCGTCAGTGCACTAGGCACCCCGGCATCGAGCGCATCCTGCACCATCGGCGCCGAGATTTCCGTGAAGCGCGCCATGGCACGCTCACGGTCGGTCCAGACGCTCGTCAGTGCGCCCGGCTGCATGAACTCGAAGCCCAGCGCCAGCGCGCATTCCACCGCGCCGCTTTCCACCGCCTGGCGGGCCAGGAACAGCGCGCTGGAACCGGTGGAGCAGTTGTTATTGACGTTGACAATGGGAATGCCGGTCACCCCGACCTTGTACAGCGCGGTCTGGCCGCAGGTGGAGTCACCGTACACATAGCCGACGTAGGCCTGCTGGATCCTGTCATATGGCAGGCCCGCATCCTCCAGCGCGAGCCTGGTCGCCGTGGCGCCCATGACGCTGTAGGAATCGCTCTGACCCGGTTTCTTGAACGGGATCATGCCGACCCCGGCTACCACCACATGCTTGGACATCGCTGTTGTCTCCTCGCTGAAATCGCCGTCGTTACATCTTGCGCGTGATGATGTCGCGCATCACTTCATTGGACCCGCCGTAGACGCGCGCCACGCGCATGTCGACAAAGGCGCGGGCGATCGGATACTCGAGCATGTAGCCGTAGCCGCCATGCAGCTGGACCATGTCGTCAATGCATTTCCACTGCACTTCGGTGGCGTGCAGCTTGGCAATGGCGGCTTCTTCGCCTGACAGCCGGCGGCGCATGTGCTCGCCCAGGTAGTAGTCCACCATGGTGCGCAGCGCGACGGCATTGGCCTTGACATCGGCCAGCTTGAACTTGGTGTTCTGGAAGTCCCAGACAGTGCCGCCGAAGGCCTTGCGGTCCTTCACATACTCGATGGTCTGTTCCAGCAGGCGTTCAATCTTGGCGGCAGCCGTCACAGCGATGATGAACCGCTCCTGTGCCAGGTCGTGCATCAGGTAGCCGAAGCCCTTGTTGACTTCGCCCAGCAGGTTGCCCGCCGGCACGCGCACGTTGTCGAAGAACAGCTCGGCGGTGTCCTGCGAGTGCATGCCCACCTTGTGCAGCTTGCGGCCGCGGCGGAAGCCTTCTCGGTGGGTCTCGACCAGGATCAGGCTCACGCCCCTGGCGCCGGCCGCGGGGTCGGTCTTGCAAACCACCATCACCATGTCCGAGCAAAAGCCGTTGCTGATGAAGGTCTTGCTGCCGTTGATGACCCATTCGTCCCCGTCGCGCACCGCCGTAGTCCGGCAGGCCTTGACGTCCGAGCCGCCTCCTGGCTCGGTGATGGCAACGGCGAGGATGGTCTTGCCCGCGCAGATGTCGGGCAGCCAGCGCTGCTTCTGTTCCTCCGTGCCCAGGCGGGCAATGTAGGGCGCCACGATATCCGAGTGCAGCCCGAACGACACGCTGACACCGGCATAGGCCATTTCCTCCGCGATGATGGCCGCGTGGCCGAAGTCGCCACCGCCGCCGCCATACTCGGTCGGCAGTGCCGTGCAAAGAAGCCCTTCGCGCCCGGCCTTGAGCCAGGTTTCGCGGTCGACGATGCCGTCGGCCAGCCATTGTTCCTGGCGCGGCACGCATTCGCGCTCCAGGAAGCGGCGCACGGTGGTACGGAACTGCTCATGATCTTCACGATAGACACTACGAACGACTTCCACGACGTCTCCTCCCTGTCAGGTATTGGCGTAGCCGGCAGGTCCAACGATCCGGCCGGCTCTCGGTGAACAGATGATGCGCCGCGAGCCCCACCACCCCCCCTCCCCGATATGGGTAGTCCGGACACGCTGCTGCACGCCGGGGCGGAACCGGGGCCAGCCCCTACCCAACTCGGGGAGGCGTTCGCCTACAGGCTGGCCGCCATCATTTCCCGCAATGGCAGCGAGTGCGGTGACCACCGCCCTGCCCTCAGGCAACCAGGACCAGCAAGGAGATCACTGTGGACATCACCCGTACCGTGTTCCGCGAGGACCATGAGATGCTGCGCGACAGCGCGCGGCGCTTCTTCGAGCGCGAATGCGCGCCACACCAGGAGGCGTGGGACCAGGCCGGCCGCGTCGACCGCGAAACCTGGCTCAAGGCCGGCCGTGAAGGCCTGTTGTGCGTCGCGATCCCGACCGAGTACGGCGGTGGCGGCGGCGACTTCGGGCACTCCGCGGTGGTGCTGGAAGAAATGCATCGCGCCGGCATCTCTGGGGCCGGCTTCTCTTTGCACTCTGACATCGTCGCGCCGTACATCAACCGTCTGGGTACCGAGGAACAGAAGCAGCGCTGGCTGCCCGACATCTGCGCAGGCAAGACCATCCTCGCCGTTGCCATCACCGAGCCGGGAGGCGGCTCGGACGTCAAGGCCTGCCGGACTACGGCGGTGCGCGACGGGGACGAATGGGTCATCAACGGCAGCAAGACCTTCATCTCCAACGGCATGAGCGCAGACCTGATCATGCTGGTCTGCAAGACCGACCCAGCGGCCGGCGCCAGGGGCGTGAGCCTGATCCTGGTCGAGACCCACCGAGAGGGTTTCCGCTGCGGCCGCAAGCTGCACAAGGTCGGCCAGCCGGCCGCCGACACCGCCGAACTGTTCTTCGACAACGTGCGCGTGCCGGCCGGCAACCTGCTGGGCGAGCCAAACCAGGGCTTCGGCTACCTGATGCAGGAGCTGGCGCAGGAGCGCCTGATCATCGCGCTGTACGCCGCCACGGCACTGGAGCGCCTGCTCCGCGTCACGCTGGAATATGTGAAGGACCGCAAGGCTTTCGGCGGCACCGTCTGGGACTTCCAGAACACCAAGTTCAAGCTGGCCGATGTCAAGGCCAATGCCGTGGCGCTGCGCACCATGGTGGACTACTACCTGGGCGAACACATGCGCCGCAAGCTCACCGTGAATGAAGCGGCCATTGCCAAGCTGCATTCGACCGAAACGCTGTGGAAGTGCATCGACGACATGGTCCAGCTGCACGGCGGCTACGGCTACATGCTCGAGTACCCGATCGCACGGGCCTTTACGGACTACCGCGTGTCCCGCGTGGTGGGCGGCGCCAACGAAGTGATGCGCGAACTGATCGCACGCAAGCTCTGAGCGCGACGCGAACGATCACGGTGCTACCTGCCCGCAAGCCGCGGGCCAATTATCTGGAGAAGACAAGATGAGTGAAAAAGTACTGGTTGGCGGCGTGGGGATGATTCCCTTCAGCAAGCCGGGCGCCAGCCCCAGCTATACCGACATGGGCGCGGAGGCAGTCCGGCGGGCGCTGGCCGACGCCGGCATCGGCTACGAGCAGGTGCAGCAGGCCTACGTCGGCTATGTGTACGGTGACTCCACCTGCGGCCAGACCGCGTTGTACGAAGTCGGCCTGACCGGCATTCCCGTGGTCAACGTCAACAACAACTGTTCGACGGGTTCCACCGCGCTCTATCTGGCCCGCCAGGCCGTGGCGCTGGGCGACGCCGACTGTGTGCTGGCACTCGGCTTCGAGCAGATGCAGGCCGGCGCGCTGAAATCGCACTGGGACGACCGCCCCAAAACACGCGCCCGCTTTGCGCACGTGCTGCAGGATCTGACCGCCGACGTCGCTGACCTGCCGCAGGCGCTGCGCACGTTCGGCGGCGCGGGCCGCGAGCATATGCAGAAGTACGGCACGAAGATGGAAACCTTTGCCGCCATCCGCGCCAAGGCCAGCCGCCACGCCGCCAACAACCCGCTGGCACTGTTCCGGAACGTGGTCACCACCGAGGAGGTCATGAACGACAAGGTGATGTGGCCCGGCGTCATGACTCGCCTGATGGCCTGCCCGCCGACCTGCGGCGCCGCCGCCGCGCTGATCGTCTCGGAAAAGTTCGCGAAGAAGCACGGTCTGCGCACCGACGTGCAAATCCTGGCCCAGGCCATGGCCACGGATCCAGTCGAATCGTTCGATCCGCCGTCCATGATCAGCTATGCCGGCTTCCACATGGCGCAAGCCGCTGCCAACAAGGTCTACGAGAAGGCCGGCGTGAACCCGAAGGACATCCGGGTCGCGGAGTTGCATGACTGCTTCGCCCATAACGAGTTGCTGAGCTACGAGGCACTGGGCCTGTGCGGCATTGGCGAGGGCGAGAAGTTCGTGATGGACGGCGACAACACCTACGGCGGCCGCGTTGTGACCAACGCGTCCGGTGGCCTGCTGTCGAAGGGCCACCCACTCGGCGCGACGGGCCTCGCCCAGTGCTACGAACTGACCCACCAGTTGCGCGGTACCGCGGACAAGCGCCAGGTGGAAGGCGCGAAGCTCGCGCTGCAGCACAACATCGGCCTGGGCGGCGCCTGCGTGGTGACGCTCTACGGCAAGGCCTGACCGACCGTCACGGATGCGGCGGCTTCGTGTCGCCGCCACTCGAAATCTTGAAATCCCACAGCGGGAAACATCCAGCAGGAGCATGAACATGAGCAGGAAACTGGAAGGCAAGGTTGCCATCGTCACTGGTGCAGGGCGTGGTATCGGCCGCTGCATCGCCCTGAAGTTCGCGAGCGAAGGTGCCGGCGTGGTTGTCAACGATCTTGACGCCGCACCGGCCAATGATGTGGTGGAGGAGATCCGCCGCAGCGGCGGCAAGGCACTGGCCTTCGCCTGCAATGTCACCGAGCCGGACTTCGGTGAACGCCTGGTCAAGGCCACACTGGAGGCGTTCGGCGGCATCGACATCATCGTCAACAACGCGGGCTATACCTGGGACAACGTCATCCAGAAGATGAGCGACGAACAGTGGGACGCCGTCATCGACTGCCACCTGAAGGCACCCTTCAACCTGCTACGGGCGGCCCAGCCCTACTTCCGCGAAGTCAGCAAGGCCGAGGCCGCCGAGGGCCGCGAGGTCTTCCGCAAGGTGGTCAATATCTCGTCGATCTCCGGTACGCAGGGTAACGCTGGGCAGGTCAACTACTCCGCCGCCAAGGCGGGCGTGATGGGCATGACCAAGACGCTGGCCAAGGAATGGGGCCGGATGAAGGTTAACGTCAACTGCGTGGCCTTCGGCTTCATCTCGACCCGCCTGACCGAGGCCACCACCGAAGAGAAGACCGTGAGCATCGAAGGCCGCGACATCAAGGTCGGTGTCAACCCGGAGCGCATCGCGCAGGCCAGCAAGGAGATGGCGCTCGGCCGCCCCGGCACGGCGGAAGAAGCCGCCGGCTCGGTCTACATGTTCTGCATTCCGGAGTCGAACTACGTGACCGGCCAGACCATTATCTGCGGCGGCGGTCGCGGCGGGTTCTGAGGCAGGGACAACGGGGCTGCCTGTAGAGAGTCCCGTCTTGCAGCAACCCCGAATGCCAAAGGCGCCGGCAAGTTGGGGAGCGGATCGCGCGGACGTCGGCGGCTTCAGCGAGGCCTGGGGGCGCCGAGGTCTGGCGTATCGGCGGCCAGATCGCGCAACAGCGCCACGGCTTCATCCCTCCCGGACACGCCGAGCTTGATGTAGATGTTTTTGAGATGCCACTTCACCGTCTCCGGTGAAACGGAAAGCGTGCGCGCCACCATCTTGTTCGACATCGCCTGCGCGATCAGCTTCAGGACTTCAGCCTCACGCTCGCTGAGCGTTCTGATAGGCGTGGAGCGGCGCACGGCGGAAGCTGGCGCCACGGCGCGGCCGCGCCATCGGCTCGACGCTTCCAGCAGGCGCCTGGCATAAAAGGCCACGACCGGGTCGAGCCCCTGCTCGTCCAGCAGCCTGCGCATCAGCCCCTGTCCGCCTGTCGCGGCGTCGAGAAGGCTGCGCACCAGACCAAACCGCTGGCCATGGCGCAGCGCCCCGCAGAGGTGCTCCCTTGCAGCGCGTGCGTTGCCGCGCCCGTCCTCGGCCACGGCGCACTGAACCAGCACGGTGGCAAAGTGCCGGCCTCGCGCGGCAAGCTCCACGCTGTCCAGGAGTGGCCTCAGGCGTGCCATGGCGCCATCGTAGTCATGGCGGTGCAGGGCCAGGCCGCTGGCGGACAGTTGCGCCACGACGTCGATCTCCCACACCGAAGCGCGGCCGGCCCCCGCTTCGGTCGACAGCTTCTGCGCGCGGGCGACGGTTGCTTCGGCCAGGTCGATCTCGCCCTCCTGCAACTGCCAGCGTGAGCGCACGGCCAGGGCCAGGGCCAGCAGACGGTCGAGGTGGTGCCGCACGGCGTAGTCCTCCAGCCGGTCCAGGTAGGCTGCGGCCTCCAGGCGCCGCCCGGCGACACGATGCGACAGCGCAAGCATGAGCAGGGCACGCAGCACCGCGTCGGGGACCGAAACGGCTTCGAGTTGCTCGATCCGATTCTCCAGCAATTCGCAGACGGAATCGATCTCATTGAGTTCGTAGAAGGTCTCGCTCAGCAGCACTGCGGCCATGTGCGCGGCGCCCACATATTCGCCGCCAAGCTGCTCCGCCTCGTTCAGCACCTGGCGGAGCACCGGCTCGGCTTGCAGGACCTTGCCTTCCATCAACAGGCTGAGCCCGGACAGACAGCGTCCGACCAGACCGCTGACCATCGCACCACCCCGCAGCGTGCTGTCGGCCAATACTTGCCGCGCCCGCTCGTGCTCGCCTCGGTGCATGTGGAGCCAGCCCACCACATTGCCACGCGCGGTCAGCAGGAAATCGTCCGCATCCGCGGGTACACGCTCCAGTTCCGGCAACAGGACTGCCGCAGCACCGATGTCATCCTGCATCAGGGCCATGCCGCCCCGCAGCACCGTGACAGCGTAACGCTCGCGCGGCCCCAGCGTGGCGGCCTGCTGCGCAAGGCGCCCGATTGCCTGCGCGGCCGCATCTAGCCGGCGCGCACGCAGGTTGATGTGGGCCTGCATGAGTTGCAGCGAGAAGCGCGACTCGACCTGCTCGGGCGGCAGCATGCGCAGAAGGCTGGTCAACTGGCCGAGGCCCCCGCGTGCCAGCAGTTCGGAAGCACGCGCCTCGATCGCATCGGCGGCCGCGTTTGCTTCGCCGGCGAGCACGGCATGCCGGACTGCCTCTTCCACCTGGTCGCGCTGCTCGAACCAGCGTGATGCCGCCGCATGGAGCGCTTGCTGCTGTGCGACCGGCATCGCCCCCACCCGCGCAAGCAGCACTTCGCGCAGCAGGGGATGAAGGCGATACCAGCTTTCGTGCTCATGGCCACTGACCTGGATGATGAACAGATTGCTGCTGTCCAGCCTGACCAGCCGCGTGGTCATGCGCGCAACGGCGTGCGGCTCGCCGACCAGGGCCGCGCACAGGGGTGCGCAAAAGCGGCTGCAGATCGCCACGCAGGTCAGCAGCTTCTGGTCGTCCTCGGCGAGCTTCTGCAAGACCTCGCGCTCGAAATACTCGGCGAAGGCACTCGCATCGCGCAATGCAGTGGGCGAAAAGCCAGCCCCTTGCTTCGCCTTGATATCCAGCGCGAACAATTGCAATCCGGCGACCCAGCCGTCGGTCAGATCGTGCAGCCGGCGGGCGTCGCGCGGGCTGATCCCGCCAAGCTGGTCACGCAGGTAGGCTTCGGATTCCTCGGGGCTGAAGCGCAGGTCGCGCAAGTCAAACATCGTGACGAGGCCTTGCGAGTGCAAGCGCGCCAGCGAAAGCGACAACTCGCCGCGCGAGCACAGCACCAGGTGCAGGTGCGGCGGGGCGTAGTCGAGCAGCCATTGCAGCGCCTGCCAGATGCGCGCGTCCTGGATGTGATGCACATCGTCGAGCACAAGGACCAGGTCCCGTGGCTGGCTGGCAATTGCCTCGATCAGCGTGACCACCCAATGCTCGACCCTGGAAGCGTCGCTGCCGTCCCCGATGAGGTTCGCGGCCTTGCGCGCAATCTCGCCCTCGACCAGCCCGATGCTGGCGAGCAGGCAGTCGAAAAAGCGGCCCGGCTCGTTGTCCTCTTCGGCCAGCGACAGCCACGCCACTTCGAAGCCCAGTGATACCAGCACCTGGCGCCAACTCACCATCGTCGAAGTCTTGCCGCATCCGGCCGGGCCCTGGATCACCACGCAACGCTGGTGCCGCGCTTCCAGCAGCCGCGCCAGCAGCGCCTCGCGAGCCAGTGGCCGCCGTGCAGGACGTGGCGGTACCAGCTTGGTGCCGGCAATGGGCTCGAATACGTGCGAGTGGATGCTTGCCAACGGTGTCTGCCCTGATTGGTACGAAGACATGATTCTGTGGTGCCGGACTCATCACGCAGGCCGTGGCCCGGCGACGGGAAGCTGGACATTATAGTGACATGTTCCGCGCCTCAGCCATTAAGAGGATCGCGGTAGCTCCGCTGTTCGGCGGGCTCCGTGCGCGGCCCGGCATGCTGCATCGCAGCGCAAATACCCCCCATTCTTTACTCCGTTCGGGTAGGCCGTGGTCTCTGTCGGCCCATGCATGATGGCGACTTCTGCCACAACACCGGGAACCCGGGAATGAGCCATGGCCGCCCTGCCTTCCGGCCGGCCGAGCAACCCATAACAAGATGCGGCGGACACCAGCCGCGACAAGGAGACTGCAACGATGATCCGCAAGAGATGGACGTGCACGCTGGCACTGGCGCTGGCACTGGCGCTGGTGAGCCAGTCGGCTTCGGCACAGCCCACCTACCCGACCCGGCCGATCAGCTTCGTGCTGCCGTTTTCCGCAGGCGGCGCCGCTGACACTGTCTCTCGCATGCTTGCTGAGGAAATGAGCAAGCGCCTGGGCCAGCCGATCATCGTCGAGAACCGTCCGGGTGCCGCCGGCGTCATCGGCACAAACGTTGCCGCCAAGGCTCCGGCCGACGGCTACACGGTATTGCTGACACTGACGCAGGCCATCCTCACCAACCAGTTTCTGTTCACCAAGCTTCCCTACGATCCCCGCAAGGAACTGGCCTTCGTCACCGAGGTCTGCGGCGGTTCCGTCCTTCTTGTTGTCAATCCCCGCATACCGGCAAAGGACGTCAGCGAACTGCTCAACTGGGCCGCCAACAACCGCGCGTCATTCGGCTCGTGGGGTACGGGCTCCTACGGACACCTCGCCAGTGCCTACCTGAACCGCTCACGCAAGGTCGACCTCACCCACGTCGCCTACAAGGGCGAAGCACCGATGATCCAGGACCTGGTGGGCGGGCAGATCGACATCGCCTTCGTTACCGCGTTCTCGGCCAAGCCCTTTATCGACTCGGGCAAGCTGCGTGTTCTGGCGGTGACGGGTGAGCGGCGCCTGCCCGCCCTTCCCAATGTGCCGACGCTGGCTGAAGCCGGGCTGACAGATCCGGAATTCCAGTCAACAGGCAAGCTCATCATGATGGTGCCCGCCGGCACCCCTGCGCCAATCGTCGAACGCATCGAGAGTACGGCACGTGCCGTGATCGGCACCGAAGCGATCCGCAACCGCATGCGCGCCATCGGCATGGAGCCGATCGGCAACAGCAGCAGGCAGGCGCTGGCCAACTATGAGGCGATGTATCCGGTGCATCAGCGGCTCGTTCAGTTGACCGGCGCCAAGCTGGACTGACGCCGCTCCCGCGCTGATGCTCGCCCGGGACCGCCCCGGGCCGCTAGACCACTTTCCCGTACTCCGCACTGACGCCGCCCCGCCCCACCTCCCCAATGCGGGGAGGCCGGTCGGGCGCCAACGCGCCCTAAGCTTGGCTGGCCTGCCGTCCGGCACCGGCGCCGCGGCAACTGACACGTGCCAGCGGCTTCACCTCGGAGAACGAAAAACATCATGCTGTCTGGCATCAGGATTGTGGAAATCTGTGGGATCGGCCCGGGTCCGTTTTGCGCAATGCACCTTGCGGACCTCGGCGCGGACGTGATTGCGATAGAGCGCACGGCCTCCGGAGAGTCCGGCGCTCCGGCAGACGGCAGCGTGCTCAATCGCGGCAAGCGTTCAGTGGTGGCCGACCTGAAGACCGCCGAAGGCCGGGAGCTGGTGCTGCGCCTGATCGAAGATGCGGATGCGCTGATCGAAGGCATGCGTCCAGGCGTCATGGAGCGCCTCGGGCTCGGGCCTGACGTGCTCCAGCAGCGCAACCCCCGCCTGGTCTACGGCCGCATGACAGGCTGGGGCCAGTACGGTCCACTGGCGCAAGCTGCCGGGCACGACAACAACTACATTTCGCTCTCTGGCGCGCTCTACTACAACGGCGCCCCTTCCGAGCCGCCCTCCTCGGCCATCACACTGGTCGGTGATGTGGGCGGGGGCGCGCTCTACCTCGCAATTGGCCTGCTGTCCGGCATCCTGAATGCACGCGCGACCGGCAAGGGCACCGTGGTCGACGCAGCCATCGTCGATGGCTCCGCGCACATGCTGCAACTACTGCTTGCCACGCGCAAGAAGGGCATGGTGACGGGCGTGCGCGGCCAGAATGTCCACGACAGCTCGCACTTCTTCGCCACCTATCGCTGCGCCGACGGCCACTTTGTCACGCTGGGCACGATCGAGCCGCAGTTCTACGCCTTGCTGCTGCAAAAGCTCGGCCTGGCCGAAGACCCGCGCTTCGCCCGGCAATGGGATAGCCAACGCTGGCCGGAACTGCATCGCCACTTTGCCGAGCGGTTTGCCAGCAGGACGCGTGCGGAATGGTGCGCGCTGCTCGAGAACACGGATGTCTGCTTCGGGCCGGTACTGAGCCCCGAAGAAGCCGCGGCGCATCCGCACAACGTCGCACGCGGCGTGTACTTCGAAAGCGACAGACAACTGCAGGCTGCGCCGGCACCGCGCTTCGACGGCCAGGCCCGGCGACCGGGGCCGATACCGAAGCCCGGCCAGCATACGGAAGAGATCGCGGCCATCCTTGCCGGCAAGGATGCGCACGGGCTCTGGCATTCCCCCCGTGCAGGCTGACCGGAGCCACCGCATGCGCCGCAGCACATACGCGGACAGTGCACGGGATTGCGCCACGGCGCAACGCGGGCGCCTGCAGCCCCGGCTGTCCGCGCTGATCGCCGAAGTACGCGCGCTGCGTCGCGAGCTCGAAACCATGCTGGCGCAGTACGCGATGCCCGATCCCCGCGAGGTGATGGCATGCCGTGGGCAACTGCTCGACCAATGGATCCAACAAGCACAGGGCCGGCGGCAACTGGTCTGCCTTGCCTGCGCGGCCGAAGAAGGGGTACTCACCCGGCACCATCTTGAGCTTGGCCAGCAGACCGCGTCGACGACATCCGACCGCGCGCTGCGTGCCTTGTACTGGGCAAGTGTCCAGCGCTGGAGTCGCCTGCCGGTTGCTGGCCAGCCCCGGACAAGCGCACCCGTGGTGCGGCGATACGCCTCGGACATCGTTGCAGCCGATATGTGCGAGCAGTGCTGTGAACTCAGGCATGACGCCAGGCGCTTCGCTCCACACGAGGCACTGGCCCTCGAGCACGACGAGATGCACCGGACTGACCAGGCAGTGACGATGTCCCGGTATGGCTGCATGGCCTGCGCGACGCGGTGGGTTCGACGGGTCTTGCCATGGGAGCCGTTTGTCTCCTGGAGCGTCGTGCAGTCCGATGTTGCTTCGGCTGCGACGCCGCCGGGCCCTCTTCACGCGCTGACCGCAATGGCAGTGGGACGGCCTTCCAGCCTCGTGCCATCCAGCCTGTAAAGCACAACAACCCGGTCCAGCCCCCTTCCGTCACCACACTGCGAAGAGAACAAAAAAAAGCCGGCCAACTGGCCGGCATGAAAATACCCGCCGGCAAGGACACCCGACAGGCGTGGAGAACGAACGGAACCAGCAGGACGGCGCGGCACGCGCGTCGACGCTCCATGCACTGGCAGCCAGTTCGACACCAGCGTAGCGGCTCAACCCGACTTTGGCGCCACCCCTGAAGGGTAGTCACCGACAACCCCGTATTACATGGAGATGGCACACCGCTGCCGCGCAGCGTCCACCGAGAACATCAGGGTCAATACGGATGGGTAGTGCGCGAATACGACACGCTGGCCATTTGGAGTGGTCTTCCTCGCCACGCTTCTGCGCTTTACTTTGCCTGCGCTGGCTGCCACGACCTGCAACAGGCAGCACAGGCACGCGCCCGAGAAACAGCGCGACCGGACGGGCCGGAACCACACATCGTGTCCCTGCCGCCGGAATCCAAAAAACGATACGGAGACCCTCAAGCATGAAAAGGAAGTTCCTGACCCTGGCGGCATTGGCGCCTGCTGCAATCACCGCCCATGCGCAGACCAGCGTGACGCTTTACGGAGTGATTGACGGATCCGTCGAGTACGTCAACCGGGTGGCCGCTGCCGCGGCCACGCCCACGCAGGGCGGCAGCCGCTTCGGCATGCCTAGCGTTGGCGGCCTGTCCGCCTCGCGTTGGGGCCTGCGCGGCGTGGAAGACCTGGGCGCCGGCAACTCGGCGATGTTCGTGCTGGAAAGCGGCTTCCAGTGGGATTCCGGAGCCCTGCAAAGCGCCCCGCTGTTCAACCGCCAGTCCTACATCGGCTTGCAGAACAAGGAATACGGCAAGCTCAGCTTCGGGCGTCAGTACACTTCTTTCTTCGATGGCATGGCCAACTTCGCGCCGCTGCGCTTTGCCGCCACCTACGAACCGGGGATCTGGTGGATGGGCCTGAACTACCGCGAAGACAATATGGTCAAGTACACCGGCCAGTTCGGACCGCTGCAGGCCGTGGGCCACTTCTCGTTCGGTACCGGCACGGCAGTGCAGAACGCCAACATCGTGTTGGCCAACGGCGGCGCGGGTGAAACACCGGGTAATTTCACCGACAACACCGCCTACGGCGGTTCGCTGATGTACCTGGACAGCAGCGGCCTGGGATTCTCAGTTGCCGCGGACATCTGGCGCCCGGCCGCCGTAACGGGCCAACCGGGCAGGGTGAACAAGTATGGCGCTGCCGCGCTCTACAACACCGGGCCGTTCAAGTTCACGGCAGGTTACCGCTACAACAAGGGCGAGTTTTCGAATGGCGCCACCGTGCTGCGTGACGACTACTGGTGGGCCGGCGTCAACTACCAGGCAACGCCCGCGCTGGGCCTGTCGCTGGCGTACTACTACGCGGACATCAAGGGCGCACGCGCTGCGGCCACGTCGCCGGAGACCAACCCGGCAAATATGCAGCAGGTCAGCTTCATTGCCGACTACAACTTCAGCAAGCGCACGGACGTGTACCTGTCCGTTGGCTATGCCCACAACGGTGGGTTGAGCTTCGACAGCACCGCCACTGCCTTTGCGTTCAAGTACCCGACCATGACCGGCCAGCAGAATATGGTCGGCGTGACGGTGGGCGTTCGCCAGGTCTTCTGACACAAGACGGCGGGCACCCGATACGCCGGACACCTTCGTCCGGCGCCCGGTACGCGGGATTTCCCGCTGCCCGCTACCCGATTGTGGGGGGTGGCAGAGCAGGCGCGTGCGTTCATCATCCTCTCAGGATGAGCAAGCCTGAAGGACAACGCATGGAACCAGAGACTCCGAACCAGCCCGGACGCACGCTGCGGCATACCCGCCAGATCCTTTGCCGCGGCTACCTGCGCGACGACGGCCTGTACGACATCGAGGCCGAACTGCATGACATCTCGCCAGTGCCGACCGAACTGCCTTTCATCGCGCTTCCGGCCGGTGGGTCCATCCACCAGATGCGCCTGACCATGACGATCGACGCGGAACTGGTGATCCGGCACATGTCGGCCCGTACCGATACCGGCCCCACGCCCTATTGCGCCGAGATCAACGCGGCCTATGCGGTGCTGGAGGGACTGCGTGTCGGCAGCGGCTTCCGGCAGGAGGCAAAGGCGCGCCTGGGTGGCGCCAGGGGCTGCACACACCTAACCGAACTGCTGGGCCCGCTGGCCACCACCGCCATGCAGACGATCATGTCCATGCAGCGCGAGACCACGCCCTGGCACGCGCGGCTGGAAGGCGACGCCCCCATACCCCGACCCTGGGTACTGGGCACCTGCCACGCCTATCGCCTCGACGGCGAAGCCGCCAAGGTCATCTGGCCGATCGACCGCCGCGCGCACGAGTAGCCCGGACCGCCTGACTACCCACTTCGCGGAGGGCTGCCCCGCCCTGCCGCCGTCCACATGCCTGCGAGCGATGCCCGTGCCGGTGCGTCGGTGCGCCGGTGCGATCCAATCCAACCCGGCCCTTCCCGAGATTCCGGTGGAGATAGCCGAGGCGGTGCGCCCAGCCGCGGGCTGCTACCAACACGCATGGCGCCGACGACGATGCGCAGGCGTTGGCACTGTTCTTGCGTATCACCGCCAGACAGAGACTCCCCATTTCTGCCGAAGCAAAAAAAGAAGGGCCCGTTCCTTCACGGGCCCAAGAGTCTCTCCTCGGTGCCCTGCTCGCAAGGCACGACTGAAGAATAGCTATTCGCCTGAGTCACAAGAAGTCGGATAACTCCGTAAGGGAAAGCCCCCGTCAACGCGGGTTGGGTCGAAGCGTTGCGTTACGGGGACGCCGCCATTGCGTAGCGCACGTCTGCCGGCGTTTGCAGTTGTGTCACCGCCGCCCCCCGTGGAACAATCAGCGCCATCGGAAACATCCGATCGCACAACAAGAAGCAGCACCACGAAGCACGACAGAGCCGGACCGATCCGGCCAATTGGTGATCGGCGGATGGCCAGGGCGGCCAGCGCCGCCACGGTTATTTCTGACTATTTTTCGACGGGTGTCATCATGACCAATTCGGGCCTGCCACGCCGCGCCTCGTTCGGGGGCGTCGCGTCTGTCTTCCTTTCCCTTGCCGCATTGCTGACGCCGGCCGCCATCCCGGCGGCGCAGGCGGCATCCAGTCCGGTTATCCAGCGCATCCAGCAGACCGGCGTGATCCGCATCGCGCACCGCGAAAGCTCCGTGCCGTTCTCGTTCATGGCCGACGGCAAGCCAGTCGGGTACGCCGTCGATCTGTGCCTGAAGGCGGCTGACGCCGTGCGCGCCCAACTGAAAATGCCGCAGTTGCGCGTGGAGTGGGTGCCCGTGACGCCGGCCACGCGCATCCCGGCCATCGTCGATGGCAAGGCCGATCTGGAGTGCGGGTCGACCACCAACAATCGCGAGCGTCGCGAACAGGTCGCCTTCACGATCCCGCACTACATCGCCGGCAGCCGCATGCTCGTCAAGTCGGATTCCGGCATCCGCCGCTGGAGCGACCTGCGCGGCAAGACCGTCGTCTCCACCACCGGTACCACGCCGCTGGCCATGATCCGCAAGATGGACGAGTCCGGCGCGATGGGCTGGAAGGTCCTGGAGGCCAAGGACCATGCCGAGGCGTTCGCGATGGTGGAATCGGGCCGCGCCGATGCGTTCGTGATGGACGACGTGCTGCTGTTCGGCCTGCGCGCAAACGCGAAGAACCCGGCTTCGCTGGCGGTGACCGGCGACCTGCTGACGATCGAACCCTACGCGATCATGCTGTCGAAGCAGGACGCCGAGTTCAAGAAGATCGTCGACAAGGCCCTGGTCAACGCGATCTATGACCAGGAAACCCAGAAGCTCTACCGCAAGTGGTTCCAGCAGCCGATCCCGCCCCATGGGATCACGCTGGATATTCCGATGAGCTACCTGCTGCGGGACTCGTTCAAGTTCCCGAGCGACAAGGTGGCGGATTGAGGCGCTGACGCCGACCACCGGTCTTTCTCCCCTCTCCCACTTGCGGGAGAGGGGAGAAAACAGAACACCACTCCGGTCATCCCGTGCGAAGATACCGCCCGTTGCCCTCGGGCCCGCACCGCACCATCCACCATGACCGCAGCCCCCCTCAAGCTGTCCGACCTGTCCGTTTCCACCACGGTGGCCGGGCTGATCGCCATGCTGACCGGCTACACCAGTTCGCTGGTGCTGATGATCCAGGCCGGGCAAGCCGCGCACCTGACTGATGCCCAGATATCGTCCTGGATCTGGGCGCTATCGATCGGCATGGGTGTCACCACGCTCGGACTATCGCTGCTGATGCGGGTGCCGATCGTGATTGCATGGTCCACGCCCGGGGCGGCGCTGCTGATCGCATCCCTGCCCGGCGTGCCCTACCCGGAAGCGATTGGCGCGTTCCTGATGGCGGCCCTGCTAATGACGGCGGCCGGCCTGACCGGCTGGTTCGACAAGCTCATGAAGGCGCTACCGGCCAGCATCGCTTCGGCCTTGCTGGCCGGGATCCTGTTCCGCATCAGCGTCGACGTATTCGTCCAGGCCCAGCACCAGACGCTGCTATTGCTGGTGATGTTCGCCGTCTACCTGTTTGGGCGGCGCTGGTGGCCGCGGTATGCGGTGCCCGGTGTGCTGGTGATCGGCGTGGCGCTGGCCGGCGTACTCGGCCAATTGCACTTCGAGCAGTTTCACTTCGCCGTGACCATGCCGGTCTGGACCACACCGGCGTTCTCGGTATCGGCATTCGTCAGCATTGCCGTGCCGCTGTTCATCGTGGCGCTGGCGTCCCAGAACATCCCGGGGCTGGCCGTGCTGCGTGCCGATGGCTATCACGTGCCGGCCAGTCCGCTGATTGCGGTCACCGGCGTGGCGTCGGCCATCCTGGCGCCGTTCGGATCGCACGGTATCAATCTGGCGGCCATCACGGCCGCGATCTGCACCGGCCCGCAGGCTGACGCCGATCCGCGCCGCCGCTACATGGCCGCCGTGGTCTGCGGTATCGGCTACCTGGTCATGGGCATCATGGCGGCCAGCATCGCCGCATTGTTCGCGGCCTTCCCGAAGGCGCTGGTGGTGGCCGTCGCCGCCTTTGCGCTGCTTGGCTCGATCGCCAATGGCCTGACGGTGGCCATGCAGACGCCGGTCGAACGGGAATCGGCCCTGCTGACGTTCATGATCACGGCGTCCGGCATGACGCTGGCAGGCGTCGGCTCGGCGTTCTGGGGCGTGGTGGGCGGCATGCTCGCGCTGCTGGTGCTCAAGCCGCGCGAGCCAAAGTCCGCTTGATGGTCGCCTGATGGTCGCCTGATCGTCGCCGGGCAACGGCGCCAGCTCAAAGACCCGATCTGCTACAGCAGCAGGAAGGCAATGTCCCCCACGCCGATCTGCGTGAGCGACATGCCCTTGCGGCGCTGGAACAGCACGTGCTCGAGCACCCGGTCACGGTGCTCGGCGAACACAGCGGGATCGAACCGCAACGCGGCGGTGGCGTAGTGCTCCGCCAGCAGCTTGTAGACACGATGGCGCACCAGCAGCAGTTCGTTGTCGGTTTGCAGGCGCGACATCTCGACGCTGTGCTCATCCTCGAGCTGCCGCATGCTGACCACCACGCGCGCGTGCATCCCTCGATAGCGATCGATCTCGGCATGAGCGCGGCGCAGTTCGTCGCGCAGCGTCCGCACTTCCTGCATCAGTTTCAGATTTTGCTGCACGCCTCGCTGAATGCGGGACGCTTCTTCCAGCGCGTGGTCGGCGGCGGCAATCGTGTTCTGCCAGACGCCCTCTCCCGGATCGCGCCCGGGATCGGACTCCCCCTGCAAATGGCCGAGTCGCGTGGTCGGCCAGGCCGTTACCCCGTCAAGCTCGTTGTTCATGATGCTCCCCTTGATCCCATCTACAACCTCGCCAGCCGCCGGCGTATGTTTTGGTGCCGGCATGGTCAGGCCAGATTGGATACTGCCGCGACATTCTGGAGGCGCCTCTTGTGTATTCCCGGGCGCCCCGTGCGTTTTCAGCGCATACCATCATTCAATTCCCCTATCCCTTGCAGGGCAACCACCGCGTGGGAGGGTAATCGATCACCTGAAATTACGATGACGCCAGGATTCTCGGCAATTCGTCCCATGGTTTGCAGCCCCGTTTGGGGGTAATCGGGGGCGCGGATTGCATAATATCGAATCCACGTGCCGCAACAGTCTCTTTTGATCAACTCATGAACGGATATCTGCTCCTCGCCCTGGCCATCGTTGCCGAAGTCATCGCCACCAGCAGTCTCAAGGCCGCGGAGAACTTCACGCGCCTGGTCCCCAGCGTCCTGGTGGTGACCGGATACGTAGCGGCGTTCTGGTTACTGATGCAGGTGATGAAAACAGTGCCAGTCGGTGTGGCCTATGCGATCTGGTGCGGCGCCGGAATCGTGCTGGTGACGCTCATCGCATCGGTGCTCTACCGTCAGGTCCCCGACCTTGCGGCCTGGCTCGGCATCGGGCTGATCATTGCCGGCGTGGCGGTGATCCAGCTTTTTTCGAAGATGTCGCACTGATTCCGACAGCACCCTGCCCGGCTGCGCTCACCCTTTCGGTGGCAGCGTACGCAGCAGCCGGTTGACCTGTGCCAGCGTCTCGCATTCGTCAGCCTTGCGCTGCCGGCGCTGTTCGACGATTTCCAGCATGGCGCGGATCTGCCCATTCTTGGCCTCGCAGGCCTCGCGATTTGGCTCCGCGCACGGGACCTCCAGCTCACCCCGCAAGCTCTCCTGCACGATATTGATCAGCGCCGTGCAGCCCGATGTATCGGCCAGCGCCGGATCGGACGCCGGTGGCACCGCCAGAGCCGGCATCGCACCCATCAGGACAAGCAGCGGCAACCGGCAAAGACTCGCGCGGACGGATGGCATGGTTGGGCGGAAGCTGGCCAAATGGGTCCCCCTTTGCGGCGTGAAGCCAACATCATATCCGTTCGCTGAATCATCCAATCGGAAATGTCCACAAGGTGAGCGGATCGCGTCAAGAAACGCCGCGTTTCGCCTGAACAGAGACATTCAATTTATTACTATTCAAGCACCAACAGCCACACCGTTAGCGTAGTAACTCGACAAAACCGGCTTTGGCGCATGGCATCGAATGCACCACGATTGCAGCCACCGTTCCGTTCAATTCCAGTAGATGGACCGCGGTGCAGACACTGGCCAAAATGAAAACAGACCATCGTGAAATGGTCTGCCAAAAGGTGGATAGGTAGATCGGCGACGGGCCAATCAGTCGTCTCCCCAACGCCAGCGTGGCGGCTCCCCCTTGATCCAGCAAACGACGAACAGCGCCAGGCTCAGGATCACCACGACGAAGACAAAGACAATGGGACGGTGGTCAACACGGAAGAAGAAGACAGCCAGCGCTAGCAACGCGAAGTACGCGCCATAGGCTACCCAGCCTTGCCAGCAAGTCGGGAGCCCCCATCCCCAGCCATAGCGCTTGGCGTAAAACCAGTATTCAGGGTCGGTTTGCATGGTCAGGCTCCGTATGCCGCATGGACGTCAGCGCAATGTACCCGCGCAGACTTGATCCTCAACGATACGCCTGCCCCGTGGACCTAACGAGGTGCTGTCGCAGGAACGACTGTGGTCCCCGGAGGCGCGATGAACGGAATGAACTTGCAGGGCTCACGCTGTCCGAACGAGCAGTTGGACCCGATCGCGCAGCCGGTAATTAGCAGGGCAAAACACATACTGGTCAATGCTCTCATTATTATTTTCCCAGAGTATCCCTATAGCGTAGCACGGCATCCGACCAGCTCTTCGCCACAACTGCGAAGAAGATGACCTGCCACAATTTCTTATGCTCCGATCGTTCCAGATACTAGCGCAGACAATCAATGTGCAAAGGCCAAGTGGTAATGACTGAGAGGCCGCCAAGTAGAGAACTGCTGCGGCAACTACTAAGGCAAGCCAATTCACCTTGATTTCCAGCTACAAGTCTTGGTGTCAGCGTAACCGCGGGTGAGGATGGCCTTGTCCACAAGACGGGGCGCGTCCAGCCACCCCGTCTACCGTGGGCCACCGCGCGTGGCAGCAACTACGGATAGTTCATGCACAGCGTCGCAATGGCGCTGACGTTTCCGCTGGTGACGACCTGCCCCGCCTGGAAAGGCGTAGGGAGCCCCCATCCCAGCCGTGGCCGCCTGGCACGCGATCAGGACACACGCTAGTAGTGCGGGCCGCCCTGCCAGCGATCCCGGTCACTTTCGTTATCCCGGTGATCGCCCCGATCACGATCGCCATGATCGTGGTCTCGATCGTAATCAGATCGACCATCTCCGCTGTAATACCCACCGCCTCTGTGATCGCCATGATCGGGGGTAATGACGCACCCACCGAGCAACGCCACGGAGGTGACGAGAAGCACAAGAATGGGCTTCATATGGCACTCCTGTTCAGCCTTTTCCTTTCTCGAGCATACGCATTGGACTACCGGCACGATGTAGGAATGAGGACATTCCGCAGCAAGGCGTTCTCCTACAGCGAGAGACGGCGCAGCGCGAAACAACCGGAGGCAACGATGAAGGGAGAGGCCAGTGCCGACTGAACGATGGTCCCGCCGACAGGAATCATAAAATATGCTGTAACCGTTTATTTTGGCGGAACAGAGAATTATGAATAACTGTGATGCCCCAAACAGTGCCCCAA
>NZ_JWMB01000055.1:0-8026 GCF_000812445.1 Cupriavidus sp. SHE | reverse complement strand
GGGGTCGTCTCAGAAAACGGAAAATAAAGCACGCTAAGGCATAGCCGAACCTGCCAAGCTTGCTCCACCCTGTAGTGACGCGATCAGCGGGCAGGAAACGTTCCCCCTTCGCGCATGGCAGGCGCACACCAACTCAGACAGCACGGCCTCCATGCGCGCCAGGTCAGCCATTTTCTCGCGCACGTCCTTGAGCTTGTGCTCGGCCAGACTGCTGGCTTCCTCGCAATGGGTGCCATCCTCCAGCCGCAGCAGCTCGGCGATCTCATCCAGGCTGAAGCCCAGCCGCTGGGCTGATTTCACGAAGCGCACCCGCGTTACATCCGCCTCGCCATAGCGGCGGATGCTGCCATAGGGCTTGTCAGGCTCCAGCAACAAGCCCTTGCGCTGATAGAAACGGATGGTCTCCACATTGACCCCGGCCGCCTTGGCGAAAACGCCAATGGTCAGGTTCTCCAAATTGTTTTCCATATCGCTTGACTCCGTACATGAGTACGGAAGTAAGGTTACGCTATCCAATTTCAATTCGAAAGGACAAGCGCATGTCTGAACCAAAAACCGGGCGCGGCGCGCTCTTCACTGGAGGGCTTGCCGCCATCCTCGCCTCGGCTTGCTGCCTCGGGCCGTTGGTTCTGATCGCCTTGGGGTTCAGCGGCGCTTGGATCGGCAACTTGGCGGTGTTGGATCCCTATCGCCCCATCTTTATCGGCGTGGCGCTGGTGGCGTTGTTCTTCGCCTGGCGGCGCATCTACCGGCAGGCAGCGGCCTGCAAACCGGGTGAGGTCTGCGCGATTCCCCAAGTGCGAGCTACTTACAAGCTCATTTTCTGGATCGTGGCCGCGCTGGTTCTGGTCGCGCTCGGATTTCCCTACGTCATGCCATTTTTCTACTGATCGGAGTTCACCATGAAGAAACTGTTTGCCTCCCTCGCCCTCGCCGCCGTTGTTGCCCCCGTCTGGGCCGCCACCCAGACCGTCACGCTGTCCGTACCGGGCATGACCTGCTCCGCCTGCCCGATCACTGTCAAGAAGGCGATTTCCAAGGTCGAAGGCGTCAGCAAAGTTGACGTGACTTTCGAGACACGCCAAGCGGTCGTCACCTTCGACGATGCCAAGACCAGCGTGCAGAAGCTGACCAAGGCAACCGCAGACGCGGGCTATCCGTCCAGCGTCAAGCAGTGAGTCACTGAAAACGGCACCGCAGCACAACGGACGTCATTGTCTGGCGCCACAAACGATAAAGGATCTGTTGCATGACCCATCTAAAAATCACCGGCATGACTTGCGACTCGTGCGCGGCGCACGTCAAGGAAGCGCTGGAAAAAGTGCCAGGCGTGCAGTCGGCGCTGGTGTCCTATCCGAAGGGCACAGCGCAACTCGCCATCGTGCCGGGCACATCGCCGGACGCGCTGACTGCCGCCGTGGCCGGACTGGGCTACAAGGCAACGCTAGCCGATGCGCCACTGGCGGACAACCGCGTCGGACTGCTCGACAAGGTGCGGGGATGGATGGCCGCCGCCGAAAAGCACAGTGGCAACGAGCCCCCGGTGCAGGTAGCGGTCATTGGCAGCGGTGGAGCCGCGATGGCGGCGGCGCTGAAGGCCGTCGAGCAAGGCGCGCAGGTCACGCTGATCGAGCGCGGCACCATCGGCGGCACCTGCGTCAATGTCGGCTGTGTGCCGTCCAAGATCATGATCCGCGCCGCCCACATCGCCCATCTGCGCCGGGAAAGCCCGTTCGATGGCGGTATTGCGGCAACTGTGCCTACGATTGACCGCAGTAAGCTGCTGGCCCAGCAGCAGGCCCGCGTCGACGAACTGCGGCACGCCAAGTACGAAGGCATCCTGGGCGGTAATCCGGCCATCACCGTTGTGCACGGTGAGGCGCGCTTCAAGGACGACCAGAGCCTTACCGTCCGTTTGAACGAGGGTGGCGAGCGCGTCGTGATGTTCGACCGCTGCCTGGTCGCCGCGGGTGCCAGCCCGGCGGTCCCGCCGATTCCGGGCTTGAAAGAGTCACCCTACTGGACTTCCACCGAGGCCCTGGCGAGCGACACCATTCCCGAACGCCTTGCCGTAATCGGCTCGTCGGTGGTGGCGCTGGAGCTGGCGCAAGCCTTTGCCCGGCTGGGCAGCAAGGTCACGGTCCTGGCGCGCAATACCTTGTTCTTCCGTGAAGACCCGGCCATCGGCGAGGCGGTGACAGCCGCTTTCCGTGCCGAGGGCATCGAGGTGCTGGAGCACACGCAAGCCAGCCAGGTCGCCCATATGGACGGTGAATTCGTGCTGACCACCACGCACGGTGAATTGCGCGCCGACAAACTGCTGGTTGCCACCGGTCGGACACCGAACACGCGCAGCCTCGCGCTGGACGCAGCGGGGGTCACTGTCAATGCGCAAGGTGCCATCGTCATCGACCAAGGCATGCGCACGAGCAACCCGAACATCTACGCGGCCGGCGACTGCACCGACCAGCCGCAGTTCGTCTATGTGGCGGCAGCGGCCGGCACCCGTGCCGCGATCAACATGACCGGCGGCGATGCGGCGCTCGACCTGACCGCAATGCCGGCCGTGGTGTTCACCGATCCGCAAGTGGCGACCGTGGGCTACAGCGAGGCGGAAGCCCACCACGACGGGATCGAGACCGACAGCCGCACCTTGACCTTGGACAACGTGCCGCGTGCGCTCGCCAACTTCGACACACGCGGCTTCATCAAGTTGGTTATCGAGGAAGGCAGCCATCGGCTGATCGGCGTACAAGCGGTCGCGCCGGAAGCGGGTGAACTGATCCAGACGGCGGCTCTGGCCATTCGCAACCGCATGACGGTGCAGGAACTGGCCGACCAGTTGTTCCCCTACCTGACGATGGTCGAGGGGTTGAAGCTCGCGGCGCAGACCTTCAACAAGGATGTGAAGCAGCTTTCCTGCTGCGCCGGGTGAGAAAAAGGAGGTGTTCAATGAACGCCTACACGGTGTCCCGGCTGGCTCTTGATGCCGGGGTGAGCGTGCATATCGTGCGCGACTACCTGCTGCGCGGATTGCTGCGCCCGGTGGCGTGCACACCAGGCGGCTACGGCTTGTTCGATGACGCCGCCTTGCAACGGCTGTGCTTCGTGCGGGCGGCCTTCGAGGCGGGCATCGGCCTCGACGCGCTGGCGCGGCTGTGCCGGGCGCTGGATGCGGCGGACGGCGACGAAGCGGCCGCGCAGCTTGCCCTGCTGCGTCAGTTCGTCGAGCGTCGGCGCGAAGCGTTGGCCGATCTGGAAGTGCAGTTGGCCACCCTGCCGACCGAGCCGGCACAGCACGCGGAGAGTCTGCCATGAACAACCCCGAGCGCTTGCCGTCCGAGACGCACAAACCGATCACCGGCTACCTGTGGGGCGGACTGGCTGTGCTGACTTGCCCCTGCCACCTGCCCATCCTCGCTGTCGTGCTGGCCGGCACAACCGCCGGTGCTTTCCTCGGCGAGCATTGGGTCATCGCGGCGCTCGGTTTGACCGGCCTGTTCCTTCTGTCCCTGTCGCGGGCGTTGCGGGCATTCAGGGAAAGAGAATGAGCGCTTTCCGGCCGGATGGATGGACGACGCCGGAACTGGCCCAAGCGGTCGAGCGCGGGCAGCTTGAACTGCACTACCAGCCCGTCGTCGATCTGCGCAGTGGTGGGATTGTCGGCGCGGAAGCCCTGTTGCGCTGGCGTCATCCGACGCTTGGACTATTGCCACCGGGCCAGTTCCTGCCCGTGGTCGAATCGTCCGGCCTGATGCCTGAAATCGGCGCTTGGGTGCTGGGCGAAGCCTGCCGCCAGATGCGTGACTGGCGAATGCTGGCATGGCGACCGTTCCGGCTGGCCGTCAATGTTTCGGCGAGCCAAGTGGGACCGGACTTCGACGGGTGGGTAAAGGGCGTGCTGGCTGATGCCGAGTTGCCCGCCGAGTATCTCGAAATCGAGCTGACCGAATCGGTCGCGTTTGGTGATCCGGCGATCTTCCCCGCCCTGGACGCCTTGCGGCAGATCGGTGTGCGCTTCGCCGCCGATGACTTCGGGACGGGGTATTCCTGTCTGCAACATCTGAAGTGCTGCCCAATCAGCACGCTCAAGATCGACCAATCGTTTGTCGCCGGGCTCGCCAACGACCGCCGCGACCAAACCATCGTGCACACCGTGATTCAGCTTGCGCACGGGCTGGGCATGGATGTGGTGGCTGAAGGCGTGGAAACATCGGCGAGTCTTGATCTATTGCGACAAGCGGACTGCGACACAGGACAAGGCTTCCTGTTCGCGAAGCCAATGCCGGCGGCGGCATTCGCCGTCTTCGTCAGTCAATGGAGGGGTGCCACCATGAATGCAAGTGACTCGACCACCACCAGTTGCTGCGTGTGCTGCAAGGAAATCCCGCTCGATGCCGCCTTCACCCCGGAAGGCGCGGAATACGTCGAGCACTTCTGCGGGTTGGAGTGTTATCAACGCTTCGAAGCGCAAGCGCATCGGTTACGTCCGCGTCAGCAGCTTCGACCAGAACCCAGAACGGCAGCTCGAACAGATCCAGGTGGATAAAGTGTTCACCGACAAGGCGTCGGGCAAGGACACACGGCGGCCCGAACTGGAACGGCTGCTCGCCTTCGTGCGCGAAGGCGACACGGTCGTGGTGCACAGCATGGATCGTCTGGCGCGCAACCTCGACGACCTGCGCCGCCTGGTGCAGGGCCTCACCCAGCGCGGCGTACGCATCGAGTTCCTTAAGGAGCATTTGACCTTCACCGGCGAGGACTCGCCGATGGCGAACCTGATGCTGTCGGTAATGGGCGCGTTCGCCGAGTTCGAACGCGCCTTGATCCGCGAGCGGCAGCGCGAGGGCATCGCGCTCGCCAAGCAGCGCGGGGCCTACCGTGGCAGGAAGAAATCCCTGTCGTCTGAGCGTATTGCCGAACTGCGCCAACGTGTCGAGGCTGGCGAGCAAAAGACCAAGCTGGCTCGTGAATTCGGAATCAGTCGCGAAACCCTGTATCAATACTTGAGAACGGATCAGTAAATATGCCACGTCGTTCAATCCTGTCCGCCGCCGAGCGCGAAAGCCTGCTGGCGTTGCCGGACACCAAGGATGAGTTGATCCGTCACTACACGTTCAGCGAAACCGACCTCTCCATCATCCGGCAGCGGCGCGGCCCGGCCAACCGGCTGGGCTTCGCCGTGCAGCTCTGTTACCTGCGCTTTCCTGGTGTCATCCTGGGCGTCGATGAGCCGCCGTTTCCGCCCTTGTTGAAACTGGTCGCCGACCAGCTCAAGGTCAGCGTCGAAAGCTGGGACGAATACGGGCAGCGGGAGCAGACCCGGCGCGAGCACCTGGTCGAACTGCAAACGGTGTTCGGCTTCCAGCCCTTTACCATGGGCCACTACCGGCAGGCCGTCCAGTTGCTGACCGAGATGGCCTTGCAGACCGACAAGGGCATCGTGCTGGCCAGCACCTTGATCGAGCACCTGCGGCAGCAGTCGGTCATTCTGCCTGCCCTCAACGCCGTCGAGCGGGCGAGCGCCGAAGCAATCACCCGCGCCAACCGGCGCATCTACGATGCCTTGGCCGAACCGCTGTCGGACGCGCATCGCCGCCGCCTCGACGATCTGCTCAAGCGTCGGGACAACGGCAAAACGACCTGGCTGGCCTGGCTGCGCCAATCGCCCGTCAAACCGAATTCGCGGCACATGCTGGAACACATCGAACGCCTCAAAGCGTGGCAGGCGCTCGACCTGCCTTCTGGCATCGAGCGGTCGGTGCACCAGAACCGCCTGCTCAAGATCGCCCGTGAGGGTGGCCAGATGACGCCCGCCGACCTGGCCAAGTTCGAGGCGCAGCGACGCTATGCCACCCTGGTGGCGCTTGCCATCGAGGGCATGGCCACCGTCACCGACGAAATCATCGACCTGCACGACCGCATCCTGGGCAAGCTGTTCAACGCCGCCAAGAACAAGCATCAGCAGCAATTCCAGGCGTCCGGCAAGGCGATCAACGCCAAGGTGCGGCTGTTCGGCCGCATCGGCCAGGCGCTGATCGAGGCCAAGCAGGCGGGCCGCGATCCGTTCGCCGCCATCGAGGCCGTCATGTCCTGGGATGCCTTCGCCGAGAGCGTCACCGAAGCGCAGAAGCTTGCGCAGCCCGAGGACTTCGATTTCCTGCACCGCATCGGCGAAAGCTACGCCACGCTGCGCCGCTACGCGCCGGAATTCCTTGCCGTGCTCAAGCTGCGGGCCGCTCCCGCCGCGAAGGACGTGCTCGACGCCATCGAGGTGCTGCGCGGCATGAACAGCGACAACGCCCGCAAGGTGCCCGCCGACGCGCCGACCGAGTTCATCAAGCCGCGCTGGCAGAAGCTGGTCATGACCGACACCGGCATCGACCGGCGCTACTACGAACTGTGCGCGCTGTCGGAGATGAAGAACGCGTTGCGTTCCGGCGACATCTGGGTGCAGGGGTCGCGCCAGTTCAAGGACTTCGAGGACTACCTGGTGCCGCCCGCGAAATTCGCCAGCCTCAAGCAGGCCAGCGAATTGCCGCTGGCCGTGGCCACCGACTGCAACCGGTACCTGAACGACCGGCTGACGCTGCTGGAAACACAGCTTGCCACCGTCAACCGTATGGCGACGGCCAACGAGCTGCCGGACGCCATCATCACCGAGTCAGGCTTGAAGATCACGCCGCTCGACGCGGCGGTACCCGACACCGCCCAAGCGCTGATCGACCAGACGGCAATGATCCTGCCGCACGTCAAGATCACCGAACTGCTGCTGGAGGTGGACGAATGGACGGGCTTCACTCGGCATTTCGCGCATCTGAAATCGGGCGACCCGGCCAAAGACAAGAACCTGTTGCTGACCACGATCCTCGCCGACGCGATCAACCTGGGCCTGACCAAGATGGCGGAGTCTTGCCCCGGCACGACCTACGCCAAGCTGGCTTGGCTGCAAGCCTGGCACATCCGCGACGAAACCTACGGGGCGGCGCTGGCCGATCTGGTCAACGCACAGTTCCGCCATCCCTTCGCCGAGCACTGGGGCGACGGCACCACCTCATCGTCGGACGGCCAGAACTTCCGCACCGGCAGCAAGGCCGAGAGCACCGGCCACATCAACCCGAAATACGGGAGCAGCCCAGGGCGGACGTTCTACACCCACATTTCTGACCAGTACGCGCCATTTCACACCAAGGTCGTGAACGTCGGCGTGCGCGATTCGACCTACGTGCTCGACGGCCTGCTGTACCACGAGTCCGACTTGCGGATCGAGGAGCATTACACCGACACGGCGGGCTTCACCGATCACGTCTTCGCCCTGATGCACCTCCTGGGCTTCCGCTTCGCGCCGCGCATCCGCGACCTGGGCGACACCAAGCTCTACATCCCGAAGGGCGACGCCGCCTATGACGCGCTGAAACCCATGATCGGCGGCACGCTCAACATCAAGCACGTCCGCGCCCATTGGGACGAAATCCTGCGGCTGGCCACCTCGATCAAGCAGGGCACGGTGACGGCCTCCCTGATGCTCCGAAAGCTCGGCAGCTACCCACGCCAGAACGGCCTGGCCGTGGCGCTCCGCGAGCTGGGCCGCATCGAGCGCACGCTGTTCATCCTGGACTGGCTGCAAAGCGTGGAACTGCGCCGCCGCGTGCATGCCGGCCTGAACAAGGGCGAGGCGCGCAATGCGCTGGCCAGGGCAGTGTTTTTCAACCGCCTGGGTGAAATCCGCGACCGCAGTTTCGAGCAGCAGCGCTACCGGGCTAGCGGCCTCAATCTGGTAACGGCTGCCGTCGTGTTGTGGAACACGGTCTATCTGGAACGGGCTGCGCACGCGCTGCGTGGCAACGGCCATGCCGTTGATGACGCGCTGTTGCAGTACCTGTCGCCGCTCGGTTGGGAGCACATCAACCTCACCGGCGATTACCTCTGGCGCAGCAGCGCCAAGATCGGCGCGGGCAAGTTCAGGCCGCTACGACCGCTGCAACCGGCTTAGCGTGCTTTATTTTCCGTTTTCTGAGGCGACCCC
>NZ_JWMB01000054.1:0-11385 GCF_000812445.1 Cupriavidus sp. SHE | reverse complement strand
AACGTCTCGTGCCGCATGACCGCGAGCTTGTGACCAGGGGTCTTCCATCGCTGCGCAAAGGCCTCTTCATTAGCAATCCACTTTCCAGGCTCGACCGAGAAGCCAAGATCTAGCTCGGATCTGGCGCCGACAATGGTAGGTAATCGCTCGGTGTAGAATGCTAGGCCTCGGTCAATTTGTCCCACGTCGAACAGTTCTGTGTCAACGCGGGACGCCGCCTTGGCTTCCAAGCCAAGTGGTTTGATGGAGAGGGATCCAAACGCCCGAGACGCCATCAAGCCAGCCTGAAGGCCGGCCAGCGTCGCCAGCGAAGCGACGGCAACCGCGCAGAGCCTGCGGCCGCGCAGGGCGATCCCAAAGGCCAGAAAGCCACCGATCGCGAGAATGCCTACGGTGATGGAGCCCCAGGTCTGCAACGTTGCCGGATCGCTGACGTCGCGCTTCAGTAGCGCATTTGACAAGGTCGGATGCCACAGCAGGAAGCCGATCGTCACCGCGAGCACTGGCATGGCAAGAAAGCTTGCAGCCAACGTGGGGCGGACTCCGGACATAGCACGGTGCGCAAGCAGCACCGCCATCGGTGGAAAGGCTGGCAGGATATACAGCGGCAGCTTGGAGCGGGAGATCGAGAAGAAGGTAAGGACAACAACAACCCAGAGTGACAAAAACAATCTCGAATCGAAGTGCTGCGTCGCCCGAGCGCTGCGAGACCAGAAAGAGAAAGCACGAGGGATCAAGCCAATGAACGGCAGCACACCCGCCGCGGCAACGGCAAGGAAAAACCAGACTGGCTTGTCTCGCTCGTGTATCGCGGAAGAAAACCTTGCGAAGTGTTCGTGGATAAAGAAGTAGTTCAGAAATTCGGGGTTGCGCAAGGACACCACAATGAACCAAGGCGCTGTGATTGCCACCGCAAGCGGACTCCAGCGCCAGAATTTCCCGCTGAAGAACGCGGATCGCTGTCGCGTGATCGCCACGTACAGCGCCAGCGTTATTGCTGGCAATACGAGAGCGATCAGGCCTTTGGCAAGAAATGCCAGACCGACCAACAGCCAGATAATCGGGTATAAGCGATAGTCCCGACGCTGGTAAGCCACAGCGAAAACGAGAGCCGCACTGCCGAGCAGTGAGCCGACGCCGATGTCCGTCGTTGTCAGATTCGAGCCGAGAATCCATAAGGGTGCGCCGATAAGTACCGACGCTGAAGCCAGGCCAACGTGCTTGTCATAGAGCTTTTGCGCAGCCCACCATGCGACAAGTACGCCCAGCAGTCCCACAAGAGCACTCCAGATCCTTGCTGTCCATTCGGACGGCCCGAAAAGCGTATAGGCGCCGGCGGTCGCCCAATACTGAAGGGGTGGCTTGTCGAAGAACTTGACGCCATTTAACCGCGGCGTGACCCAGTCGCCCGAGACGAACATTTCCCGCGGAACCTCTGCGTAACGCCCCTCATCGGGTTCATACAGCGGGCGAATGGCTAGTGTCGACATCCAAAGGACCATTGCCAGTGTCATCGTCAAGACAGGCAAAATCCGTCGTTTTGAGAGCAGGCCCATGTAGTTACGGTTAAATTTCTGCCGATCAGACGTACGCGTCGCCTGTGCCACTTCCGAAAGCTACTCGCAGGATCGTGGTGCTGGGGCTTTGCAACGGACACGCGCTTCTTTTCGATCCCGAGTCTGCAGACCGTATTCACGGAAAGGGCTTGGGCCGCGAGGTGGCCGTTGCAATGTCTCGAACGCGATATTTTTGCATCCGGATGACAGATTTTAGGGTCCTGACCTGTCGAAAGGATTACGGGAAGATGACGTGCGGAGCCATCGACCGGGAAGTTGGGGATAGGGCGTTGTGTCGAGCGACTAAGGAGGAGGGAGCCTGACAGTCGGTTTTGCGGTTGCGCCGCGATCGCTGGACCTGAGGGAAGGCCTCTTAAGACCTTACAAACAGCGGCCGATGATCAAATGATGGCCATGGACGTCAGTCCAACCAATCAAGCGCGTGCTCGTCACACCCGGCCACCTTCAATTGGGCTTTAGTGAGCCGCATAGCACTAGAATCCATTCACGGCTCCAGCGCTCGCCCATCCAAATAACGTGATCTTCGCCGGAAGCATGTTGCCATGCGAAATCATCCACGATCTAAAGTGTGCGCCGGGCTCGACCGACCGGGCCGCGAAAATGAGCTCGGCCAGTCAAGAAGCCGCTTCCCGAATGCATTACGCACGTGCACGTAGACTGCTGGAGCTACGCCGCCTTACGCTCAGAGGGAGTTGCGGCTACTCCAGAGATTCGGGTGCCCGCCGAGGGCAGCAGTTGCGCGCCCATCCGAGTACTGAGAGCTGCTCCATGATTTCTCCATCGACCTCCACTCGGTACGAGCTGTCGGCGAGCCGCAGCCACGACGTCACTAATCCAAGCTGCATCAGGCTCTGCAAGGTCGCTTCCATCTCCACCGCTTGCAACTCAGCGGCATCTGGATCGCCGCTGGGCGCCTCCAAGACTATTGCACCATTCTGGGCCATCGCCTGTATCCTCTCGCTTTAGGAAGTCGTGCCAAGACGCGATCTTATTTTATGCGCAGTTCATTTACGCATAATTAATCGATTTACTTGCTTTCGGGGGGGCTATCCGGATGGAGCGAGCCTGGAGCGGCCCCCTGAATTGCCGGACACAGTTCCCCCTTACAATGAACTTACAGGCGGGGGCATACGACTGTGTTTCGATTGAGCGCGAGAGCTGTGAGCCGGGCAAGACGGTGTTGATGGTGGCGTGCCAGCAAGGCGGAAATCCGAATCACCTCCTTCATTGGCGCAAGCTGTACCAGGACGGCAGTCTATCGGCGGTTAGGGCTGGTGAAGAAGTCGTGCCGCCATCGAGCCTGAGCGACGCGCTCAAGCAAGTCCGTGAGCTACAGCGCATGCTGGGGCAAGAAGACCATGGAGAACGAGATTCTCCGTGAGGCAGTGGAGGTGATGACCTCGCGAAAATAATTTGCGCGCTCAACCTCATTGGCGGGGGACGACCTGTGAAGCTGGTCTGCGAAGTTCTCGGTGTAGCGCGATCAAAAATGTAGAAGAGAAGCTTGCTCGGCCTGCAGACTGGCAAGACGGGCGCAGTGCCAGGCAAACCGACGATTGGGGTTACCCCGTTTTTTCGGACAGATCTGCATTGGAATCTTAGTTCGATGGGTTGTCTCCTTGTGATGGGGCGGTGAAGGCTGAGTGTTGCGTCAGATCCTTGTCATGGGCGGTCATCCTTTCAAACTCCTGCGGGCTTCGATAGCGCAACGCGCTGTGCAAGCGATGTGGGTTGTACCAGCCTTCGATCCAAGTGAACAAGGCGCGCCGCGCGTCATCATGCGTGGCAAAGTGCGAACGCATCAGCAGCTCGCATTCGAGCGTTGCAAAGAAGCTTTCACACATGGCGTTGTCATAAGCATCGCCCGCCGATCCCATCGAGGGCTGCACCCCGGCGTACTAAGGGTGATGAGGCCCGCTGACAACTGCGGGGCGTCAAGTTTACTATGCAGAACATTGCGGCGACATTGCCGAATGGTTACGCACCAACGCATCGAACCCGACGCCCGTTCTCCGAAGCACTTGGGTTACCATGAGCTAACGCTGACGCTTCGTCAGGCAACTTCTTCTGCCGCAAAGCACTCGACGGCGGACTGCGCCGTCATCATCTCGTAATCCCCCCGACAGGTGAGCGCCCTAGAATCCCGCTGTTCGCTCTCTGCTGGCCAAGTCGCCATCCTTCGGACTCCCGCGTGAATCGCATCCTCGGCTCGTGGGGCGTCAAGCGGCGCCGCGTGAACTGCTCCATGATCCAACATCACGACGGCGACGAACCACATCCGGCATCTATGTCGTTGCGCCCTGAGAGCATTTGACCAAGCGCGGTAGCAGTGGCCACCGCACACCTGGACGGGCAGTCTCTTGAAGCGACAGATTTTCATGGCTTTGACCATCGCACTCACGGTGGTCCTCTGGATGTCCACGCTATCCGTGCGTCCCCTCTATGAACCCGACGAGGGTCGTTACGCCGAGGTTCCGCGCGAGATGTTCGTCTCCGGCGATTGGGTCACGCCGCGGTTGAACGGCATCAAGTTCTTCGACAAGCCGCCCCTGCAGTATTGGGCGACCGCCAGCGCCTATACGCTCTTCGGGCCGTCCGAGTGGACAGCAAGGATCTGGAGTGCGCTTGTGGGACTGCTGGGCGCACTCGCCGCATGGTGGGCGGCGCGATCGCTCTATGACACGCGCATAGGCCTCGCCTCAGCGCTGGTGCTCATCGGCGCTCCCCTCTGGATTCTCGGCTCGAATCTGACAACAACAGACATTGGTGTCGGCGCACTGCTCGGCAGTGCCGCTCTCGTTTTCGCCGTGGCCTACCAGAATCGGGAACCTCGCTTATACCCCCTGATCTGGTTGTTGGTCGGTCTGGCATTTCTTGCCAAAGGCCTGATTGCCCTGGTACTGCCAGGAATCACGCTGCTGCTATACGGGGCGGTCACTCGACAATTTTCCGCATTTTTTAGCGCGAGATTCTGGCGCTGGAGCCTGCTTGCGGTGGCCATCACCATGCCTTGGTTTGTCGTGGTGTCCCAGCGCAACCCCGAATTTCTGAATTACTTCTTCATCCACGAACACTTCGCGAGATTCTCGTCCTCGGTTCACGAGCGGGACAAGCCATTCTGGTTCTTCCTGGCCGTTGGTGCGGCAGGCGTCCTGCCGTTCATGGGCTTGATTCCCCGTGCTATCGCACTCCGCTCTCGCAGCGCACAGGCAACGCCTGGCTTCGACGCACGACTGTTTCTGTCGCTGTGGGTAGTCGTTGTCATTGCCTTCTTTTCGATTTCGCGCTCGAAGCTGCCGCTCTATATCCTGCCCGCCTTACCACCGGTGGCCGTCTTGCTCGCGTACAGATCCATGACTGCAGCCCGCCCCACACTGGCGGCAAGCTTTCTTGCCATGCCTGTGCTCGGCGTTGCCATCGCCGTGCTGCTATGGCATCCGACAATGTCGAATGCGGTACTGAAGCTCAATATCAGCAATCCGGCCTCATTGCATACCTGGGGCGCCATCACGATGGGCATTCTGGTCATCGGTGGCTTCCTGGCCTTTGGGATCGCCCTGCGCGGCCACAGGCTCTGCGCGGTTGCCGTCGCTTCGCTGGCGACGCTGGCCAGCCTTCAGGCTGGCTTGATGGCGTCTCGGGCGTTTGGGTCCCTCTCCATCAAACCACTTGGCTTGGAAGCCAAGGCGGCGTCCCGCGACAACACACAACTGTTCAACGTGGGCCAGATTGACCGAGGTCTGGCGTTTTACGCCGAACGAGAACCGATCATTGTCGGGGCCAGATCCGAGCTGGATCTCGGCTTCTCGGTCGAGCCCGACAAGTGGATTGCTAATGAAGAAGCTTTTGCGCAGCGATGGCTGACCCCTGGTCACAAGCTCGCGGTCATGCGGCACGAGACGTTTCATCGACTGAGACCGCTGCTCGGCGGCAACACAACTGTGATCGGACGACATGGCGTCAACGTTCTGGTGCAAAAACCATGAACATCCCATCACGATTTGTACGGTTTCTGGGCGCGGGGGCGACGGCAACCGCTACACACTACGCAACACTGATCACGCTGGTCGGTTTCGGGGTTGCAGCGCTACCGGCGTCTGCCGCCGGCAGTGTTGCAGGCCTTCTGACGCACTACTGCATCAGCAGCCGATGGGTGTTCACACCAGTCCGACCACAACGCGCCACTTTCGGACGGTTCATTCTCGTTTCCGCGCTGGCGTTCTTTCTTAACTCACTTCTGATGTGGGCTGGACTAGCATTGGGGCTTCACTACCTGGTTGCTCAAATCCTCTCGACAATTTTCGTCATGTTGGTCAACTACGTACTCCATGCAAATTGGACGTTCATGAATGGAGCGATGCGATGAATGCCGCCAGCCTGCTGCCAGAGAAGATCTCGGTCGTCGTACCGCTCTTCAATGAAGAAGCTGTCCTGCCACAGTTTCACTTTCGGCTTCTCCGCGTGATGGATGGATTGGCATCGGACTACGAGATTATCTACGTGGACGATGGCAGCCGCGATCGATCACTGGCGGTTGCACACAATCTCAAGGCGGCCGAAGCGCGCGTCGGCATTGTCGAGCTGAGTCGCAACTTCGGCAAGGAAGCCGCGCTAACGGCGGGCCTCGACGTGGCAAGCGGCGACGCCGTTGTGATCATCGACGCCGATCTGCAGGATCCGCCCGAACTGATTCCGTCGTTGATCGAGAAATGGCGCGAGGGGTTCGACGTGGTGTACGCCACGCGCACTTCCCGGGATGGCGAATCGTTCCTCAAGAAGTTCACCGCGCACTGGTTTTACCGCCTGATGGGCAAGCTCAGCGATACGGAGATTCCGGCCGACACCGGCGACTTCCGCGTCATGAGCCGTCGTGCCGTTGCCGCACTCGGACAACTCCGGGAGCAGCACCGCTTCATGAAGGGGCTGTATGCCTGGATAGGATTCCGGCAGACGGCCGTCTTGTATCGGCGTGACGCGCGGGCATCCGGGACGACCAAGTTCAACTACCGCAAGCTGTTGCGTTTTGCCGTGGATGGCATCACTGCCTTTTCCACCGTGCCGCTCAAGTTTGCAACCTCGATCGGCCTGCTTGTTGCCGTTCCCGCCTTTGGCATGGCCGCCTTCATCGTTGGCAAGACGCTGCTCTACGGCGACCCCGTACACGGCTACCCATCCATGATGACCGCCCTGCTTCTGCTGGGCGGCCTGCAACTGGTTTTCCTAGGCGTGCTCGGGGAATATGTTGGGCGTCTGTTCAATGAAGTCAAGCGGCGGCCGGTGTATCTGGTGGCAAGCTATACGGCGCCGATCGGCCCCGGCACCCCCACCGCTGAGCCGGGGCAGGTGGCCGCAGCGACACGGGGTGGCACCCCGCCTGCAGCAATCTTTCACGCACCCGGATGCCCGGAAGGCAAAGCTCCTGGCCTCCCCGAGGCTCCTCAGCGGGATGCCATCCTCACGGAAACCCTTGCGCCAAGCCGATAGACAGCCCGCCTTCCATGCGCTCTCACGACATGGCCAGCAACTATCGGGATCATGACGTTTTCGAAAGAAAGAGCCTCGTATTCAACTTATTCCGTTCTTCGCATCCACCGACCATTGACCCTGTAGTCACTACAGACTATTTACTACAGGCATTGGCTGACGCGTAGCAGCGCAAGTCGTCGCAGCACCCGACACCACGGGGCCGCAGCGACGATCCATCCACTTAGGAGGAATGATGGGTTTCTTGGAAAGGCTCATGGGCCGTCACAGCGGCGGTCATCACGGCGGCGGAAGTGAGCACGGTCGTCGAGGAGGTCATCATGATGGTGGCGGCAGCTACGGCTATGGGAATCCTTTGCCACCACAAAGCCCCGCCGGCGTCCACTGCCCCAACTGCGGCACGGTGAGCGCCCAGGGCGCGCGCTTCTGCCAGCAATGCGGCAGTTCACTGGCTCCGGCGCCGTGCAGTCGATGCGGCACCTTACTCCCACGCGACGCAAAGTTCTGTGGAAGTTGCGGCAATGCCGCCAAATGAGTCGGCGGCCATAGCTGCCGCCGCATCTGGCATCGCCATCATTGCGGCCGGGGCCCGTCATGGGGATTTGTCGCGATAGGCTAGCAGTCGAAGCGCATTGAACACGACGATCAGCGTCGACCCCTCATGCATGGCCACGGCGGGCCCGATACCGAGGCCGAGGATCGTGGCTGGCAGAAGGAACGCCACGACGCCGAGGCTGATATACACGTTCTGAAGGATGATGGCCCGCGTATGTCGGCTTAAACCGACCACAAAAGGCAGGTGTTGGAGGTCGTCGGCCATCAGCGCAACATCCGCCGTTTCCAGTGCCACATCTGAACCTGCCGCACCCATTGCGATGCCCACCGTGGCGTTGGCCATTGCCGGCGCGTCGTTGACGCCGTCGCCGACCATGGCCACTTTGGCTTCCGCGCGCAACGTCTGGATGGCTTTGACCTTGTCCTCAGGCATCAGATCGCCCCAGGCTTCATCGATACCTACGTCCTTGGCGACGGCTTCGGCTGCGCGCTGGTGATCGCCGGAGATCATGATCATGCGTGTGATACCCAGCCTGCGCAGTGCCTCGAGGGCAGCGCGCGCCGAGGCGCGCGGCGTGTCCATCAGCCCAATGGCGCCGAGGTCCCGATCTCCCTGCCTGACGATCATTGTCGTGCGGCCAGTGCTGCGCAGCGTCTGCACTGCGCTCGCCATCGATTCGCTAAGCGGTGCAATCCCGTCGGCGCCGAACATGTCAGGCTTGCCAATCCAGACGGTCTTACCGCACAACGTCGCCGTGACCCCGCGTCCGGTCAAGCTTTGGAGATGAGACGCTTCCGGGATGGAACTGCCTTCCAGGCGCTTGCGGCCATCGCGGGCAATGGCCGCAGCCAACGGGTGGTCGCTGAGCGACTCCACGGCGACCGCTACGCTCAACAATTCCGCTTCAGCTACTCCTTCGGCGACCATCACATCGGTAATACGGGGGCGCCCCTCCGTCAGCGTCCCCGTCTTATCGAATGCAATGGCTTTCAGTGAACCCAGGTTTTCGAGCGGCGCCCCGCCCTTGATCAGTACACCCCCTCTAGCGGCGCGCGCTACCCCCGACAGCACCGCGCTCGGTGTCGCGATGGCGAGCGCGCATGGGCTGGCGGCAACCAGCACCGCCATGGCGCGGTAGAAGGTCGCACTGAACGGCTCATTGATCACTAGCCCTGCAAACAGCAGCAATACCGCCAGCACAAGCACTGCAGGAACAAAGATCCGTTCGAACTTCTCAGTGAACCGCTGGCTCGGTGACTTTTGCGCTTCGGCCTCGTTGACCATCTTGACGACTTTCGCCAGGGCGCTGTCCGTGGAAAGGCGCGTCACTTCCACTTCAATGGCGCCGGCGCCATTGATGGTTCCGGCGAACACGCGGGACACGGCCCCTACGGCATCGGGCTTCCTCCTGGCTGCGGCGGCGTCATCCACGGGCTGCTTGTCGACCGGGATGCTTTCGCCAGTAACCGGCGCTTGATTGACTGCGGAAGCCCCCTTTACCAGAAAACCATCGGCGGGGAGGCGTTCGTTCGGCCGAACCACCACCACATCCCCCACCTGCAATTCCTCGACGGGGACCTCTCGTACCTCGCCTTCACGCCGCACACTTGCTGTAGCCGGTGCGAGCGCCGCCAACGCTTCGATCGCCCGCTTGGCGCGCCCCATGGCGTAGTGTTCGAGCCCGTGGCCGAGACTGAACAAAAAGAGAAGTAGCGCGCCTTCCGCCCAAGCGCCTAACGCCGCCGCCCCTGCGGCGGCTACCAGCATCAGTGTGTCGATTTCGAACTTCTTTAGCCGGAGGTTCTCTATCGCTTCCCGAACGGTATAGAAACCACCAAAAAAATACGCGCCGACAAAGAAGGCAACCGGAATCCATGCTGGCAGGCTGCCGAACAGCTTACCAACGGCAAATCCGAGACCAAGCAAGGCCCCACAGATCAGGGAGAAGATTAGCTCAGTATTCGGGCCAAACACGCTGCCGTGTGCGTGGGCCTCATGCCCCTCGCCTTCCCCATGTGCATGATCCTTGACGCCTTCGCGGTGTTCATGGTCTGCATGACCGCTCTTCCGGGCACCGATCTCAACCGGCGCGAGCCCGCGTTTTGACAGGGCCTGCTCGATCCCTGCCGCGGAGATCCGATCGTTGTCGAATTCGACGCGCGCTATGCCGGAGGCGCTGACTTCGGCCTCGATGACGCCGGGCAAGGCCCGCAGTTGGCTAGCTACGGTTCGCGCTCGTCGTTCGTGCCAGACGCCCTTCAATTGCCAAAGCACATGACCAAACCGCGACGAAATCACCGCACCCGTGCTTGTCACCAGCTCCCGGATGCGGGCAAGGGAAATCGCTGCGGGATCGTAGTGGACACATATCTGTGAATCGCTATCAACATTTGCAGTTTTTATATGCGCCGCCTCGACGCCCTCTTTCCCTCTCAGTTCGGACAGCAACCGTTCTACACAGGGATCAGAGGAATCGGGAAGGCCAGGAAGCAAGACAGGAATGTCCAGGCGCAGCTTTTCGGTCATTGTCGCGGGCTCCAGTCAGTCTGAATCGGCATTCACGCCGTTGCACACTATTAGCAACTAGTGTGCCCCGCATTGCAACAACAAAGCTCAACGAGTCAGCGCCCCAATGCCCCGCCGTAATGCGTTGGTAATGTGCCCGCAATCTGAGCGTACTATCTTGCGGATGACAGGATCCTCATGTCATCCGTCCAGGAACCATACAGATGATTAGCGCCGTCGCATGCTCTGCCTTGCTGGCCTACGCTTTGCCGGCTCCTGCGACCGGTGATCGACTCAGCGAGAAGCCGACCCAGTGGCACACCCTCGCCATTGGACATTCAGACACGGGATACGCCTCCCGCGACCAACGGGTTGCCTGGGCGGCCAACCCGCGACATCGCACAGCCAAACATCCGTCGAAGCAGGAATCCGCAGCGAGCACACCGGAGCCGTCTTCCAGAGACGCGTCCAGCGCTGTCGCCGCACCCAAGCCGCCCTGCCAGTAGTCGCGGTTTCCCCGCTAGGGCCGCATGTCCTGGTAGAGCTTGAGCATGTCCTTGTACTCGTCGGCAGTCTTTTGAATGGAGAACCGCATCCGCAGCGCGTTCTCTGCAAACGCCACACGCTCGACGTCCATCTCCACGGTGTTGCCGTCCATACTCGACTGCAGGGGGACGCGATACATCAGATCCTCTTCCAGCGCGGGCTTGCTTGCCTCGATGTGTCGCGGCGAAGTCATGGTCATGCCCGCAAAATTCTGGCCACTGCCCATCACCCTATCCAACTCGGCGCTGAAGTCGATATCGCGCGCCTTGTAGTTCGGCGTATCCGCATTTGCAATATTTGCAGACAGCAGCTCGAACCTCCGTGTGCGAAGTCGCAGCGCTTGCTCATGAACGCTGTCTTCGCTACGCGCCCATTTTGCGACGTATGGCGTGTCCATCCTTACTCTCCAACTAGATCGGAACCCGCAGCGTATTGCAAAGGCAGTCGATCTTGCTTCGAGAGAAGCGACCTCTTTTCGTGAGTTTCCCATTACCGGCCCGCAATGTTCGCGCGCACACAGGTTGACGCGTCCGCGCGAAAGCCATGTCAATCCACATAACCCCGGTACGTTCCACCTTGTCGTCATCACGCGACGAAGTGACCCCACGTAATTACTTCGCTGAGCTTGCCCCCGCAAAACGAATCCCTTGCTGAGGTTAAACTGAAGCAAGGAGAGATGTGATGACAAGCAAGACAAAGCGGGCGCAGTACACGCTG
>NZ_JWMB01000053.1:0-44473 GCF_000812445.1 Cupriavidus sp. SHE | reverse complement strand
AGCTGGAACGCCAGCTTGAGCTTGGTGCCCACGCCGTCGGTGCCCGAAACCAGGACCGGCTCCTGGTACTTCTTCGACAGCTCGAACAGCGCGCCGAAACCGCCAATGCCGGCCATCACGCCTTCGCGCATGGTGCGCTTGGCAAACGGCTTGATCCGGTCAACCAGCGCGTCGCCGGCTTCGATGTCAACACCGGCATCGCGGTAGGAAAGGCCTGCCTGGCCGGCGGTCGGGGATGCGCTCATGAGAACCTGCTTGTCTTTGAGGAGGTGAAGTGTGGATTCCGGCGCTCGGCTGACGCGCTTTTCGCCAAATCTGGCGTAGTGGGCGGGCTCGAGTCCAGTAAAATCGCAATTTTAACGGATACAGGCTCCCGGCGACCAGCTATCGCGGTCACTCTCCGTCAGCCGCAGAATCGGGCAAGTAACGCATTCGTCATGTCACCGCGTCAAAAGCAGCTCTCGCTCGAACTGGGCAGCCCGCCGCCGTCCACTTTCGAGAATTTCTTCGTGGCCGCCAATCGCGAGTCCGTGCAGCGCCTGCGCGAACTGGCTGGCCTGGTCGCGCGCGAGCAGGCCACGGACCGCCTGATCTACCTGTGGGGCGAGGTCGGCTCCGGCCGCACGCACCTGCTGCATGCCGTATGCGACGCCTCGCTGCACACCGGCCTGAATTGCCGGTACCTGAGCCCGCACCACGCCCTGTCCGACTTCATGTTCGACCCGTCGTGCCAGATTTATACGGTCGACGATGTCGAATTGCTCGACGAAGCCCGCCAGATCGCGGTGTTCTCACTGTACAACGAGGTCCGCGCCCATGTGCGGTGCGCGCTCGTGGTGGCCGGGGGCCTGGCGCCGCGGGCCATGCCGGTACGTGAAGATCTGCGCACCCGGCTCGGCTGGGGCCTGGTATACCAGGTGGAATCGCTCTCGGACGAGGACAAGATGGCCGCGCTCCTGCAAGCCGCACGCGAGCGGGGCCTGCAGTTGTCGCCCGAAATCCCCCACTGGCTCGTCACACGCCATTACCGTGACATGCCCAGCCTGATGGCGCTGCTGGACGCGCTCGACACCTACTCGCTCGAACGCAAACGCGCGGTGACGCTGCCGCTGCTGCGCGAAATGTTCGCTGAATTCCGGGAGTAACCGACGCCCCGCCGGCCTGGCTGGCACGAAATCCGCTCGGTCCGGGCTCAGGACACCGCCGGACTGGCAAGGCCGGCTCCCTGCCCCGACTGCCTGTTGCACTCTCATGTAAAATCGCCGCCCATGAATCTGGCATTGTTTGACCTCGACCACACCCTGATCCCCACCGATAGCGACCATGAGTGGGGCCGCTTCCTAGTTCGCATGGGCGTCGTCGACGAGGAATCCTATCGTCGCAAGAACGACGAGTTCTATAGCCAATACAAGGCTGGCACGCTCGATATCGGGGCATTCCTGCGCTTCGCGCTGGCCCCGCTGGCTGCCAATCCGCGCGACCGCCTGGATCAATGGCGTGTGCGCTTCATGCACGAGGTAATCGAGCCCGTCATCACGCCGCAGGCCCGCGCGCTGGTCTACAAGCACCTGGAAGCCGGCGACCTGTGCGCGGTGGTGACTGCCACCAACAGTTTCGTGACGGCCCCGATCGCCCAGGCATTCGGGATCAAGCACCTGATCGCCACCGAGCCCGAGACCATCGACGGCAAGCCGGAAAGCGCCTTCACCGGTGAAGTATTCGGCGTGCCGAGCTTCCGGGAAGGCAAGATCACCCGCGTGGAGAGCTGGCTGAAGGGCTTGGGCGCCCGCTGGGACGACTTCGGCTCGACGACGTTCTACAGCGACTCGGCCAACGACCTGCCCCTGCTCGAGAAAGTCAGCGAGCCGGTGGCCGCCAACCCGGACGATCGCCTGCGCACCCATGCAGCCTCGGCCGGCTGGCGCATCATGGATCTGTTCTGAAGTGATCAAAAAGCTCATCAACCGGCTGCTTGGCAAGCCGGGGCCCAAGCAGCGCCGCACCGGACGCGCCCATACGGCGCGCGTCGTCGGCGTTGACGAACACCGAATCGACCCGGCGCTGATCTCGCGCAACGCGGTCAAGGTGACCTCCACCCTGCAGCAGGCCGGCTACCAGGCCTTCATCGTGGGTGGCGCCGTGCGCGACCTGCTGCTCGGCATCAAGCCGAAGGACTTCGACGTGGCAACCAATGCCACGCCCGAGCAGGTGCAGGCGCTGTTCCGCCGCTCACGCATCATCGGCCGACGCTTCCAGATCGTGCACGTCACGTTCTACGGTGGCCGCGAGCAGGAAATCATTGAAGTCTCGACCTTCCGCGCGCTGGTCGACGCCGTCGCCAGCGAGACGCTGCCCGAAGGCCGCCGCCTCAAGCGTGCGGAACTCGACAGCAAGACCCACGCGATCGACGCCAGCGGCCGCGTGCTGCGCGACAACGTCTGGGGCACGCAAGCCGAGGATGCGGAACGCCGCGACTTCACGATCAACGCGATGTACTACGATCCGGCCGCGCAGACCGTGCATGACTACCATCACGGCATGGAAGACATCCGCGCGCGCACGCTGCGCATGATCGGCGATCCGGTCACGCGCTATCGCGAAGACCCCGTGCGCATGCTGCGCGTGGTGCGTTTTGCGGCCAAGACAGGCTTTTCGATCGACGACCATACGCGCGAGCCGATCGTCGGCCTGGCCTCGCTGATCCACAACGTGCCCAGCGCGCGCCTGTTCGACGAAATGCTCAAGCTGCTGATGTCCGGCCATGCGTGGGCCTCGCTGCAGGAACTGCGCAAGGCGGGCCTGCACAAGGGCCTGCTGCCGCTGCTGGACGTCGCGCTGGAACAACCGATGGGCCAGCGCTTCGTGCAGCTTGCCCTCGACAACACCGACCGCCGCGTGCAGGCCGGCAAGCCGGTTTCGCCGGGCTTCCTGTTCGCATCGCTGCTCTGGCACCACGTGCTGCAGCGCTGGAACAAGCTGCGCGAGCAAGGCGAGCACCCGATCGCCGCGCTCAACACCGCGATGGATCAGGTGCTGGAAAAGCAGACCGGCCAGCTTGCGATCCAGCGCCGCTTTGTCACCGACATGCGCGATATCTGGGGAATGCAGCCGCGTTTCGAGAAGCGCGTCGGCCGCATGCCGTTCCGCCTGCTGGAATCGCCGCGCTTCCGCGCCGGCTACGATTTCCTGCAACTGCGCTGCGAAGCCGGTGAACAGGCGGCCGAAATGGGCCAGTGGTGGACCGACTTCCAGAACGCTTCGCCCGATCAGCGCGAAGCGATGATCGAGGCCGCGCGCCCGGCCCGTTCCAGGGGGGGCAAGGGTGGCCAGGGCGGCCAGGGTGGACAGAGCGGCGCAAACGAACCGGAAGCTGGCGAAGGCGTGGAGGGTGCGGAAGACGATGCGCCGGCCCGCAAACGGCGTCGCCGACGCGGTCCGCGGAAATCAGATAAAGTGTCTTCCCGCAGCGAGGCGGATTCGGCAGAAGGAGGTCAGGCCGTCGCACAATCCCGCCGCGCCCAGCCGGAGGAATAACATGACGCTCGCCTTCATCGGCATCGGCGCCAATCTTGGTGATGCACGCCAGGCAGTAAAAGACGCCATCGTGTGCCTGGCCCAGCAGGTCGGCATTACGGTGGTCGCCAAGTCGTCGTTCTATCGCACCGCACCAGTCGACGCCACGGGCGCGGACTACTTCAATGCGGTGGTGAAGATTGAGACGCCGTTCACGGCAGCGCAGCTCCTGCGTATCTGCCACCACATCGAAGACCAGTTCGGCCGGGAACGGCCGTTCCGGAACGCACCGCGCACGCTCGACCTGGATCTACTGCTGTTCGGCGCGGAGTCGATCAATACCGAAGCGCTGACGGTTCCGCATCCGCGCATCACTGAGCGCGCGTTCGTGCTGGTGCCGCTGGTCGAGCTCGATCCCGAGATCGAGATTCCCGGAGTTGGCCCCGCGGCCGGTTTCCTGCCGGACGTGCAGGAGCAGCGCATCGAGAAGTTTTCCTCATGCAAATGCTCGCGCATGAAGGAAGGCGACGGCGCGCAGCCATGAGCGCGCCACGCCGCGGCTGACACATGCTCGATCATCTGCGTCGTATCGTCATCGAAGGCCCTGTCGGCTCCGGTAAGGCCGCGCTGGCCCAACGCCTGGCGCGCCATCTCCAGGCAGCCGAACTGTCCGATGGCGCGCGCAACAACCCCTTCCTCGAACGCTTCTACCGCGAACCACAGCGCTATGCGCTGGCGATGCAGCTCGCCTGCCTGAACCAGCGCGTGACCCAGCTCCAGCAGTGGCATTCGGCGATGCTGGCCGGCCAGCGCATGATCGGCAACTTCCTGTTCGCGCGCGACCGTGTCTACGCTTCGCTGACACTCGAAGCCGACGAACTCGCGCTCTACGACGCGCTGGCGGCACGCCTGCAAGCGCCGGCGCAGCGCGTGGATCTGGTCATCATGCTGCAGGCCACGCCCTCGCTGCTGCGTGAGCGAATCGCGCGGCGCGGCCTGCCCGGCGAGAGCGGTATTGACGAGCAATATTTGCAGCGGCTCACCGATGCCTATGGCGAATTGTTCCACCGCTACGACGAAGCCCCGGTGCTGATTGTCGATACCGCACATTTCAACCCGGTAGACAACGACGTCGATTTCCGTACACTACTGTCGCGCATCGAGAACATGCGAGGCCGCAGGGCCTTTCTGAATCTCGTAGCGTCCTGAGTCGTCCCGACGCGTCTGTCGAGCCGTTTCCACACGTGAAGCGGCTTTCGCCAGGCAGCACAACACACGAAAAAGACAGCGGTCGACCCTGGCCATCCGATGCACGGGTCCGAACCGATCAACCACGGGTACTGCCATGAGTTACCTCCTCGATCCCTCCCGCAAGACCGTCACCATCCCCAAACTGCAGGCCATGCGTGAAGCCGGCGAAAAGATCGCCATGCTCACCGCCTACGATTCCAGCTTCTCCGCGCTGCTCGATCTCTGCGGCGTGGAAGTGATCCTGGTCGGCGATTCGCTCGGCAACGTGATGCAGGGCCAGCAGACCACGCTGCCCGTCACGCTCGAGCACATGGTCTATCACACCGAATGCGTGTCGCGCGGCAACCAGACCGCGCTGCTCGTGTCCGACCTGCCGTTCGGCACGTATCCCACCCCCGAGAAGACCTTCGAAAGCGCCGCCGCGCTGATGCGTGCTGGCGCGCAGATGGTGAAGCTCGAAGGCGGAGACTGGCTGGCGCCGACGGTGAAATTCCTGGTCGAGCGCAGCATTCCGGTATGCGCGCATATCGGGCTGACACCGCAATCGGTACACGCGCTCGGCGGCTTCAAGGTGCAGGGCAAGACCGACGAGAGCGCCGCGCAGCTGAAGCGTGACGCGCTGGCGCTGCAGCAGGCCGGCGCGCAACTGATCGTCATGGAGGCCGTGCCGGCCAAGCTCGCCGCCGAAGTGACGGCGCAACTCTCCATCCCGACCATCGGTATCGGCGCTGGTGTCGATTGCTCGGGCCAGGTGCTGGTGCTGCAGGACATGATCAACATCTACCCGGGCCGCAAGGCCAAGTTCGTACGCAATTTCATGGAGGGACAGCCCTCGATCGAAGCGGCGATCCGCGCCTATGTGGCTGCGGTGAAGGACGGCAGCTTCCCGGCCGTCGAGCACACGTTCTCGGCCTGAACGCCGCGTGGAGATCGGCGCCGCCACGCTCGAAGCATTCCGCCTGCTGGTCAGCGGCGACGGCGCCTTGTGGTTCATTGTCTGGACTTCGCTGATGGTGGCCGGGCTGGGACTGGCACTGGCCACGGTGCCGGCCATCGGCGCGGCCTACCTGATCGCCACGCAGCAATTTCCTGGCCGGCGCGCCGTCGTGGTCGTCGCCCAGGCATTTCTCTCGTTCCCGACCGTGCTGGTCGGCCTGATTCTCTACCTGCTGTTCACGCGCCAGGGGCCGCTGGGCGGCTTCTCGCTGTTGTTCACGCCCGCAGGCATGGTGATCGGCCAGGCCGTTATCGCCTTCCCCGTCATCCTGGCGTTCGCGCTATCCACGCTGCAATCGGCCGATCCTCGTCTGCGTGAGACGGCGTGGGTGCTCGGCGCAGGACGCTGGCAGACCTGCATGACCGTGCTGCGCGAGCTGCGTTTCGGCCTGATGGCCGCAGTGGTCGCGGGTTTCGGCCGCGTAATTGCCGAGGTCGGTTCAGCGCTGATGATTGGCGGCAATATCGAAGGCGCCACACGCACGATCACCACGGCCATCGCGCTGGAAACGAGCAAGGGCGAGTTCGCCGAAGGCATCGCATTGGGCATCGTGCTCGTGGCACTGGCGCTGATCGTCAATGTGCTGATGGCCTGGTTGCAGGGCGCCGGAGGTTTTCGCCGATGAGCACGCGGACACCTGCCCCGCTGCTGACGGTGCGAGGATTGTCGCGGCGCGTCGGCGCGCGCAAGTTGTTCGACATCGCCGAACTGGATTTCCCGCGCGCGACGGCCATCGCGCTGACCGGTGTCAACGGCGCGGGCAAGTCGACGCTGCTGCGGATAGTGGCCGGACTCGAACCGGCGCCCGGCGCGACCGCAAGCTGGACCGATGCGAATGGCACCGCGCACACCGTGCCGCTTTCGCCGTTGCCAATGTCGCTACGGCGTCGCATCGCCTACATGCATCAGCATCCGTACCTGTTCCGCACCTCAGTGCGCGAGAACATCGCCTATGGCCTGCGTCACCACGGCCTGCCACGCGACGAGATTGATCGGCGGGTGGGCGCGGCGCTGGGCTGGGCCGGCGTGGTGCACGTTCAGGACACTGCGCCCGACAAGCTATCCGGTGGAGAAATCCAGCGTGTGGCATTGGCGCGCGCGAAGGTGCTGGAGCCCGATCTGCTGCTGCTCGACGAGCCGACGTCAAGCCTCGATGGTCACGCGCGCGAACAGGTCATCGCGCTGATCGGCGAACTGGCCGCCGAAGGGCGAACCGTCGTAATGGTCTGTCACGACCGCGAGCTGATCAACCTGCCCGGTGTGGTGCGCTGGAAGCTCGGCGAAGGCCGGCTTGATACGCGACACAAGTAGTCGCTGCGGCAGACACCCTAGACACCTTGCTCAGATCAGGCGCGCGCGCAGCGTGCCGCGCAATGCGTTGGCGATAACGATGGTTTCGGCGCGTTGCACCATGTCGCGCGTCACGGTGGCTTCCTGCACCGGTCCGTCGATCAATGCGTCCCCTGCTTCGAGCACCACGGCACGCATCACGCCCGGCAGGATGTCCGCCGAGAGTGGCGGTGTCATCCACTGGCCATCCACCTTGATGAACACCGAACTGCGGCCGCCTTCGAGCAGTTCGTCGCACGTGTTGAAGAACAGGCTATCGAATCCGCCTGCCCGCTCCGCGGCCTGCCATCCCTGATCGAACACGGCGCGCGCGCTGAGCTTGTGCCGGCGCAGCGGATCGTGAACGGGCAGGCATGTCGGTGCGATTTCGAGCCCCACGACGCCATGCGCGAGCGGAGCCAATGCCCCGCTGGCAAATGCCAGCGTGCCGCGCTTGTCCACACTCACGCGCAGGCGCCAGTCGCCATCGCCCAGTCGCGCGGCTTCAGCCTGCACCGCCGCGCGGGCTTCAGGCAAGTCCAGCGCGAAGCCGAACGCCGCCGACGAGTTCGCTAGTCGCTGCAAATGGCGCTCGCGATGTAGCACTGCGCCATCGCGCGCACGCATGGTCTCGAACAACGTGAAGCCGGGGTCATGACCGGTCAGGAACCGCGCTTTCCATCCGCATTCGGCATACTCATCGTCGGCCACGCTATCGTGCACGATGCCACCGCCCACACCCATCTCGGCCGCGCGCAGGCCATCTGCCCCGGGCGGCGCCAGCACCAGCGTGCGGATCGCCACAGACATGCCGAAGGCGCCGACGCCAATGATCTCCGTAGACTCATGCGATGGTGCATCGAGCCAACCGATCGCGCCCGTGTACAACCCGCGTGGCGACGTCTCGAGCTCGGCGATGATCTGCATCGTGCGCCGCTTGGGCGCGCCGGTAATCGATCCGCACGGGAACAGCGCGACCATCAACGCACCGAACGACGTACCCGGGCGCGCGGTCGCGGTGACTGTCGACGTCATTTGCAACACGCGACCGAACGGTTCGACGACGAAGCGCTCGGGCACCGCCACGCTCCCGGGGATCGCCACGCGACCGAGGTCGTTGCGCAGCAGGTCGACGATCATCACGTTCTCGGCGCGGTTCTTGGCATCTGTGGCCAGTCGTTTCGCGGCGCGCGCATCCTGTTCGGCATCCCCTGAACGCGGCGCGGTGCCCTTCATTGGACGTGCGACGAGATGTCCGTGGCCATCGTGCTCGACGAACAGTTCGGGCGATAGCGACAGCACCCAACCGCCACCGGGCAGATGCGCAAGCACGCCGAACGGCACCGGCTGTGCCGCGCGCAACGCCGCATAGAACGCCATCGGATCGCCAAACACGCGACAGCGTAGTCGTTGCGTGAAGTTGACCTGATAGGTATCGCCCGCCTCGATGTAATCGTGGATACGCGCGATCGCTTCGGTGTATTGCGTCCGCGTGGTGCTGGCCGTCACGTCGAGCGCGCCCGTCGGGCCTGGTTGTGCGCCTGCGGCTAGCCACTGCGCCACACCTTCCGTATCGAGCCGGCGCAACGTGCGAAACCACAGCACGCGCAGGGCGCCGTCGTGAAACGGCAGCGCATCGCCAACGTGCACGGGTGCGCCAACGATCGCACCACCGAATTCGTAGGGCGCAAAGAACGTGGCGTGCAACCCGTCCCGCCAGCCGCTGGCCAGCAGCATGTCGAGCGCCGATACGTCGGCACCGGCCGCCAGCACGTCCTCCCGGACGAAATCGGTATAGAGGCGCGAAGCCGTCACGCCAGAGCCGGCTGTGGCGTCGTCGAGCAGAACGAAGGGGGGCGAAGGGATGGGTACCACGAAGACTGGATGCGAAAACGCTGCAGTCGGCATTATCGCTGCGTTGGGCGTAAAAAAACCGGCCACGCTGGACACGTGGCCGGTTTCATCGTCCTGTTGACGGGTCGATAACGCGATCAGCTAAAGAAGCTCTTCACCTTGTCGAGCCAGGACTGCTCCTGCGGGCTGTGACGCGAACCGCCCTCGTGCACCGAGCGGTCGAACTGACGCAGTATGTCCTTCTGGGCCTCGGTCAGCTTGACCGGCGTCTCCACGTTCACATGCACGTAGAGGTCGCCCGGATATCCGGAGCGCACACCCTTGATGCCCTTGCCGCGCAGGCGGAACGTCTTGCCGGCCTGGGTGCCTTCCGGCACCGGGAAACTGGCCCGGCCGCCCAGCGTCGGCACTTCGATATCGCCGCCCAGCGCCGCCGTAGCGAACGAGATCGGCATCTGGCAGTGCAGGTCGTCGCCGTCGCGCTCGAACACCGGGTGCTGCTTGATATGCACCTCGACGTAGAGATCGCCCGGCGGGCCGCCGTTGATGCCCGGCTCGCCGTTGCCCGACGAACGGATACGCATCCCTTCGTCGATACCGGCCGGAATCTTGACCTCGAGCGTCTTCTGCGACTTGAGCTTGCCCTGACCGTGGCACTTCGTGCACGGCTTCGGGATGAACTTGCCGCTGCCGTGGCACTTCGGGCAGGTCTGCTGCATCGTGAAGAAGCCCTGCGACACACGCACCTGGCCCACGCCGTTACAGGTCGGGCAGGTTTCGACCGACGAACCCGGCTCGGCGCCATTGCCGTGGCAGTGTTCGCAATCGTCCCAGTGCGGCACGCGGATCTGCGCCTCGTGGCCATGCGCGGCCTGCTCCAGCGAGATCTCCATGCTGTAGCGCAGGTCGGCGCCACGGTAGGCCTGCGGACCGCCGCCACGGCGTCCGCCGCCGGCTGCCTGGCCGAAGATGTCGCCGAAGATATCGCCGAACGCTTCCGCGAAGCCACCGCCGCCAAACCCGCCGCCGCCGAATCCACCGGCCATGTTCGGGTCCACGCCAGCGTGGCCGTATTGATCGTAAGCCGCCTTCTTCTCGGGGTCGGAGAGCATCTCGTAGGCCTCCTTGACCTCCTTGAATTTCTCCTCGGCTTCCTTGTTATCCGGATTGCGGTCCGGATGGTGCTTCATCGCGAGCTTGCGATAAGCCTTCTTGATCTCGTCGTCGCTCGCGTTCTTGCCTACCCCGAGCACTTCGTAGTAGTCACGTTTTGCCATGGTGGCTCATACCTGATTGGCCCGACGGAGCGCTTACATGCCCGCCGCGCGATAAGCAAAAAAGCCGAGCGCAGTGTCCAACCGAGGTTTGCACCTGGTGTCAGACAACCGTCGCCCGGCGTCGGGAACGGGTGGCGGCGCCGGCATCACCCGCGCCGCCACCCGCCGTCCCGATTACTTCTTGTCGTTCACTTCCTTGAACTCGGCATCCACGACGTTGTCGTCCTGCGGCTGGGCCTGCTGCTGAGCGCCGCCGGCTGCTGCGCCGGCACCTGCCGCCGCACCTTCACCGGCCTGGGCCTGCATGTCGGCGTAGACCTTCTCGCCCAGCTTCTGGCTGACTTCGGACAGCGCGTTGACCTTGGCGTCGATCTCGGCCTTGTCACCGCCGCGGGCGGCGTCTTCCAGGTCCTTGATCGCGGCTTCGATCTTTTCCTTCTCGCCAGCTTCGAGCTTGTCGCCGTACTCGCCCAGCGCCTTGCGCGTCGAGTGGATCAGCGCGTCGGCCTGGTTGCGGGCATCGGCCAGTTCACGGGCGCGCTTGTCTTCCTCGGCGTTGGCTTCGGCATCCTTCACCATGCGCTGGATCTCGTCTTCCGACAGACCCGAGTTCGCCTTGATCGTGATGCGGTTTTCCTTGCCGGTGGCCTTGTCCTTGGCGCCCACATGCAGAATGCCGTTGGCGTCGATGTCGAACGAGACCTCGATCTGCGGCGTGCCACGCGGTGCCGGCGCAATGCCTTCCAGGTTGAACTCGCCCAGCATCTTGTTGCCGGTGGCCATCTCGCGCTCGCCCTGGTACACCTTGATCGTCACGGCCGGCTGATTGTCGTCAGCGGTCGAGAAAACCTGTGCGTGCTTGGTCGGGATGGTCGTGTTCTTGTTGATCATCTTGGTCATCACGCCACCCAGCGTTTCGATGCCCAGCGACAGCGGCGTCACGTCCAGCAGCAGCACGTCGGTACGGTCGCCCGACAGCACCGAACCCTGGATGGCAGCACCCACGGCCACGGCTTCGTCCGGGTTCACGTCCTTGCGGGCTTCCTTGCCGAAGAACTCGCGCACCTGTTCCTGCACCTTCGGCATACGGGTCATGCCGCCGACCAGGATCACGTCGTCAATGTCGCTGACCTTGACGCCTGCATCCTTGATCGCGGTACGGCACGGTTCGATCGTGCGGGTGATCAGTTCTTCCACCAGCGCTTCGAGCTTGGCGCGCGTGATCTTCAGGTTCAAGTGCTTCGGACCCGAGGCATCGGCCGTGATGTACGGCAGGTTGATCTCGGTCTGCTGCGAGCTCGACAGTTCGATCTTGGCCTTCTCAGCGGCTTCCTTCAGGCGTTGCAGCGCCAGCACGTCCTTCGACAGATCGACGCCCTGTTCCTTCTTGAACTCGCCGATGATGTAGTCGATGATGCGCTGGTCAAAGTCCTCGCCACCGAGGAACGTGTCGCCGTTGGTCGACAGCACTTCGAACTGCTTTTCGCCATCCACGTCGGCGATTTCGATGATCGAGATGTCGAACGTGCCGCCGCCGAGGTCATACACGGCAATCTTGCGGTCGCCCTTCTCGTTCTTGTCCATGCCGAACGCCAGCGCTGCGGCGGTCGGTTCGTTGATGATGCGCTTGACGTCCAGCCCGGCGATGCGGCCGGCATCCTTGGTTGCCTGGCGCTGCGAGTCGTTGAAGTACGCCGGCACCGTGATCACGGCTTCGGTCACGGGCTCGCCCAGGTAGTCCTCGGCGGTCTTCTTCATCTTGCGCAGCACTTCGGCCGAAACCTGCGGCGGGGCCAGCTTCTGGTCGCGCACGCCAACCCAGGCGTCGCCGTTGTCGGCCTTGACGATCGAGTACGGCATCAGGCCGATGTCCTTCTGGACTTCCTTCTCTTCGAACTTGCGGCCGATCAGGCGCTTCACCGCGTACAGCGTGTTACGCGGGTTGGTGACGGCCTGGCGCTTGGCAGGCGCGCCAACCAGGATCTCGCCATCTTCCATGTAGGCGATGATCGACGGCGTGGTGCGTGTGCCTTCGGAGTTCTCGATGACTTTCGGCGTGTTGCCTTCCAGAATGGACACGCAGCTGTTGGTGGTACCGAGGTCGATACCGATGATCTTACCCATAGTGTTCTCTCCTATTGAGCCCTGCTTCTTGAGATCAGGGCTGCAATTCAACCTGAATGCGAAATGTGGCCATCGCGGGCCATTTCAAGGGCGAAATTCGCAAATCCGAGTAAATTTCTCGGAAAAACGAGTCAGCCCAATTAGTGGCTCATGCGTAACTTTCAGGATTCCCGCTCGCGCTGCCAGAGCACGTCGCTCCCGCCACCCGCGCGGTTCAGCACACGGGCCAGCACGAACAGCAGGTCTGACAGCCTGTTCAGGTACTGGCGCGGCGCCTCGTTGAGCGCTTCGGCGGCACCCAACTCGACAAGCGCACGTTCCGCCCGGCGGCAGACCGTACGGCAGATGTGGGCCTGCGCGGCGGGCCGGCTTCCGCCCGGCAGGATGAATTCGGCCAGCCGTGGCAGGGCGGCATTGTAATGGGCCAGCCAGTCGTCGAGCTGGGCCACCTGGGGCGCCTTGAGCAAGGTATAGCCCGGGATGGAGAGTTCACCACCCAGGTCGAACAGGTCGTGCTGGATATGGAGCAGCGCGGCGCGGACGTCCTCGGGCAGATCCGGTTCGGTCAGCAGCAGGCCGATATGGGAATTCAGCTCGTCCACGTCGCCGATCGCGACGATGCGCAGGCTGTTCTTGCCAACCCGGCTGCCGTCGCCGAGGCCCGTGGTGCCGGCGTCGCCGGTGCGCGTGGCAATTTTGGACAGGCGGTTACCCATGCCGGTCTCCTTGTGGTCAGTGTTTTAGAAGTGGCGCAATTATGGACCCTCCGGGGCCGGGCGGCGCGTACCGGGGACGTATGGGAGACGTGGAAGGCGACGTAGAATGGCGGCATTCCCTTGCATACAGAGCTATACGGCCCGAGCCGGAGACCCGCATGAACCACCCCACACCTGCCACCGCCCTGGCGCGCCGGCCGTTCCCGTCGGAACTGGCCGATGCCCTCGCCGCCCGCTTCGGCGACCGCTTCACCACCTCGGCCGGCGTGCGCGAGCATCATGGCCGCGACGAATCCCCGTTCCCGCCCGAACTGCCGGACGCCGTGGTCTTTGCCCATAGCACCGAGGAAGTGGCCGAACTGGCGAAGCTCTGCAACACGCATGGCGTGCCGCTGATCCCCTACGGCGCCGGCTCCTCGCTCGAGGGCCACCTGCTGGCCGTGGCCGGCGGTATCAGCCTCGACCTGTCGCAGATGAACCGGGTGCTGGCCGTGCACCCCGAGGATCTGACCGTCACCGTCCAGCCAGGCGTCACGCGCAAACAGCTCAACCAGGAGATCAAGGACACGGGCCTGTTCTTCCCGATCGACCCGGGCGCCGATGCGTCGCTGGGTGGCATGTGCGCCACGCGCGCCTCGGGCACCAACGCGGTCCGCTACGGCACCATGCGCGAGAACGTGCTGGCGCTGACCGTGGTCACGGCCAACGGCCGGGTCATCCGCACCGGCACCAATGCGCGCAAGTCGTCGGCGGGCTATGACCTGACGCGCCTGTTCGTCGGCAGCGAAGGCACGCTCGGCATCATCACCGAAGTTACGGTGCGGCTCTATCCGCAGCCGGAAGCGATCTCCGCGGCCGTCTGCGCCTTCCCGAGCATGGGCGACGCCGTGCGCGCCACCATCCAGACGATCCAGCTTGGCGTGCCCGTGGCCCGCGTGGAGTTCGTCGACGCCCTGGCAATCCGTGCGATCAACCGCCATGACAATCTGACCTTGCCGGAAACGCCTCACCTGTTCTTCGAGTTCCATGGCACCGAGGCCGGCGTGCGCGAACAGGCCGAGACCGTGCAGGACATCGCCGCCGAGCACGGTGGCCAGGGCTTCGAATGGGCCACACGGCCCGAGGACCGGTCGCGGCTCTGGAATGCCCGCCATACCGCCTATTTCGCGATGCTCCAGCTGAAGCCGGGCTGCAAATCGGTCACCACCGACGTCTGCGTGCCGATCTCTCGGCTGGCCGACTGCGTGACCGAAACCGAGCGCGATCTGAATGCGTCATCGCTGCCCTGCCCGATCGTCGGTCACGTCGGGGATGGCAACTTCCACGTGGCGATACTGGTGGACCCGGACAAGCCCGAGGAAATGGCCGAGGCCGAGGACATCAACCGCCGCATCGTGCAGCGCGCGCTGGCGATGGGCGGCACTTGCACCGGCGAACACGGCGTGGGCCTGCACAAGATGGGATTTCTGGTGCAGGAGCATGGCGAGGATGCGCTCGACCTGATGCGCGCGATCAAGGATGCACTCGACCCGAACCACATCCTGAATCCGGGCAAGATCTTCAGCGCCACGCGCTGAGCACGCGGCCATGGCATCGGTTTTCCATCGCGTCCCACCCCTGCACCTGCTGATCGCGTTCGAAGCGGCTGCCCGGCTGGGCAGCTTCGCGCGCGCTGCCGAGGAACTGTCGGTGACGCCGAGCGCGGTCTCGCACAGGATCAAGAACCTTGAGGAACTCTGGGGCGACGACCTGTTCGTGCGCTCGAACGCCGCGCTGCGGCTGACCGCGGCCGGCACGCGCTACCAGCGCAACGTGCAGGATGCGCTGAAGTCGCTCAACGAACTGGCACGCCCCGAGTACAACAAGCTGCGCACGCGGCTGCGCGTGGCGATCCCGCCGACATTCGGTCGCCAGCACCTGGTGCCGCGCCTGCCCGAGTTCACCGCGCTCTATCCGCATATCGATCTCGAACTGCACCTGGCCGTGCCGTTCCTCGACGTCAAGGCCGAGGACACCGATATCGAAATCCGCTACGGCACCGGCCGCTACCCCGACCTGAAGACCACGAAACTGCTGGTCGAGCCCGTGTTTCCGGCGTGCGGGCGCGAGTACTACGAGCGCGTGAACGGCTTTGCGGTCACCAAACCCGAGGATCTGCACAATCTGACGCTGCTGCGCAGCCCGCTGGAACCGTGGCGGCCGTGGTTCGAAACCGCCGGCCTGGACTGGCCGGAGCCGCTGACTGGCGCGCAGTTCAACGATATCGGCCTGATGCTGGAGGCGATCGTCTCGAACCAGGGCGTGGGACTGGTGCGCCAGCGCATGGCGCGGCAGTGGCTGGCGGCGGGCCAGATGGTGAAGCTGCTCGATATCGAGTCGGTATCGCCACACGGCTACTACATCGTCGAACGCGAGCAGGCGCCGCTGATGCCCGAGGCGCGCTACTTCATCGACTGGCTGCTCGGGCTGGACTGGTAGCGGGCAAGCCACTACGCTGGAAGCGGCTTCGTCCGCGACCTTGGGCATTTGCACCCGGCATGAACCTTTTTGATCGGGTCGTCGTGCCGAATTCACGTGCGCCAGGGCGCTCCCGGCGGGGTGCCTGCGCTATAGTCTGCCGTCCCGGCCCCGGTACGAGCACGCATCCACGCGGGAATCGTGCGCGTCGGCCGGTCCGTCACAGGAGTTGCCATGAACGCCCCGCAAGACGCCCAAACTGTCGCCGGTGAATCCGCGGAGACGCGACGCGCTACGCTGCTGGCCGGCCTCGCCCGCATCCTGCCCGACACGGCCGTGCTGTGGAAGGCCGAGGACACCGTGCCGTACGAGTGCGACGGCCTGGCCGCCTATCGCCAGGTTCCAGACGCCGTGGTGCTGCCCGATACCGAGGAGCAGGTCTGCGCGGTGCTGCGCCTGTGCCATGAGCTCGGCGTGCCGGTGGTGCCACGCGGCTCCGGCACCAGCCTGTCTGGCGGCGCGATGCCGATCGCCGGCGGACTGGTGCTGTCGCTGGCCAAGTTCAAGCGCATCCTGTCGCTCGATCCATATTCCCGCACGGCGGTGGTTCAGCCCGGCGTGCGCAACCTGGCAATCTCCGACGCCGCCGCCCCGCACAACCTCTACTACGCGCCCGATCCGTCCTCGCAGATCGCCTGTTCGATCGGCGGCAACGTGGCCGAGAACTCGGGTGGCGTGCATTGCCTCAAGTACGGCCTGACGGTCCACAACGTGCTGCGCGTGCGCGCGGTGACGATGGAAGGCGAGGTGGTCGTGTTCGGGTCCGAGGCGCCCGACGCGCCGGGCCTCGACCTCCTGGCCGCGATGATCGGCTCCGAAGGCATGCTGGCCGTGGTCACGGAAGTCACCGTGAGGCTCATTCCCAAACCGCAGCTCGCGCAGGTCATCATGGCCAGCTTCGACGACGTGGAGAAAGGCGGCAATGCCGTGGCCGACGTGATCGCCGCGGGCATTATCCCGGCCGGACTGGAGATGATGGACAAGCCCGCCACGGCCGCCGTGGAGGAGTTCGTCAAGGCCGGCTACGACCTCGACGCCGCCGCGATCCTGCTGTGCGAGTCGGATGGCACGCCCGAGGAAGTGGCCGAGGAAATCGCCCGCATGAGCGAGGTGCTGCGCGCATCGGGCGCGACGCGCATCACGGTGTCGCAAAGCGAAGCCGAGCGCCTGCGCTTCTGGAGCGGCCGCAAGAACGCCTTCCCGGCTGCGGGCCGCATCTCGCCCGACTACTACTGCATGGACGGCACGATCCCTCGCAAGCACATCGGCACGCTGCTCAAGCGCATCGAGCAGATGGAGCACAAGTACGGATTACGCTGCATCAACGTTTTCCATGCGGGCGATGGCAATATGCACCCCCTGATCCTGTTCGATGGCGCGGATCACGACGAGTGGCAGCGCGCGGAGCTGTTCGGGTCGGACATCCTGGAGGCCTGCGTGGAACTCGGCGGCACCGTGACCGGCGAGCACGGTGTGGGCGTGGAAAAACTCAACTCGATGTGCGTGCAGTTCTCCCCGTCCGAGCGCGACGCGTTCTTCGGGGTCAAGGCCGCATTCGATCCCGCCCGGCTGCTGAACCCGGACAAGGCAATCCCCACACTTGCGCGCTGCGCCGAATACGGCAAGATGCACGTCAAGCGCGGCCTGCTGCCGCATCCGGACCTGCCGCGTTTCTGACACTGACACTAACCAGACGGGAAGGCGCGAGAGTCCGCAACCCTTCTCCGCCTTGCACATGTCACGATCCACACGATCCGATCAAAACGCGCGCATTCGCCAACGGCTGGGCCAACCCGAGTCGGGATGGCGCCAGCGCTGGTACACGATCATCTTCGAAGCGGACACGCGCCCGGGGCGCACGTTCGACATCGTGCTGCTGGCGGCCATCATCGCCAGCGTGGCCGTGGTCATGCTCGACAGCATCCAGGCCATTCACGCGCGCCTGGGTACGGTGTTCACCGTGCTCGAGTGGCTGTTCACGCTGCTGTTCACGACCGAATACATCATGCGGCTGAGCGTCGTGCGGCGCCCGCTGCGCTACGTCTTCAGCTTCTACGGCATCATCGACTTCTTGTCGATCATTCCGACCTGGGCATCGTTCTTCGTGCCGGAACTCGCCTTCCTGATCGACGTGCGCCTGCTGAGGCTGTTGCGTGTCTTCCGGATTCTCAAGCTGACGGTCTATTTCGAGGAAGCCGAGATCCTGATGCTCGCGCTGTCCAACAGCCGCCGCAAGATCTTCGTGTTCCTGGGCACCGTATTCATCATCACGGTAATCCTGGGCACGATCATGTACGTGGTGGAAGGCCCCACGCACGGCTTCACGAGCATCCCGGTCAGCATGTACTGGGCCATCGTCACGCTTACCACCACGGGCTTCGGCGACATGGTGCCGAAGACGCCAATCGGTCAGTTCATCACGTCGATCACGATCCTGCTCGGCTACGGAATCATCGCGTTTCCGACTGGCATCGTTGGCGCGGAACTGGCTGCAAGCATCATCCGGCGCCCGCTGACCACGCGCTCGTGCGAACACTGCCTGACCGAAGGCCACGAGCCCGACGCCACGTTCTGCAAGCACTGTGGCACCGCGTTGCCAGAGTATCGAACCGAACTGGCCACCGACCGACGCGGCGACGACGGTAGCCGATCCCGCTGACGCCCCCCAATTCCAATTACGACAACGTCCTCATGCAAGCCACTCTCGACGCCTTTCGCGATGCGATCCGCCAGGCCGGCGACACCCGCACACCGCTGCGCCTGCGCGGTGGCGGCAGCAAGGACTTCTATGGCCAGGCGCTGGCCGGCACCGTGCTCGATACGCGGGCCTATCGCGGCATCGTCGAATACGATCCCGCCGAACTCGTGATCACGGCGCGCTGCGGCACGCCGCTGGCCGAGATCGAGGACGCGGTGGCACAGAAGCGCCAGATGCTGGCCTTCGAGCCGCCCCATTTCGCACTGCGCGGCCAGGCCAGCACGGCCACGATCGGCGGCGCGGTGGCGGCCGGGTTGTCCGGCCCGCGCCGTCAGTCCGCGGGAGCGCTACGTGACTTCGTGCTGGGCGCGCAATTGATGGACGGCCACGGCGAGATCATGAACTTCGGTGGCCAGGTGATGAAGAACGTGGCCGGCTATGACGTGTCGCGCCTGCTGGCCGGCTCGCTCGGCACGCTCGGCCTGATCCTCGAGGTCTCGCTGAAGGTGCTGCCCGTGCCATTCGATGACGCCACGCTGCGCTTCGCGATGGCCCAGGCCGAGGCGATCGACCAGCTCAACAAATGGGGCGGCCAGCCGTTGCCGATCGCGGCGTCGGCGTGGCATGACGGATTCCTGCATGTGCGACTCAGCGGTGCGACCGCCGCGGTTTGCGCCGCACGTGACAACCTGGGCGGCGAGGTCATCGATGCCAGCCACGCCCAGCAGTTGTGGATGGCCTTGCGCGAACAGACGCACGCGTTCTTCTCCCCAGCAAACGATACGGGCCGCGCCCTGTGGCGCATCGCCGTGCCAACGGTCTGCAAGCCGCTGGACCTGCCCGGCGCCCAGCTCGTGGAATGGGGTGGCGGCCAGCGCTGGTGGATCGCACCGGATGACAGCGCCGCATCGGCGGATCGGGTGCGCGCCGCAGCGCAGGCTGCCGGTGGTCACGCCACGCTGTTCCGCAATGGCGACAAGTCCGTTGGCGTGTTCACGCCGCTGTCATCGCCGCTGGCCGCGATCCACAAGCGGCTCAAGGACACCTTCGACCCTGCGGGCATTTTCAATCCGCAGCGCATGTACAACGGACTCTGAGTCCGCAGGCAACCCCATAGCGACCTTCGCGACCACAGCGACCCCACATCATGCAAACCACACTGGCCGATTTCCTGCGCAACACGCCCGAGGGCGAAGAGGCGAAATCCATCGTCGGCAAATGCGTGCACTGCGGTTTCTGCACGGCCACGTGCCCGACCTACCAGTTGCTCGGCGACGAACTCGACGGGCCGCGCGGCCGCATCTACCTGATGAAGCAAGTGCTTGAGGGCAACCCCGTCACGGAAAGCACGCGCCTGCATCTGGATCGCTGCCTGACCTGCCGCAATTGCGAATCCACCTGCCCGTCCGGCGTGACCTATGGCCACCTGGTGGACATCGGCCGCAAGATCGTCGATGACCGGCTGGAGGCGCAAGGCATCAAGCGCCCGGCCAAGGAACGCATCGTGCGCTGGGTGCTGCGCGAAGGCCTGACGCGCCCGGCGCTGTTCGGCCCCGCACTGAGACTCGGCCAGATCGTGCGCCCCTGGCTGCCGCAGATGCTGCGTAACAAGGTACCTGCGAGCGAGCCCGTGGCGGGCACCTGGCCGCGCACCGAGCATCCTCGCAAGATGCTGTTGCTCGACGGCTGCGTGCAACCGGCCATGTCGCCCAACATCAATGCCGCCACGGCACGTGTGTTCGACAAACTCGGCGTACAACTGGTGGTGGCGCGGGAAGCCGGTTGTTGTGGCGCCATCCGCTTCCACAATGGCGACCATCCAGGCGGGCTCGACAATATGCGCGCGAACATCGACGCATGGTGGCCACATATCGAGGCCGGAGCCGAAGCGATCGTCATGACCGCGTCGGGCTGCGGCGCGATGGTCAAGGACTACGGCCACCTGCTACGCAACGATCCGACGTACGCATCGCGCGCCGCGCGTGTATCGGCCATGACGCGCGACTTGTCGGAGCTGCTGCCCGACTTTACCGATGAACTGCACCGCCTGGCCGGCGCCGTGCCGCGCGATAGCCGCCGCGTGGCGTGGCATCCGCCGTGCACGCTGCAGCACGGGCAACAGATTCGCGGCAAGGTCGAAGCGCTGCTGACCCGCCTGGGTGTGGACGTGCGCCTCTGCGCGGACAGCCACCTGTGCTGCGGCTCCGCCGGCACCTACTCGGTGCTGCAGCCCGAACTGTCGTACAAGCTGCGCGACGACAAGCTCGCCAAACTGCAGGCCACCTCGCCGGAATCCATCGTCACGGCCAATATCGGCTGCATCACGCATCTGCAAAGCGGCACGGAAACGCCGGTGATGCACTGGGTCGAGCTGGTGGACCGGATGCTGGCGCCGGTTGTGGCGGCACAGGCGGCGTAAGCCACGGGTGATGGCTGTCTCCCCCTCTCCCGTGAATGGGCGAGGGGAGCAGGAAGCCAACGGCAGCACTGACGTCCGGCTTGCACGCATCTTGTACGGGAGTACCATGTCGGCACATTTGGTCTCCCTAAGCGCCCCATGCTTCAGACGTTTGCCATCCTGCTGGTCTTTCAGACCGTGGGCGAGGTGATCAGCTACGCGCTGCACCTGCCCGTGCCGGGTCCCGTGATCGGCATGCTCCTGCTGTTCGGCTGGCTGGTCTTCGACAACCGGTTGCTGCCCGTCGTCCAGAACTCCGCGAATGAACTGCTCAAGCACCTGTCGCTGCTGTTCGTGCCGGCCGGCGTCGGCATCATGGTGCACGCCAACCGAATCGGCAGCGAATGGCTCCCCATCGTCATCGCCTTGGTGGTTTCCACCTGGGTGGCCATCGCGGTCACGGCGCTGGTCACGCGCGCGCTGATGCGCAAGCCTCCTGCCGACACGCCTGTCGACACGTCGGCGGACACGGGAGCACAGCCATGATGTCGCCACGCCTGAACGAAATCTGGGTCTACCTGGCAGCTAGTCCGCTGATCGGGCTCACCGCCACGTTGATCGCCTACGTGTTCGCGTTCCGCATCTACGAGCGCGCGCGTTTCTCGCCGCTGGCCAATCCGGTGATGATCTCGGTGGCGATCCTTGTGACCGTGCTGACCGTCACGGGTACGCCGTACAAGACCTACTTCGACGGCGCGCAGTTCGTGCACTTCCTGCTCGGCCCTGCGACGGTGGCGCTGGCCGTGCCGCTCTATACGCAATTGCCAAAGCTGCGCACCAACGTGTTCCCCCTGCTGTGCGGCCTGGTAGCCGGTTCGTTCGCGGCCGTGGTGTCGGCGGTGGGCATCGCCTACGCACTCGGCGCGACGCCTGACGTGATCCGATCGCTTGCGCCGAAATCGGTGACCATCCCGATTGCGATGGGGGTATCGGAAAAGATCGGTGGCCTGCCCTCGCTGACCGCGGTGCTGGTCATGGCAACCGGCATCATTGGCGCCGTCACCGCCACCGGCCTGCTTAACCTGCTGCGCGTGCGGGACTACACGGTGCGGGGCTTCGCCACGGGCGTGGCCGCGCACGGCATCGGCACGGCACGGGCATTCCAGGTCAGCCAGGAGGCCGGGGCCTTCTCGGCACTCGGGATGGGGCTGAATGGCGTACTGACGGCCATCATGGTGCCGGTGCTGGCGGCCTGGATGCCGCATTGACACCCCTGACACGCTCCTGACAGTACGCTGTCAGGAGCCCACGCGCATGATCCGTTCTCCCAACTTCGTAACGAGGAGAGCCAAGATGTCCACCCCCAACACCACCCTGGTCAACTGGCTGGAAATCCCGGTGACCGACATGCAGCGCGCAGTCCAGTTCTATGAAGCCGTGTTCGAGCATCCGCTACGCCGCGAGACGATGGGCAAAGTCGATATGGCCGTGTTCACCCACGGCGACGGATCGGGCGCGCTGGTCCAGGGCGACCAGTACCGCGCGAGCGCGTTCTATGGTCCGGTGCCGTACCTGAACGCCCCACAACTCGACGACGTGCTGGCACGTGTCAGCCACGCCGGCGGCCATACGCTCGAAGGGCCGGTCAACCTGCCTGACAACCTTGGGCGCTACGCGCATATCAAGGACAGCGAGGGCAACCGGATCGGCCTGCACGAGCCAGGCACCCACTGACGAGGAAAGTGAGCACCCCGTGAGCCGACGCGCCGACCGCCTGTTCCAGATCGTCCAGGTCCTGCGAGGCCGCCGCCTGACCACGGCGGCGCTGCTGGCCCAGCGCCTGGGCGTTTCCGAACGCACGGTCTATCGGGATATCCAGGCGCTGTCGCTCTCGGGCGTGCCGGTTGAAGGCGAGGCCGGCATTGGCTACCGGCTGCGGCCCGACTACGACGTGCCGCCACTGATGTTCACGTCGATGGAAGTCGAGGCCATGGTGGCAGGGTTGCGGCTGCTCAAGGCCTGGGGCGGTGGCGCGCTGGCCGCCGCAGCCGATCCCTCGCTCGAAAAACTGATGGCCGCCCTGCCGCCGCAACGGCGCGTGGCCGCGCAGCAGAGCCGCATTTTCGCGCCCGAGTACGTCAACCAGCCCGCCGTGCGCGAGGCTTTTGACATCGTGCATACGGCCATCGGCGCGCAACGCCTGCTACGGATCGACTACAGCGACGCGCAACAACGCGAAAGCGTGCGCGTGGTGCAACCGCTGGGCCTGTTCTTCTGGGGTAATGTCTGGCTGCTGGCGGCGTGGTGCACGACGCGCTCCGACTACCGCAGCTTCCGGCTGGACCGCTGCCGCGCCCTGACGATGCTCGACGAGCATTTCCTCGAGACGTCAGAGCGTTCGCTCAACGGATTCCTCCGCACCGTCCAATCGGACACGCAGGGATAGTCGGGCACGGCGCCGACCGGTTTATCTCACGCCGGCTGTTCGGCGAGCAGCGACTCGATGTCCGCGCGGATTTCCTCGGGCTTGGTTGTGGACGCATAACGCTTGAAGACGGTACCGTCGCGGCGCAGCAGGAACTTGGTGAAATTCCACTTGATCGCCTGGGTACCGAGGAACCCCCGCTTCTCCGACGTCAGCCACTTGTAGAGCGGATGCGCGTCTGCGCCGTTCACGTCGATCTTCTCGAACATCGGGAACGTGACGTGAAATCGGGATTCGCAAAACGCGCCGATCTGTTCGGCGTCACCAGGCTCCTGCTTGCCAAACTGGTTGCAGGGAAAGCCAAGCACGTCGAAGCCGCGCGCCTGATAGGACGCCTGCAGCGTCTGCAGGCCCGCGTATTGCGGCGTGAAGCCACATTCGCTCGCGGTGTTGACGATCAGCAGCACCTTGCCGCGGTAGTCGGCCAGCGGCTGGGGCTGACCGGACAGCGAGTTGGCTTCGAACTGGTACACATTGCTCATCGTGGTCTCCTGCGGTGTATGGGGGCAGTACAGGCCGTGAGAATACCGCGTCCGCTCAGATCACGTTCAGGTGTTCGGTGCCGGCGCCGAGATCGTTGTCGCGATGGCGCTTGCTGTGGAGTTTGATCATCAGGCGCAGGTCGTTGAGCGAGTCAGCGTTCTTGAGCGCATCTTCGTACGTGATCTTCTCCGTCTCGTAGAGTTCGAACAGCGCCTGGTCGAACGAGACCATGCCCTGCTCGCGCGACTTCTTGATGACCTCCTTGAGCTCGTGAATCTCGCCCTTGAAGATCAGGTCAGCCACTAGCGGCGTGCCGATCATGATCTCCACTGCCGGCACGCGGCCCTTGCGGCCGGCACGTGGCAGCAGGCGCTGCGAGATCATCGCCTTCAGGTTCAGCGACAGGTCGATCAGAAGCTGCTGGCGCTTTTCCTCTGGGAAGAAGTTGACGATACGGTCGATCGCCTGGTTGGCGTTGTTCGCGTGCAGCGTGGCCAGGCAAAGGTGGCCCGTTTCCGCGTACTGCATCGCGTATTCCATCGTGTCGCGATCGCGGATTTCGCCGATCAGGATCACGTCCGGCGCCTGGCGCAGCGTGTTCTTGAGCGCGATGTGCCACGACTCGGTGTCGATCCCCACCTCGCGCTGCGTGACGATGCAGTTCTGATGCGCGTGGACGTATTCGATCGGGTCCTCGATCGTGATGATGTGGCCGTACGAATGCGCGTTGCGGTGGTCGAGCATGGCCGCCAGCGAGGTCGACTTGCCCGAGCCAGTGGCGCCGGTGACGATCACAAGACCGCGCTTGGACATCACGATCTCATGCAGCGTCGGCGGCAGGTCCAGGTCTTCGACCGATGGAATGCGGGTGTTGATGGTCCGCAGCACCATGCCCGCGCGGCCTTGCTGGATGAAGGCCGAGACACGGAAACGTCCGACGTCCGGCACGGCGATCGCGAAATTGCATTCGCGGGTGTCCTCGAACTCCTTGGTCTGGCGCTCGTTCATGATCGAACACACCAGGGTCAGCGCGTGAGTCGGATTCAACGGCTGCTGGGAAACCGGCGTGATCTTCCCGTCGACCTTGACGGCCGGAGGAAATTCCGCGGTGATGAACAGATCGGAGCCACGGTTCTTGACCATCAGCCCCAGCATTTCGTTGATGTACTTTGCAGCGGATTCGCGGTCGAGCATGGTCATTCCCTTCCTCCTTAACCCATGAAGGCGTCGGGATTTTTCGCAATCGCCCGCGCGTCGCTGTAATTGATCATGCCGCGCTTGATCAGGTCGCTCAGGCACTGGTCCAGCGTCTGCATGCCCAGGCCGCTCGACGTCTGCATCATCGAGTACATCTGCGCGATCTTGTTTTCGCGGATCAGGTGGCGAATTGCAGGCGTGGCGATCATGATTTCATGCGCCGCCGTCCGACCGTTGCCGTCGCGTGTCTTGAGCAGCGTCTGCGAGATCACGGCCTCGAGCGACTCCGACAGCATGGTTCGCACCATGTCCTTTTCTTCCGGCGGGAACACGTCGACCACACGGTCGATCGTCTTGGCGGCCGAACTCGTGTGCAGCGTGGCGAAAACCAGGTGACCGGTTTCCGCGGCGGTCAACGCCAGGCGGATCGTTTCCAGGTCACGCAATTCGCCCACCAGAACCACGTCCGGATCCTCGCGCAGTGCCGAGCGCAGCGCGTTGGCGAACGAATGGGTATGCGGGCCAAGCTCGCGCTGGTTGATCAGACTCTTCTTGGACTGATGCACGAATTCGATTGGATCCTCCACCGTGAGGATGTGACCCATGTCGTTGTCGTTGCGATGGTCGACCATCGCGGCGAGCGTGGTCGACTTGCCAGAGCCCGTGGGCCCGGTGACCAGCACCAGGCCACGCGGCTTCATGCACAGATCGGCGAACACGGCGGGCGCGCGCAGGTCCTCGAGCGTCAGGACCTTCGACGGAATCGTCCGGAACACCGCGGCCGCGCCGCGCTGGGTGGTATAGGCGTTGACCCGGAAACGGGACAGACCAGAGATCTCGAAGGAGAAATCGACCTCAAGGCGCTCTTCGTAAGACTTGCGCTGAACGTCGCTCATGATGTCGTACACCATGGCGTGGACGTCCTTGTGCGTCATTGCCGCGACGTTGATGCGGCGCATATCCCCGTGAATACGCACCATCGGCGGCATGTCAGCCGAGAGGTGGAGATCGGATGCCTTGTTCTTGACCGCAAAAGCCAATAGCTGCGCGATGTCCATCTATAATGACCCCACCCTAAAAGACTGCTTTTTGTTGTACTTCTTTGGTATGTTCGCCGGATTATGTCTGTAATCGCCGCCAACTTGCAAGCCGTGAAGAATGACATCGCGGCGGCTGCACAACAAGCCGACCGGGACCCTTCCGGGGTGACCCTGCTGGCCGTCTCCAAGACCGTCTCACCCGATCGCGTGCGCGAGGCCTTCGAGGCCGGACAGCCGGCGTTTGGCGAGAACTACGTGCAGGAAGGTCTGGACAAGATCGCCGCGCTGGGCGATCTGCGCGGCCGCATCGCGTGGCACTTCATCGGCCCGCTGCAAAGCAACAAGACCCGCCCCGTGGCGGAGCAATTCGACTGGGTCCACGCCATCGACCGCCTGAAGATCGCGGAGCGGCTGTCGGCGCAGCGGCCGGCGGATCTGGCGCCCCTGCAGGTCTGCATCCAGGTCAATATCAGCAACGAAGACACCAAGAGTGGCGTGCTTCCCGAGGAAGTGCCGGCGCTGGCGCGCGCCGTGGCCGCATTGCCGAACCTGCGGTTGCGCGGCCTGATGGCGATTCCCGCGCCGGCAGCGGACCTGGCCGCCCAGCGCGTGCCATTTGCCGCGCTGCGCCGGTTGCTCGAGGAACTGCGGCAGTCCGGACTGGATGTGGATACGCTCTCGATGGGGATGTCCGCCGATATGCCCGCGGCCGTCGCCGAGGGCGCCACGATGGTGCGGATCGGCACCGCGATATTCGGCGCGCGAGGCTGACGGCACCCGTCGCTTCACAACCTCCCCGTTCAACAGATTCATCAACGCCAGCCGACATGCGTCGCGCCGGCAGACAGGAACCATGATGCTCGACTCCCTTACTTTCGGCTTCCTCGGCGGCGGCAATATGGCCTCGGCCCTGATCGGCGGCCTGGTAGCCCGTGGCGTGCCGGCAAACGCGATTCGCGTGGTCGATCCGTTCGAAGACGCCCGCCAACGCCTGGCCACGACGCTTGGCGTACAGACCCTGGCCGCACCGGACACCGCGTTTGGCGCCAGCAACGTGATCGTGCTGGCGGTCAAGCCGCAGCAGTTCAAGGACGCCGTGGGAGCCCTGGCGCCGCAGTTGAAGAACAGCCTGATCATCAGCGTGGCGGCTGGCATCCGGCTGCAGGACATGCAGCGCTGGCTGGGCACCAACCGGCTTGTCCGCGCGATGCCCAATACGCCCGCGCTGGCCGGCATGGGGATGACCGGACTGGCCGCCGCCCCGGGTCTGTCCGACGACGACCGCGCCATCGCCAAGGCCGTGGCCGAGGCCGTCGGCCAGTGCGTGTGGGTCGAGGGCGACGACCAGATCGACGCCGTGACGGCGATTTCCGGCAGCGGCCCGGCGTACGTGTTCTATTTCGTCGAGGCGATGGAGCGTGCCGCCATCGAGATGGGTCTGTCCGCCGAGCAGGGTCGCAAGCTGGCCGTCGAAACGTTCCGCGGGGCCGCCGCGCTGGCAGCGGAGTCGTCCGAACCGGTATCGACGCTGCGCGAGCGTGTCACGTCGAAAGGCGGCACGACGTATGCCGCGCTGACCTCGATGGACGCCAGCGGCATCCAGGACGCCTTCGTTCGCGCCATGCTGGCCGCCGCCGCGCGAGGTCGCGAGATGGGCGCGGAGTTCGGGAAGGACTAGGAAGCTGTTTCAGGCTTCCAAGAAAAAACCGGGGCCTGGCCCCGGTTTTTTTACTTCAGCAGGTACGCCACGAACGTCCCGGCGAACACGCAGGCACCCAGCCAGTTGTTGTGCCGGAAGGCCGCGAAACACTTCATGCGGTCGCGCTCGCGAATCAGCGTGTAGTGATAGCCCGCCATCCCCGCGGCTGCCACCAGGCCGGCATAGTACGGCCAGCCCAGCCCGAGCAGCGATCCTGCCCAGCCCATCAAACCCAGGAAGGCGGCGTAGCAGATCATGATCGCGGCCACGTCGAACCGGCCAAACGTGATCGCCGACGTCTTCATGCCCAGCAGCAGGTCGTCATCGCGATCGACCATCGCGTATGCGGTGTCATAGGCAATTGCCCAGAACACGTTGGCCAGCAGCATCAGCCAGGCCACGAACGGCACCTGATCCTGGATCGCCGCGAAGGCCATCGGGATGCCGAAGCCGAATGCGATACCCAGGTACGCTTGAGGGATCGCGAAAAACCGCTTGAAGAACGGATAGGTTCCCGCCAGGACGGCGGCCACCACGGCCAGCCATTTGGTCAGCGAATTCAATGGCAGAATCAGCGCCAGCGCGATCAGCGCCAGCACCGCGGCCACGGCCAGCGCTTCCCAGCTGGCGATCAGCCCGGCGGTCAGCGGCCGCTCCTTCGTGCGTTTCACATGCTTGTCGAAATCGCGGTCGGCCCAGTCGTTCATGGCGCAACCGGCCGAACGCATCAGGAACGTGCCGGCGAAGAAGATCCAGAACAGGGTCCATCCCGGCGGCCCGCCGGCGGCCATCCACATGGCCCAGAGCGTGGGCCATAGCAACAGCAGCGTGCCAATCGGCTTGTCGATGCGAACCAGGCGCGCGTATAGCGCCAGACGGCTCGGGTGGGCGGGGGCGGTGGAGGGATGGGACATGGCGGCGTACTTCTGGCAAGACTCAAGCAAAAACGCGCCGCGGCCAGTTGGGCCGTGACGCGTTGGCCCGGTTGCCGCAAGCGACGTGGCAACCGGTGACTGGCATGACGGTGATCAGGCCAGCAGCGAACGCAGCATCCACGCGGTCTTCTCGTGCGTCTGCATGCGCTGGGTCAGCAGGTCCGCCGACGGTTCGTCGCCAGCGGCATCGATCGCCGGGAACAGCGAGCGCGCGGTGCGCACCACGGCTTCCTGGCCTTCCACGAGCTTGCGGATCATCTCGGTGGCTTCGGGCACGCCCTCTTCCTCGGCGATCGAGGACAACTTGGCGTATTCCTTGTAGGTGCCCGGGGCCGGATAGCCCAATGCGCGGATACGCTCGGCGATTGCGTCCACGGCCAGCGCCAGCTCGTTGTACTGCGTCTCGAACATCAGATGCAGCGTGTTGAACATCGGACCCGTCACGTTCCAGTGGAAGTTGTGGGTCTTGAGGTAGAGGGTGTACGTATCGGCCAGCAGCTTGCAAAGGCCTTCCGCGATCTTCTTGCGGTCCTTGTCCGAGATACCGATGTTCACGCTCATCTCATTCTTCTTTGCCATGGTCGTTCAGCTCCATTTTGTTCAAGCCACGAGGATCGGCGCCCCAATGTGACGCCGGCGGACAGTGGCCATTATCGCACCAGGACTACGCCACAAGGGAAGAAAGCCCCCTTGCGGCATCGAGGAACATCGCCATCGCGCCGAGCGCGACGATTGCCATGCCGATTTCCTTGCGTACCACCTTGCGGCGCAGGCGAGAGGCTTCACCACGGCCAGCATCGCGCGCTTGTGCGCGGAGTTGGCGGAAGCCTGATACGAAAAGATTGAGCATTGCCATGATGTCACTCCATAGTCCATCGCGTTTCTGGACGGGTTCCCGAAACCCGATGGAAGAAGTGTATTAGGCGACTATTGAATCGTCTATTCGATAAATTTCATATATCGAATAGACGATACCTATGCTTGCAGAAGGGATATGGCCCGGCGGTCAGGCCGGGCTGGGATTCAGGCCGCGACGGCCTCGACCGTCTCGGTGTCGCCGAGCCTGCGCACGCCGGGCAGTTCGCACGCGGCCACCGCGTTGGCCAGCGCTTCCATGGCGGGAAGCCGCGTGAAGCTCTTGCGCCAGGCCAGCACCACGCGGCGGTCCGGCACGGGCTCGGCAAACGGCACGTAGGACAGCATGTCGTTGTGCGGCTTGAGGTCGGGCACCGAGGTGCGCGGCAGCACGGTGATACCAACACCGCTGGCCACCATATGACGGATGGTCTCGAGCGACGAACCTTCGAACGTCTTCTGGATGCCGTCGGCCGCCTGGGAGAAGCGCGACAGTTCCGGACACACGCTCAGCACGTGATCGCGGAAGCAATGGCCGCTGCCGAGCAGCAGCATGGTCTGCTGCTTCAGTTCGTCCGGGTCCACCTTGGTCTGCTGGGAAAGCTGGTGTCCGCGCGGCACGGCCACCACGAACGGCTCGTCATACAGCGGACGCACCGTCAGGCCGGAGTCAGGGAACGGCTCGGCCATGATCGCGCAGTCGATTTCGCCCTGCTTGAGCAGTTCGATCAGCTTGTTCGTGTAGTTCTCCTGCAGCATCAACGGCATCTGCGGCACGGTCTCGATCATCTGCTTGACCAGTGCCGGCAGCACGTACGGCCCGATCGTGTAGATCACGCCCAAACGCAGCGGCCCGGCCAGCGGGTCCTTGCCCTGCTTGGCGATCTCACGAATCGCCATGGTCTGCTCAAGCACACGCTGCGCCTGCGCGACGATCTGCTCGCCGATGGCCGTCACCGACACCTCGGAGGTGCCCCGCTCGAAGATCTGCACGGTCAGCTCGTCCTCCAGCTTCTTGATGGCGACCGACAGGGTCGGCTGCGACACGAAGCAGGCCTCGGCAGCCCGGCCGAAATGGCGCTCGCGCGCCACGGCGACGATGTACTTGAGTTCGGTGAGCGTCATGATTAATCAATTCCGGTTAGGCGATAGATTTTAGCTTCGATTCCCGTCCTTGTCAGATCGACAGGCAAAAGAAACTGATTCGCCACTTTAAGATCTCTCCAATATGGCGAAGGCGCGACATCAGGCCTTCAGGAAGTGCTCCCGGCCACCCAGCCAGCGCGACAGATGCGCCTCCACCGCTTCCGGGTACCGTTCCAGCATCAGCTCGGCCGCCTCCTGGGCGTAGTCGACAAGCCAGGCATCGGTTTCGAGGTCGGCGAATCGCAGCATCGCCTCGCCCGACTGCCGGGCACCCAGAAACTCACCGGGGCCGCGAATCTGCAGGTCGCGCCGTGCGATCTCAAAGCCGTCGGTGGTTTCACGCATCGTCGCCAGCCGCTCGCGCGCCGTGGGTGACAGCGGCGCCTGGTACATCAGCAGGCAGACCGACTCGGCGCTTCCCCGCCCCACGCGCCCCCTTAACTGGTGGAGTTGCGCCAGCCCGAAACGTTCGGCGTGTTCGATCACCATCAGCGATGCATTGGGAACGTCGACGCCCACTTCGATCACGGTGGTGGCCACGAGCACCTGCAGCCGGTTGGCGGTGAAACCGTCCATCACGGCGGCCTTCTCGGCCGGTGGCAGCCGCCCGTGAACCAGCCCGACACGCAGATCTGGCAGCGCCGCAACCAGCGTTTCGTACGTCTCGACTGCCGTCTGGAGCTGCAGCGCCTCGCTTTCCTCGATCAGCGGACACACCCAGTAGACCTGGCGCCCTTCGGCGGCCGCATGGTGCACGCGCTCGATCACCTCGTCGCGGCGCGCGTCATTGACCAGCCGCGTGACGATTGGCGTGCGGCCGGGCGGCAATTCGTCGATCACCGACACATCGAGGTCGGCGTAGTAGGTCATCGCCAGCGTGCGCGGGATCGGCGTGGCCGACATCATGAGCTGGTGCGGCACCACTTTTTCCTCCGCCGGACGCGCCGGCTCGACCGGCTGCTCCGCTTCCTCAGCCTTGCCGCGCAGCGCCAGCCGCTGGGCAACGCCGAAGCGATGCTGCTCGTCGACCACGGCCAGGCCGAGCCGGGCGAACCGGACGGTGTCCTGGATCAGCGCATGGGTGCCGATCACTAGCTTCGCCTCGCCCGATTCGGCGCGCGCCACGGCCTCGCGCTTCTCCTTTGCCTTCAGACTGCCCGCCAACCAGACCACAGGCACGCCAAGCGGTTCGAGCCATGCGGACAACTTGCGGAAATGCTGCTCGGCCAGGATTTCGGTCGGCGCCATCAACGCGGCCTGATAGCCGGCGTCGATCGCCTGGCACGCGGCCAGCGCGGCCACGATCGTCTTGCCGCTGCCCACGTCGCCCTGAAGCAGACGATGCATGGGGTGCGGACGGGCCATGTCGGCGGCGATTTCCTCGACCACCCGCTGCTGCGCGCCCGTCAGGCGGAACGGCAGCGCGCCAAGGAAGCTGGTCAGCAAGCCCCCCGCACGACGCGGCATCGACGGCGCGTTCTTCTCCTTGCGCGCGGCCTGCGAGCGGCGCAGCGAAATCTGCTGCGCGAGCAGTTCATCGAACTTGATCCGCACCCACGCCGGATGCGAGCGATCGGCCAGCGCGGCCTCGCTTTCCTGCTGTGGCGGGTTGTGCAGCAGGCGCAGGCAATCGATCAGCGGCAGCAGCTTCAACTGCGCCAGCGGCCCGCGCAGCACCGCCTGGGGCAGGGTTTCCGGCATCGGCGTGCGCTGCATCGCCCCGCCGATGGCCTTGCGCAGGTAGGCCTGCGAAATCCCGGCGGTGGCCGGATAGACCGGCGTCAGGCGGTCCGGCAACGGCTCGCCCGGCGCCACCGCCCGCACGGTTGGATGGACCATCTCGGCGCCGAAGAAGCCGCCGCGAATCTCGCCGCGCACGCGCAGACGCGTGCCTTCGGCCATCTGCTTGGTCTGGCTGCCATAGAAATTGAGGAAACGCAGCGTCAGTTCGCCGGTTTCATCGGCCACCTTGACCACAAGCTGGCGGCGCGGGCGGAACGTCACCTCGTTCGAGATCACTTCGCCTTCGATCTGCGCCGGCAGGCCAATGCCCGCACGGTGGATCGCGTCGCGGATCGGCTCGAGCGTGGTTTCGTCCTCGTAGCGGAGCGGGAGGTGCAGCACCAGGTCGACGCTGCGTCGCAGGCCGAGCTTGGCCAGCCGCGCCGCGGCCGTGGACGGCTTGGCGTCGGCAGCCTTGGCGGATTTCCTGGCGGCGGAGGCGGGTTCGTCGATCGGTTCGGTGGCGGAGCCTGGCATCAGCGCGGGAATATGGGCGGCAACATGGGCAAGCAGGCGAAGCCTGGCGCCCAAGCCTTACAATGTCGGATTCGCCGATTTTACCCATGCCGTACCGATCACCGCGGTAGCACGCCCACAAAGCTTGCCGCCGTGCACGGTTTTGGCCGTTGTATCCAGCCATGTTGACCCTGTCCGATTTCGATTTTCCGCTGCCGCCTGAACTGATCGCGCAGTCCGCCCTGCCTGACCGCAGCGCCAGCCGTCTGCTGGTGGTGGAGCGGACCGCCCCCGAGGACACGTCCGAGGCGGTGCGGCTGGTCGACCGCGCCTTCAGCGACATCCTTGAATACCTGAATCCGGACGACCTGCTCGTGTTCAACGACACCCGCGTGATCAAGGCCCGTTTTTTCGGCCACAAACCAAGCGGCGGCCGGATCGAAGTGCTGGTGGAACGGGTGGTCGACACCCACACGGTGCTGGCCCAGGTGCGCGCGTCGAAGACGCCTGCCGAGGGCAGCCTGCTGCACCTGGCGGATGACGCCTTCGCAGTGACTGTGGGCCCCCGCGTCGACCAGTTCTTCACCCTGCGCTTTCCCGAGCCCGCGCTCGACCTGATCGAACGTTACGGCCGCCTGCCGCTGCCGCCGTACATCACGCACGACCCCGACGCCTACGACGAAACGCGCTACCAGACCGTCTACGCGCGCAACCCCGGCGCGGTGGCCGCGCCCACGGCCGGATTGCACTTCGACGACGCCCTGTTCGCCCGGCTGGACGCCGCCGGCATCCGCCGCGCCTTCCTGACGCTGCACGTTGGCGCGGGCACGTTCCAGCCCGTGCGTACCGAAAACCTGTCCGAGCACAAGATGCATTCGGAGTGGTATGCCATCTCCCCCGAACTGGCGGATGCCGTGCGCGAAACCCGCGCGCGTGGCGGACGCGTAATCGCCGTCGGCACCACGTCGCTGCGCGCGCTGGAATCCGCCGCCGCCGAAGATGGCACGCTGGAGGCAGGCAGCGGCGATACCGACATCTTCATCACGCCCGGCTACGCCTTCCGCATCGTCGACGCGCTGATCACCAACTTCCATCTGCCCAAGTCCACGCTGCTGATGCTGGTCTCCGCGCTGGCCGGCGTGGAGGCGATTCGCGACGCCTACCGCCATGCCGTGGACGCGCGCTACCGTTTCTTCAGCTACGGCGACGCCATGCTGCTCACCCGCCGCGACCGCCGCGACTGACCGCCCCCGAGAACACACCATGCTCAATTTCGAACTGCTGACCACTGATGGCAACGCCCGCCGTGGCCGCGTCACGCTGAACCACGGCGTTGTGGAAACGCCGATCTTCATGCCCGTGGGCACCTACGGGTCGGTCAAGGCAATGTCGCCGCTCGAACTCAACGAGATCGGCGCGCAAATCATCCTCGGCAATACGTTCCACCTGTGGCTGCGCCCGGGGCTCGACGTCGTCGACACCCACGCCGGCCTGCACAAGTTCATCGGCTGGGACAAGCCGATCCTGACCGATTCGGGCGGTTTTCAGGTGTTTTCGCTAGGAGAACTGCGCAAGATCACCGAGGAAGGTGTCACGTTCGCATCGCCGGTCAATGGCGACAAACTGTTCCTGTCGCCCGAGATCTCGATGCAGATCCAGCGCACGCTGAACTCGGACATCGTGATGCAATTCGACGAGTGCACGCCGTACGAGATCGACGGCCGTCCCGCCACCCACGACGAGGCCGCCCGCTCCATGCGGATGAGCCTGCGCTGGGCCAAGCGTTCGCGCGACGAGTTCGACCATCTGGCCAATCCCAACGCGCTGTTCGGCATCGTGCAGGGCGGCATGTTCGAGGACCTGCGCGACGAATCACTGGCGGGCCTGTCGGAACTGGACTTCCATGGTTACGCGATCGGCGGCCTGTCGGTTGGTGAGCCGAAGGAAGACATGATGCGGGTACTGGAGCACGTGGGTCCCCGCTTGCCGGCGCACAAGCCGCACTATCTGATGGGCGTTGGCACGCCCGAGGACCTGGTGGCCGGCGTGGCGCACGGCGTCGACATGTTCGACTGCGTGATGCCGACCCGCAATGCCCGCAACGGCTGGCTGTTCACGCGCTTTGGTGACGTGAAGATCCGCAACGCGGCGCACCGCAACGACCCGCGCCCGCTGGACGAACAGTGCGGCTGCTACACCTGCCGCAACTTCTCCCGGGCCTACCTGCACCACCTGCACCGCGTGGGCGAGATCCTTGGCGCGCGCCTGAACACGATCCACAACCTCTATTACTACCTGGAACTGATGCGCGAGATGCGCACGGCCATCGAAGAGCACCGCTTCGAGGCATTCCGCCGCCAGTTCGCCGAAAATCGCGCGCGCGGCACACGCTGAGTGTCTCTCGGACCGGGCCGGCTGAGAACTTTCGGCGCGGCCAAGGTCGAATAGCTGGCCTGAAATCGGCCGCTTCGGGGTGGCTTTCCGCATCCTCCGCAAAGTACGCGGAACGCACCCCGAACAAACCCGCAATTCGCCCTAGAATGCCAAGGCGGGACAATGACCGGGTGATAGAATGCCCGATTCCCTGATTGAACTTTGTGACGGAGAAGTAACGTGTTTATCTCTAACGCTTTTGCCCAGACTGCTGGTATCGGCGGCGGCGCCGGTGGCCTGATGAGCTTTCTGCCGATCATCCTGATGTTCGCGGTGCTGTGGTTCATCATGATCCGCCCGCAGATGAAGCGCCAGAAGGAAACCAAGGCGATGATGGAAGCGCTGGCCAAGAACGACGAAGTCGTGACGGCAGGCGGCATCCTGGGCCGCGTCACCAAGGTCAACGAGAACTACGTGACCCTGGAAGTGGCCGAAGGTACGGAAATCACCGTGCAGAAGAATGCGGTGACCACTGTGCTGCCGAAGGGCTCACTGAAGTCGCTCTGATCCGGCACGTTTTCCGCCTGAATCAGGCATGGACGTGGCGCACGACGCCTCCGACCATACCCTGCGCAGCCGCCTGAATCCGCACAGGGGTCCCGTCCGGACCCTCCTACGGGTTGTCAGGCGGCTGTTTGCCAACCGGTCCGGCCGATCCGGCGCGCGATGCGCGCGATTATCGACCACGCCAACCGCAATGACTGGCCAACGATGAATCGTTATCCGATTTGGAAATACATCGTGATTCTGGTGGCTCTGGCCATCGGCATCACCTACACCCTGCCGAACTTCTTCGGCGAGGCGCCCGCCGTCCAGGTATCGTCGGCCAAGGCCACGGTCAAGGTCGACCTGTCCATGCAGAAGCATGTCGAGGAGATCCTGGCGCAGAACCAGCTGCAGCCTGACGGGGTGTTCTTCGACGTGTCCGGCCAGTCCGGCTCGGTCAAGGCACGCTTCCGCACCACTGACGAGCAGCTCAAGGCCAAGGACGTGCTGTCGCGCTCGCTGAACCCCGACGCGAACGATGCGACCTATGTCGTGGCGCTGAACCTGCTGTCCGGTTCGCCGCGCTGGCTGACCGCGCTGCACGCGCTTCCCATGTACCTGGGTCTGGATCTGCGCGGTGGCGTGCACTTCCTGCTGCAGGTGGACATGAAGGGCGCCGTCGACAAGAAGCTCGACAGCCTGGCCGGCGATGCGCGCACGCTGCTGCGCGACAAGAACATCCGCCACGGTGGCATTGACCGTGACGGCGAGCGTCTGACCGTGCGCTTCAGCAATGGCGACGACGCGGAACGCGCGCGCGGCATCCTGGCCGACAACCTGCGCGAGCTGGCCTTCACGATGGACGGCACGAACATCGTTGGCACGTTCACGGAAGCCGCCCGCAAGACCGTGCAGGACGGCGCCGTCAAGCAGAACATCACCACCCTGCACAATCGTGTGAACGAACTTGGCGTGGCAGAGCCGGTGATCCAGCAGCAAGGCTCCGACCGCATTGTGGTGCAGCTGCCGGGCGTGCAGGACACCGCCAAGGCCAAGGACATCATCGGCCGTACCGCCACGCTCGAGGCGCGCCTGGCCGATCCGGATGTGCGCAACCCGCGCCCGGGTGACCCCGTGCCGTTCGGCGACGAGCTGTTCACGCAAGGCAACAGCGCCCCGGTGCTGCTGCGCAAGCAGGTGATCTTCACCGGCGACCGTATCGAAAGCGCCTCGGCCGGTTTCGACCAGAACCAGCGCCCGTCCGTCAACATCAAGCTCGACGCCCAGGGCGGCCGCATGCTGCGTGACGTGTCGCGGGAGAACATTGGCAAGCCGATGGGCATCGTCCTGTTCGAAAAGGGCAAGGGCGAAGTGCTGACCGTGGCGACGATCCAGTCCGAGCTTGGCTCGAGCTTCCAGATCACCGGTTCTTACTCGACCGAAGCCGCCAACGACCTGGCCCTGCTGCTGCGCGCCGGCTCGCTGGCCGCCCCGATGGAAATCATCGAGGAACGCACAATCGGCCCGTCGCTGGGCGCGGACAACATCCAGAAGGGCTTTGACTCGGTGGCCTATGGCTTCGCCGCGATCGCCGTCTTCATGGTGCTGTACTACATGCTGTTCGGCGTGTTCTCCGTGATCGCGCTGGGCGTGAACCTGCTGCTGCTGGTGGCGGTGCTGTCGATGCTGCAGGCCACACTGACGCTGCCTGGCATCGCCGCTATCGCGCTGGTGCTCGGCATGGCCATCGACGCGAACGTGCTGATCAACGAGCGGATCCGCGAGGAACTGCGCGCGGGCGCATCACCGCAGATGTCGATCGCCATCGGCTTCGAACGTGCCTGGGCGACGATTCTCGACTCGAACGTGACCACGCTGATCGCTGGCCTGGCGCTGCTGGCCTTTGGCTCGGGCCCGGTGCGCGGCTTTGCCGTGGTGCACTGCCTGGGCATCCTGACCTCGATGTTCTCGGCGGTGTTCTTCAACCGCGGCCTGGTCAACCTTTGGTACGGCCGCAAGAAGAAGCTCCAGGGCCTGGCCATCGGTCAGATCTGGAAGCCGGACACCACCGACACCCCGGTCGCCAAGTAAGCCAGGACACATCAGGAACCCATCATGGAATTTTTCCGCATCAAGCGCGACATTCCGTTCATGAAGCACGCGTTGATCTTCAACGTGGTGTCCTTCCTGACGTTTGCCGCCGCTGTTTTCTTCCTCTGGCACAAGGGCCTGCACCTGTCGATCGAATTCACCGGCGGCACGGTGATGGAGGTCAACTACCAGCAGGCCGTCGATCTCGAGAAGGTCCGTGGCCAGGTCAGCAAGCTCGGCTACTCCGATGTGCAGGTGCAGAACTTCGGCACCTCGCGCGACGTGATGATCCGCCTGCCACTGCAGAAGGGCCCGGACGGCAAGCAGGTGACCTCCGCGCAGCAGAGCGAGCAGGTCATGGGCGCGCTGACGGCGGCCTCGCCTGACGTCAAGCTGCAGCGTGTGGAGTTCGTCGGCCCGCAGGTGGGCAAGGAACTGGCCACGGACGGCCTGCTGGCGCTGCTGTGCGTGGTGGCCGGTATCGTGATCTACCTGTCGTTCCGCTTCGAATGGAAGTTCGCGGTCGCCGGTATCATCGCCAACCTGCACGACGTGGTGATCATCCTGGGCTTCTTCGCCTTCTTCCAGTGGGAGTTCTCGCTCTCGGTGCTGGCGGCGATCCTAGCGGTGCTGGGCTACTCCGTGAACGAGTCGGTGGTGATTTTCGACCGGATTCGCGAAGCCTTCCGCAAGTACCGCAAGATGTCCACGCATGAAGTCATCGACCACGCGATCACCAGCACGATGTCGCGGACCATCATCACCCACGGCTCGACCGAAATGATGGTGCTGTCGATGTTCTTCTTCGGCGGCCCGACGCTGCACTACTTCGCCCTGGCCCTGACTGTGGGTATTCTGTTCGGTATCTACTCGTCGGTGTTCGTGGCCGCAGCGCTGGCGATGTGGCTCGGCGTGAAGCGCGAAGACCTCGTCAAGGGCGACAAGAAAGGCGGCGACGTAACCGACCGCAACGACCCGAACTTCGGCGCGCAAGCTTGACGCGGCGCTCGGGTTGAAAGAAAAAGGCACCTTCGGGTGCCTTTTTCGTTTGGCGAGGAGTCCGGGACTGCAACACCCGTCAGCACCCGTGGCAAAAGGCGCTGTGCGAGGGAACGAACTCGCCCGCAAACCCACCCTTGGCTGAATGACTGTCAAGCCAAATTGGACATTGCGTCAATCACCATTGTGATTGTTCTAATTATTTATGCGGGCAAGAATGTCCGATTAACCACAAGCAGATGATCGCCACGTCACGGCATGCGTGAATGGCGAAGGCAGGAGACAAGCCATGCAGCAGACCATTGAACCATCCAAGGACACCGAACTGCCTCTCGACGGCGTGCGCGTGCTTGACCTGTCCCGCGTCTTCGCTGGTCCGCTGTGCGGGCAAGTCCTGGCCGATTTCGGTGCGGAGGTGGTCAAGGTGGAACATCCCGGCCGTGGCGATGACACCCGTGATTGGGGGATGCGCATCGGCAAGACGGAGACGACTTACTACAACAGCATGAACCGCAACAAGCGGTCCATCACGCTGGATCTGCAGAGCAAGGAAGGCGTGCAGATCGTCTACGAACTGCTGCCGAAGTTCGACGTCGTCATCCACAACTTCAAGACGGGCGGCGCCGAGAAGCTGGGCCTGGGCTACGAGCAGCTCAAGGCCATCAAGCCTGACCTCATCTACTGCGCTATTTCTGGATACGACACCAGCGGCCCTGAGGCAAAACGCCCCGGCTACGACCTCGTCATCCAGGGCGAAGCCGGCCTCATGGCGCTCAATGGCGAGGCCGATCAGCCGCCGTTGAAGTTCGGCGTTGCGGTCGTCGACCTCATGACCGGCATGTATGCGGCGCAAGCCGTACTGGCCGCCCTCTTCCGCCGCGAGCGAAAGGGCCTGGGCCAACTGATCGAGATGGCGCTGTACGACTGCGGCGTGATGGTGACGGGCTACTACGGCCTGGATGCCATGCTGCTGGGGCGCGACCCGGCACGCTACGGGAACGCCCATCCGTCCATCGTTCCCTACGGCATGTTCGACGCTGCCGATGGTCCACTGATTATCGCGGTGGGAAACAACAACCAGTTCGACAAGTTCTGCCGCCAGGTCATCGAGCGCCCCGATATCGTCGAGGATCCACGCTACGCCACGAACGTCGAGCGCGCGAAGAACCGCGTCACCCTGACACCGCTGATCACGGGTCTGATCCATGAGTTTCCCCGCGACCTTCTGCTGGAACGCATGACCGCTTGCGGTATTCCGTGCGGCAGGGTGGCTGGACTGCACGAGGCACTGACCAGCGAACGGACTCGCAGGGGTGGGCTGATGCGTGAGATGCCGCATCCGGTGGCAGGCACGACGCATGTATTTGCGCCGCCGTACCGTCTGGACGGAAAGCGCCCGCCGATTCGCAATGCACCGCCGACGCTTGGCGAGGGCACGCGCGCGGTATTGCAGAGTCTTCTGGATATGAGTGACGCGCAACTGCAAGAACTGCAGGCGCTCGGCGTTCTTACACTGCCCGAGGCACCTGCCAACTCCTGAGTCTTCTCCGCCCGCCGGCATGGTCCGCGCAGGACCGCCCGGCTAGGGGGACAGGCTTTGGAAGCCGTTTCAAGACGATTCTGGCGTCGTTGCGGGGCCTTGCCAGAACGGCTTCGCGTCATCGCGAAACAGCGTGTTGGAGAAAAACATTCGATGACCGCGCCGGCTCGCGCGGCATCGATTCCGGCCCCCTCCCCCGCGTTTGCGGAGAGGGGAGCCACTACGCTCACGTACGGTTAGGCTTCCGTCAGTTGCTCGATCCACACGGCCAGCCGGTCCTTGGCAAACGACTCAGTCCGCGTTGTCGCGCGTGCCGTGATCGCGTCGCCCTCGCGCTGCAGTTGCAGCGCTCCACCAGCCTCTTCCAGCCACAGCAGCGCCGCCAGCCATGCCGCGTGCTCGTCGGATACGGCATCGGCCACGGGCCTTGCCACGAACTCACCGAGCGCGTCCGGCGCGGCCCACGTGACGACATCGCCGTCGCGGCGTACCGCTGCACCCAGCACTTCCGCCAGCACCGCCGCCGCGTCACCGGCGCCACGACCAGCCAGGCGCGCGCGGAACTCTGCCAGCTTCGTGCCAACCGCATGGCCGTACACGCCGCAGCGCTGGCTTTCCGCGCCGACCAGATCCGCATAGTCCAGACGCTGCCAGTCAGGCTCGGCATTGCGCGCACCCGCCAGCGACGTGCCGGCCAGATAGGTCTCCACCGGCTGGAATCGCCCCGGGCCGATCAGGCTGGCGCAGATCGCGTGGACCATGCCAACGCGCGTGGCCACGGTCTGCTTCTGCAGCACCATGAGCTTTTCACGCACCAGTTGATCACGCTCCCTGCGCAGACCGGACAACTCCAGCGCCTGCTTCATCTCCATGCGCAGCGCGGTAATGTCCCACGGCTTCTTGATGTAGCGATGGATCTGGCCCTGGTTCACGGCCTCGACGGTCTGGTCGAGTTCCGAGTACGCCGTGGTCAGGATCCGTACGATATGCGGATAGCGCTCGCGCGCGTAACGCAGAAGCTCGTTGCCATATTCGCCCGGCATGCGTTGGTCGGACACCAGCACTGCCAGGCTGTCGCCATGGGCGTCGAGCAGCGCCTTGCCTTCTTCAACGGATCCCCCGGTCACCACCGGGGCAAGCTGGCCAATGGCGCGCTGGAAATACTTGACGGCCGTGGCCTCGTCATCGACGAACAGAATTGCCGGGGGTGCCTGCGTGGTATTCGGTTCGCTCATCGATCACTCCTGTTCATACGATTCTTCATATTGGGGAAATCGAGGGTTACGGTGGTGCCTGCGCCCGAAGCCGAAGCGATCCGGATGCCGCCACCAAAAGATTGCATGACGCGGTTACAGAAGATCATGCCCATCCCGCTGCCGCCCGCCGAGGCGTGCGTGGTGACGGGGTCGACGAGCAGACGATCCATCACCTCCGGCGGAATGCCGGGCCCGTTGTCCGCGATGCGGATTTCCGGCCGATCTCCAGCCACCACGACAAAGCGCAGCGACGGGTTGTCCACATCGGCCAGCGCGCGCAGCGCATTGCTCATGACCGACGACAGCACCAGCGCCACGCAGTTCGGCAGCGTCGGCACGGCAAAATCGTCGTGCAACTCGACTTGCACCCAGTTACGTTGGTTATCGGCAAAGGGATAGCTATCCAGCAGGGATGCCACCAATGCCCCCGCACTGACGTCATTGCCCGGACCCGGCTTCGGCTTGGCACCGCCCGCGCTGCTGCGCACGGACTGCAGGAACGACGACAGCACCGCAAGGCAGTACTGGGCGTTGTCATGCATGGCACCGGCCGCGCGGCCGATCTCGGCATTACGCTGCTGGTTGTACTCGCCAGCCACGCGCGCCTCGACCCCGCGTGCGAAGTTGGCAATCGCCGCCAGCGGCGTATTCAGTTCATGGGCCAGAAAGGCCAGCGTCTCGTCGATCGCCATCAGCCTTTGCTGACGCACCGCGCGCTCGCGATAACGCTCTCCGGCCAGGCGCAGCACCTCGCGCACATCGGTCACGGTGATCGGCTTCTCGAGAATCTTGAAGACTTCGCCGCTATTGACGGTCTCGAGCAGCATGTCCTTGTCGGCATAGGCCGTGACCAGTATCCGCACGATCTGCGGATACTCCAGCGCCACCTGTCGCAGCAGGTCGCCACCATCGCGGCCCGGCATCCGGTAGTCGGTGACCAGCACCGAGATCTTCGCTTGATGCTCCTGCAGGATGGCTATCGCCTCATCCGCGCCGGTGGCGGAAAGTACTTCGTGTTCGCTGCCGGCCGCGCGCGCGAAATACTTGCACGCCATCTCCTCGTCATCGACGTAGAGAATGGTCGCGCGCGGCTGGCTCGTATCGGTCGTCACGGCTTACTCCGCACGCGGCAGGTCGAAGCTGAAGGCGGCCCACTGGCCCACTTCGCTCTCGGCATACAGCACGCCGCCATGACGTTCGATCACGGCGTAGCTGATCGACAGGCCAAGACCCAGGCCCTGGCCCACTTCCCGCGTGGTGAAGAACGGCTCGAACACGCGGGCGAGATGCTCCTGCGCGATGCCAGGACCGTTGTCGCGCACGGTCACGCGCAGGCGTTTGTCCTCCCACCGCACCGTCGTATGGATCGCCGGATTCTGCGTACCCGCCTTGCGCATCGCCAGCGCGGCGTTCGAGAACAGGTTGATCAGCACGCCGATGATCGCGGCCTCGTCGCCAAGGACGAGGGTGTCGTCTGGCATCTCGCGCGTCATCTTGACCCCACGCAGTTCGTGCGCAGTCAGCCGTTGTGACGAATCAAGTGCCTTCTCGAACAGGAACGGGGTGCCTTCCACCTCGGCGCCCGGCTTGCGGTAGGCGAATGTCTTGAGGTCCGAGACGATATGCTGGATGCGCTGCATACCCTGCTTGGCATCGACCAGACACTCCTGGATGCCCGGTTCGGACTTCGCGGCCGGTTCCTCCATGGCCACTTCGATCGCCATCAGGCAGAAGTTGACCGGATTGTTCACCTCGTGCAGCAGGCCCGCCGCCAACGTGCCGATGGCCGCCATCTTTTCCTGCTGAAGCATCTGGCCCTTGATGTCGACCAGCTTGCGATTGATGACCTCGAGCTCCGCGTTCTTGTCCGCCACCTCGGCCTTCAAGCGGAACAGCATGAAGCGCGCGCGTTCATTGAAGAACGTGTACACGCCACTCGCTGCCGCGGCAAACAGCAGGAACAGCAGGAACAGCGAGTTGACGATGAACGTCCCCACGGGCTCGATGCCACCCGGGTGCAGCAGGCACGCGGCGGCATAAAGCACATACGACAGGATGCCGAACACCAGGTTTTGCCACAGCCCGAACGGCAAGGCGATGCCCGAGGCAAAGATCGCGAGATTCAGCCCGACGTAGTACGGCGATTCGACGCCTTCGGTCTGCGAGATCATCCAGGCGATCATGATCTGCGGCAGCAGCAGCCACGTCATGGTGAGCCACGGCGCGAAGCGGCGGCCAGCCTGGCTGTAGAGCGCGACCACCACGCCCGCGATCAGCAGCGAAACGACGATGCGCGCCGCAGCGAATGGCACTTGCCACTGCGGATACTGGCCGTAGTCGAGCCCGACCCCGAGCAGCACCAGCACGATAGCCGTGTACGCGCCGCCCCGGCTGAATGCCAGGCGGAAATCGGCCAGTTCGGACTGGTATCCGGCGTATAGCTGGTTCGAACTCATCGCCTTCGCCGGTTGGGCGGCCGAATCCTCAACGGATAGCGGCTTCGGCGAAGACATTGACGCCGGTTTCATCGACATAGAGTCGGTGGGCATGCGAGTTCTCCGGCAACAGCGAGGCCATACCGGCCTCGTCGCGATAGATCAGGTACCACTCCAGCAGATGCTCCATCCCGAACTTCTCGGGGTTGTCGGAGTGGACGTTGGTGACGAGCAGATGACCGCCCGGCCTCGTGCGCGAGGCGAAATACGACAGCAGGCGCGAGCAGACCTTGTCGGAGAGATAGTCGAACAGGCCGGCGCAATACACCGCGTCGAATTCGCGCACGCTCGGGTCGTCCGCAGTGATGCGACGCTTGAGCAGGTCGTGCACGGACTGGTGCACCATCTCGACCGATACCTTGTGCCCGGCCGACGCGGCGGACCGTTCGATCGAACCCCGCGTGTACTCAAGCGTCTCCGC
>NZ_JWMB01000052.1:0-153250 GCF_000812445.1 Cupriavidus sp. SHE | reverse complement strand
TCTCGTCTTGGATCATGTTTGCGTCCGCAAAGTCTTTGCGGACGCTAGCCTGCCAACGTTCAGCCTTCAATACCAGACGTCGTCAATTGAGCGCTTACTTTTTTTTGATCTGTTGATCCGTCGACCAGCCGATTCCCGCCGCGGGAATCCCCTTCCGGCATCCCGTCCCGTATGCACTGCGCCTGACGCGCGCCTTACCCAGGCCGCTTTCATGTATCCACTCTGTACTCTCGTGTCGAGTCGGGATGCACAAGTGCTGGTGCTTTCGTACAAGCCTGTATCCGGTCATCACAAACGGTTAAATGCCGAGTGAAGTCCTGTCAGTTCTGCCTCTCGCGGCCTGAATGCCCTTGCTAACGTGCAACTGCTCCCCGTTTCTTCACGGCGGTAGCTCACCTAAATAACGCGTTCAAGGAAACAGCACATGTCTTCGATCAGCAGCCTGTCCTCGAGCACCGGCTACGTGCCGGCCGCCTCCAGCCAGAACAATGGCGCTCAGCGCCGCGCCGACTTTCAGCAGATCGTGCAGGACCTGCAGAACAACGATCTGAGCGGTGCCCAGCAGGCCTACTCGGCGCTGCAACAGACCGGTGTGGATACCAGCACGACCGCTTCGGTGTCCGGCACGTCGGGTACCTCCAGCGCGTCAAACAGCTCGCCGCTGGACGCACTCGGCCAGGCCTTGCAGAACAATGATCTGAGCGGTGCCCAGCAGGCGCTGGCCAAGCTCAAGCAGGCCCATCATGGCGGCGGTCATCACCATCATGGTGGCGCGGCCCCCGCACAGGCCATTGCGAGCACGTCCTCAGCGGACGCGAGCAATTCGCTGGCGGTCGAAGCGAGCGCCGCGGCAGTGCCGGCTGGCTCGATCATCAATACGCTGGCCTGATTTGCGCCGGTCGTGCGCGGTCCCTTGAGATCCTCGCCATGACCGGCCGGGAGGCGCGCGGCATGGTGTCGTGTGCCGCACAAACGACACCCTGGATGAAGTTGCTGTCAACCACGTATAGAAAGGCAGGCAACGGTCCCCTGCGCCAGGCTGGCGGCGCAGGGCGTCAATGCGACCGGGCTCTTTGACACCCGTGCGGTGTGACCCGGGCGCGTTCTCACTTTGAGCTTGGCTGCCCAGCAGTTTTCCCACCAATCCATCAGCTCTTTTGCCCTGTCCCCTGGCCGTGGCCCTGTGCGTCGGACACAGGGTCACGGCAGGCACCGCCGTCACCAGACGGCAGTGCCCTCGCTCTTCCGACGTTATCCCTTGCTACTACTGGTCGAGAACTGCTGCGTCAGGTAGGCACTGGTGCTCTGCATCTGCGACATGATCACGTCGAGCTGCGTGAATTGCGCCTTGTAGTTGGCGATATCCGCGTTGATTTGCGTCTGCGTCTGATCGTACTGATTGCTCAGATCCTTGAGTGTGTTGTTGATGCCCGCGGTTGCCGTGGTCAGCGCACCGGTACTGCTGGTCAGGTTCTTGACCAACGTGCTGATCTGATTGCCATAGCCACTTACGCCATCGGTGTTGCCGAACAGGTTGGCCACCGCGCCGGCATTGTTGTTCAGCGCCGTGGTCAGCTTGCTGGTGTCGACCGCCAGCGTACCGTCGTCCTGGAACGAGATGCCGATCTGCGAGAGCGTGGTGAGCGCGTTGTTCGACTGGGGCGTATTCAGCAGGCTGCGCATCTGCGACTGCATGATGCTCAGCGTGGAGTCTCCGGTCAGCGGCGAAGCCGTTTGTGTGCTGGGGTCATATGCGGACAGCGAGGCAGAGGTGCTCTGCAGGTTGTTGTACGCGGTGACGAATCCCTGTATGCCCGTCACGATCGAGCTGGTGTCGCGTTGCACCGAGACGCTGCTGGTACCTGTCTGCGCCAATGTCATGGTCACGCCGGCCACCGCGTCGCTCACGGTGTTGCTGGTGCTCTGGATGGCGATATTGTTGACAGTGAGCTGGGAATTCTGGGCAGCAACGGTCTGCTGCAGGTTCTGCGTTCCGGCAGGATCATATCCAACAAGGTTCGCGAGCGCCGTGCCGCCATCGGTTTCATTGACCGAAAGCCGCACACTGTTGGTGGCACCCGTATTGTTCGAGTTGATCACAAGGCGGTAGGGTGTGCCGGACCCGTCGTTGATGATGCTTGCGGTGACGCCGGCGTTGGCGTTGTTGATCGCGCTGGCAATGCCCTGCAGCGTGTTGTGGCTGCTGTCGATCGTGATGTCGACGCCGGTGTTGGCGCTGTTGGCCGTGAACGTGGCCCCGGTGTATGTACCGTAGGTGGCGCTGGACGTATTGCTGTCAAGCGTGCCGCCGGAGATCGAGCCGAAATCGACATGGATGGTGCCGGTGCCGATGGCAGCGGCCTGGTTGGCCTGTCCCTTCGAAACGAGCGATTGCGCCTGCGCGAGTTGCGTGACGTTGACCGCATAGTTGCCGGTGGCCGCCGTATTACTGCCGGCTGCGCTCAACACGGCGGTATTGCTGGAACTGGCAGTCGTTGCCTGGAAGAAGGACTGACTGGCAAGCTGGGTGGCCGAGCCCTGGAATGCCGCCAGCATGCTCTGGATCTGCCCATATGCGGAGAGCTTGGTCTGGTAGCTCTGCTGCTCCTGGGTGATCGCGGTCAGCGGTGCCTGTTCGGCCTGAGTGAGCTGGTCGAGCAGGGAACTCAGGTCAAGTCCGGAGCCAACGCCGAGGTTGGATATCAGGCCGGAGCTTGAGGCGGAAGTCGTACTGGATGTCGTAGTCATGACTCGCTTCTGGTGAGGGGATATTTCGTCTGTGACGATATCGGGCAGTCTGAGCAATGCTCAGGTTCTGCAACCAGGCTATTGCTTGTTCTGCACGCAATAACCCGTCATCACCATAGCAACGAGAAACTGGCGCTTATTCATGAATTGGCGCCACTTCCGCCAGCATTTAACCGGCGGTGATGTTGCGTAACGTACTGCAAGAAATTGAGGCGGGTGTGTGGGGCTGTCTGACTCAGATCCAATACAAAGTGGAAACATGGCCTGTTGCGCGGACATGCTTTCGGCACTCAGGCGATTCGAAGGCTCTTGGATGACAAAGCGACTACGGCGGTGGCGCGAAAGACTATCTTTCCTGCAGCGCGTGGAGTGCCAATTGCGGAAGCATCCCAGACCAAATTCGGAAACATCAAATAGAACCCCCGCGCACTTGGGAGCAGACTTGATCCGTTGGGCACCTCCCGGTCCCAGCAAGATCCGTTGTGACCCCAACTGATCTATTCCCGCGCGCCCACTGCCTCCTAGGTGTGGGCGTTTTTTTGTCCAATGGGCGATGGACAATGGGCAATACCCTGCTACCCCTTCCGCAGATAATTCACCAACCTGTCGATCACCGGCGCATTCCTCGGCGTCACCAGACTGACCAGGATGGCCGCGGCAAACCCGGCTGGCACACCGAACGCGCCCGATGCAATCGGGTCGACGCCGAACCAGCGGTTGCCGAAGATTCCAGTCATCTTGGTGAAAAACGGGTAGTTGACGAAGATGTAGTAGACCGCCACACCCAGGCCGGTTGCCATGCCGGCTACCGCGCCCGCCGCAGTGGTGCGGCGCCAGAAGATGGCCAGTACCAGTACCGGGAAGAAGCTCGATGCCGCCAGCGAGAACGCCGCGCCGACCAGGAACAGGATGTTGCCGGGCCGTAGCGACGTGACATAGGACGCGAACAGCGCCACCCCTAGCAGCACGACCTTCGCAGTCGTCACGCGCCGCTGGTGGCTCGCCTGGCGGTCGACCATGTGGTAGTAGACGTCGTGCGACAGCGCGTTGGCGATGGTGAGCAGAAGGCCGTCGGCCGTAGACAGCGCTGCCGCCAGCGCGCCGGCCGCGACCAGTCCTGAGATCACGTAGGGAAGCCCGGCGATTTCCGGGGCGGCCAGCACGATCATGTCCGGCTGGATCAGGATCTCGGCCCATTGGACGATGCCATCGCCGTTCATGTCCCGGATGCCGAACACGGGTGGGTCGACCTTCCGCCATTGCACCACCCACTGCGGCAACTCGGCGTATGGCGTACCTACCAGATGCTGCAGGAACTCGGCCTTGACCAGCGCCGCGAGCGTTGGCGCGGACACGTACAACAGCGCAATGCAGAACACCGCCCAGGCCACCGAGTTGCGGGATTCGCGTACCGATGGCGTCGTGTAGAGGCGCGTCAGGATGTGCGGCAGGCTGGCCGTCCCGAGCATCAGGCAGAACACCAGCAGCACGAAGTTGAGCCGTTGCGTCTTGCGCTCCTGCTCCGAAGCCGCAGGGTATGGCTCCGTCGAGGGCGTTGAAACCCGGCTGCGCGCGAGCGCGTCCTCGCGCATCTGGGTCCACTGTTGCAGCGCGTCCGCGGCATCGACCGGGAATGCCAGGCGCTCGCGCTCCACGCTCTTGATCTCGCGCAGCGGCGCATTGCGCGCCCGCAACTCGAGCAATCTGGCGTCGAGCGCGTTGCGTTCCTCCAGAAACGATTCCGGCAGTCGCGCGATGCGGTCCTGCAGCGCTATGGCCTGCTGCTGAAAGATCTCGCGCACCTGAATTTCGGCCGGATCGCGCTCGATCGCTTTTTCCGTCTGGTCGATCTGACTCAGCAACTTGCCATAGCTGACCTGCGGCAGCACTTCGTGGTGGTGCTTCCACGCGATCAGCGACACCGTCAGCAGAAACGCGACGATGAGCATGATGTACTGCGCCACCTGCGTCCACGTCACGGCGCGCATTCCACCCAGGAACGAACAGACGAGAATGCCGGCCAGACCGAAGAACACGCCAACGGCAAATTCCACGCCGATGAAGCGCGTGACGATCAGCCCGACTCCCTGGATCTGCGCCACCAGATAGACGAACGAGCATAGCGATGCGGCCAGCACGGCGATCGCGCGCACCGGCATGTTGCCGCCCGGCTTGCCGTTGCCGTACCGCGCCGCCAGGAAATCGGGGATCGTGTAGCCGCCGTACTTGCGCAGGTATGGCGCCAGCAGGAAGGCCACCAGGCAGTAGCCGCCGGTCCAGCCCATTACATAGGCCAGCCCTTCGTAGCCGGAGACGAAGATGATGCCGGCCAGTCCGATGAAGGATGCCGCGCTCATCCAGTCCGCGGCGATCGCCATGCCATTGAACATGGCCGGCACCCGCCGTCCCGCCACGTAGTACTCGTTGAGATCCGAGGTACGGCAGATCAGGCCGATGCACGCATAGATCGCGATCGTGACGAAGAGGAAGACGTAGCCAAGCCAGAGCGCATCCGCGTTGGAATGCTCCAGCAAGCCCATCATGCCGACGAAGCCAAACAGCCCGAGCGTGAACAGGCCGTAGTACAGCATCAACCGGCGGCGAAAGCGCGACTGGGTGTCTGGCATCAGCAAGAAAGAAAATCGTGCCCGCTCAGCATGAAACCGAGGCGGGCACGATGGGTGTCACGGGTGCGTGACCGGGACGATCCGTTTCCGGATCCGCTTGCTGGCCTTTACTGGGCTTGCTTGAGCTGATCGAGAATGGCCGGGTTCTCCAGCGTCGAGGTGTCCTGCGTGATGTCCTCGCCCTTGGCCAGCGAACGCAGCAGGCGGCGCATGATCTTGCCCGAACGCGTCTTGGGCAGATTGTCGCCGAAGCGGATGTCCTTCGGCTTGGCGATCGGGCCGATTTCCTTGCCCACCCAGTTGCGCAGCTCGGCCGCGATCTTCACGGCTTCTTCAGCCGTCGGCCGCGAACGCTTGAGCACCACGAACGCGCAGATCGCCTCGCCGGTGGTGTCATCGGGACGACCCACCACGGCGGCCTCGGCCACGATCGGGTTCGAGACCAGCGCTGACTCGATTTCCATCGTGCCCATGCGATGGCCCGACACGTTCAGCACGTCATCGATACGGCCCATGATCGTGAAGTACCCGGTTTCCTTGTCACGGATCGAACCGTCGCCAGCCAGGTACAGCTTGCCGCCGAGTTCCTCGGGGTAGTAGCTCTTCTTGAAGCGCTCCGGGTCGCCCCAGATCGTGCGGATCATCGACGGCCACGGACGCTTGACGACCAGGATGCCACCATTGCCATTCGGCACGTCCTGCCCGGTTTCGTCGACGATCGCCGCCATGATGCCCGGCAGCGGCAACGTGCACGAGCCCGGCACCAGCGGCGTGGCGCCCGGCAGCGGCGTGATCATGTGGCCGCCAGTTTCGGTCTGCCAGAACGTATCGACGATCGGGCAACGCTCGCGGCCGATATTCTTGTAGTACCACATCCATGCCTCTGGATTGATCGGCTCGCCCACGGTGCCCAGCAGGCGCAGGCTCGAGAGGTCGTACTGCTTCGGATGGATCTTCTCGTCGGCCTCGGCGGCCTTGATCAGCGAGCGGATCGCCGTCGGCGCGGTGTAGAAGATCGAGACCTTGTGGCGCTGGATCATGTCCCAGAACCGGCCGGCGTTCGGGAACGTCGGCACGCCTTCGAACACGATCTGCGTGGCGCCTGCGGCCAGCGGGCCGTAGGTAATATAGGTGTGGCCGGTGACCCAGCCGATATCGGCCGTGCACCAGAACATGTCATCGGGCTTGATATCGAAGGTCCAGCGCATCGTCATCAGCGCCCACAGCAGGTAGCCGCCCGTGCTGTGCTGTACGCCCTTCGGCTTGCCGGTGGAGCCCGACGTGTAGAGCACGAACAGCGGGTGCTCGGCGCCAACAGGTTCGGCGGGGCAGTTATCGGACTGACCGGCGGCGACGTCTTCCATCGAACGATCACGGCCTTCGGTCCAGGCAACGTTGCCGCCCGTGCGGCGATAGACGATCACGTTCTTGACGGCCTCGCAGCCGCCCAGCGTCAGCGCCTCGTCAGCGATGGCCTTCAGCGGCAGCGCCTTGCCACCACGCATCTGCTCATCGGCCGTGATCAGCGCCACGGCGCCCACGTCCACCAGACGTTCCTGCAGGGACTTCGCCGAGAAGCCGCCGAACACCACCGAGTGCGTGGCGCCGATGCGCGCGCAGGCTTGCATGGCCACGACGCCTTCGACAGACATCGGCATGTAGATCACGACGCGGTCGCCCTTCTTGATGCCAAGGGCCTTCATGCCGTTGGCGAAGCGGCTGACCTTCGCCAGCAATTCCTGGTAGCTGACGCGCGTCACCGTGCCGTCGTCGGCCTCGAAGACGATGGCCGTCTTGTCGCCGAGGCCCTTCTCGACATTGCGGTCGAGGCAGTTGTACGAGGCATTGATCTCACCATCCTCGAACCACTTGTAGAACGGTGCGTTGCTCTCGTCGAGCACCTTCGTGAACGGCTTGTGCCAGTGCAGCAGCTCGCGCGCGTGGCGGGCCCAGAAGCCCTCGTAATCCTTTGCAGCCTCGTCGCACAGGGCCTGGTAGGCCTCCATGCTGGGGATCGCGGCGGTCTTGGCGAACGACGCAGGGGGATTGAAAACGCGATGCTCCTGCATCACCGACTCGATGGCGGACATGGGTTGTCTCCTGTTTGACTTTGACTGCTTTCGGTGCAAGGTACGCTCGACGCCTTACTTAAACCTGACGGTTCAGGCAAGCATCCCACTTGCAACGATGCTGCGTCGCAACAGACCGGTGGGGCCTGATTCGGGAGACGCTGGGGCACAAGTGCAGTCGGCTCTACTAAGTTAGCACAGCTATAATGCGGCGGACCCTATACCTGAACGTCGCGCACGCCCTTTCCGGCGCGCCCTTTCTCCGGCGTCAGTGTTTCCGTCGTCTCCACGTCGCACCCCTTCCTGCCGGACACCCCTTGCCCATCCACGCCTTTTTCCTGATCGCCGCCATGGCCCTGGTTGGCAGCAACGTAGGCCTGGGCAAATCCATCATCGCGGAAGTACCGGTACTGCTGTTCGCGCTGCTGCGCTTCCTGATCGCGATCGTCTGCCTTTCCCCGTGGTATCGGCCAGCGCGGATGCGCCAGGTCTCGCGCGGCGAATGGATCAACCTGTTCCTGATGGCGTTCTTCGGCACGTTCATGTTCACGTTGCTGATGCTGGGCGGCGTGCGACTGACCAGCGCGATGGCCGCCGGGGTGATCACCAGCACGATTCCGGCCACGGTGGCCATCCTGTCATGGCTCTGGCTGCGCGAGCGACTGTCGCGGCGGACGGTGTTCTCTGTGCTGCTGGCCGTGGCGGGTATCGCGGTGCTCAATATCGCGCGCGGCAGCGGCCATAATGCCGCGACCAACAGCGGTGGCGGCAGCGGCGCGCTGATCGGCAACCTGATGATCCTGGGCGCGGTGGTATGCGAGTCGATCTACGTGATTCTGTCGCGCCGGCTCTCCCAGACCCTGGCCGCAATCGAAATCTGCGCCTACACGCATCTGATCGGCGGCGCGCTGATGCTGCCGCTAGGACTGGTGCCGCTGCTGACGTTCGACTTCGGCAGCGTGAGCGGCACCACCTGGGCGATGCTGCTCTGGTACGCGCTGTCGGCCAGCGTGTTCTCGTTCTGGCTCTGGATGAAGGGCGTCCGCCATGTTCCGGCGCAACTGGCCGGCGTGTTCACGTCGGTGCTGCCAGTGGCCGCGGCGCTCTACGGCATCGTGGTGCTCGGCGAGCGTCCGGGCTGGGCGCACGGCGTGGCGCTGGCCTGCGTGCTCGCAGGCATCGTACTAGCCAGCTGGCCCGGACCGATCGCGCGCCGGGCGTTGGGAGGCGACCCCGGCCGGTGACGTTCGGTTACCGAATCGCGGCGCGGGGCGTCAAATGCGCACGGTACAATCAGAACCCATCCTGATTGTCTTGATGCATTTACATTCAATTCCATGGCCCACTCCCCGCTTCGCCCGATTCCCCGCATCATCTTCGCCTCGCGCTGGCTGCAACTGCCGCTCTATCTCGGTCTGATCGTCGCGCAAGGCGTCTACGTCTATCACTTCCTGGTCGAGGTCTGGCACCTGCTGTCGCACGTCACGACCTTCGACGAGACCAAGATCATGCTCGTCGTGCTGGGCCTGATCGACGTGGTGATGATCTCGAACCTGCTGATCATGGTCATCGTGGGCGGATATGAAACCTTCGTGTCGCGCCTGGGCATCGACAACCACCCCGACGAGCCCGAATGGCTGGACCACGTCAATGCCGGCGTGCTCAAGGTCAAGCTGTCGATGGCGCTGATCGGCATTTCGTCGATCCACCTGCTCAAGACCTTCATCGACGCCGACCAGCGCAGCGAACATACGATCATGTGGCAGGTCATCATCCACCTGGCATTCCTGCTCTCGGCCGTGGCGATGGCCTGGGTGGACCGCATGGTCACGCATCCGCACCCGGCCGCCGGACCCGGCGCTGCCGGCGGTGCGGCAGAAGCGACACACTGAGCGCCACGCCGGGACGGTTGCCCGCCACCCGGGTGACGCCTGCGCTCATCCCGCCACCAAACCTCGTGTCGACGGCTGTATGCAAAGCGGCAGCCGTCGCCGCGACGGTGTATGATTCCGGGCTGTGTTTCACCGCTGCCCATCCCCCACAAAATGACAGTCATCAAGCAAGAAGACCTCATCCAGAGCGTCGCCGATTCCCTGCAGTACATCAGCTACTACCATCCGATGGACTACATCACCAGCCTGGGCCGCGCCTATGAGCTGGAAAAGAGTCCGGCCGCCAAGGATGCGATCGCGCAGATCCTGACCAACAGCCGCATGTGCGCCGAAGGCAAGCGCCCGCTGTGCCAGGACACCGGCATCGTGACGGTCTTCCTGAAGGTGGGCATGAACGTGCGCTGGGATGGCGCCACGATGAGCCTGGAAGACATGGTCAACGAAGGCGTGCGCCGCGCGTACAACGACGTGGACAACAAGCTGCGCGCCAGCGTGCTGGCCGATCCGGCCGGCAAGCGCACCAATACGAAGGACAACACCCCGGCGGTGATCAACATGTCGATCGTTCCGGGCGATACGGTGGACGTGATCGTCGCAGCCAAGGGCGGCGGTTCCGAAGCCAAGTCGAAGTTCGTGATGCTCAACCCGTCTGACTCGATCGTCGACTGGGTGCTCAAGACTGTGCCGACCATGGGCGCCGGCTGGTGCCCGCCGGGCATGCTGGGCATCGGCATTGGCGGCACGGCTGAAAAGGCCATGCTGCTGGCCAAGGAAGCCCTGATGGAGCCGATCGACATTCAGGACCTGCTCGCCCGCGGCCCGAGCAACCGCGCCGAAGAACTGCGCATCGAGCTGTACGAGAAGGTCAACGCACTGGGCATCGGCGCGCAGGGCCTGGGCGGCCTGGCTACCGTGCTCGACGTGAAGGTGCTGGACTACCCGACCCACGCGGCCAACCTGCCGGTGGCCATGATCCCGAACTGCGCGGCCACCCGCCACGCGCACTTCACGCTGGACGGCAGCGGCGTCGCCAAGCTGGAAGCGCCGGACCTGTCGCAATGGCCGAAGGTCGAGTGGGCACCGAACACCGAAACGTCGAAGAGCGTTGACCTGAACACGCTGACGCCGGAAGAAGTCGCCTCGTGGAAGCCCGGCCAGACGCTGCTGCTGAACGGCAAGATGCTGACCGGCCGTGATGCCGCGCACAAGCGCATCGCCGACATGCTGGCCAAGGGCGAGAAGCTGCCGATCGACTTCACGAACCGCGTGATCTACTACGTGGGCCCCGTGGATCCGGTACGTGACGAAGTCGTTGGCCCGGCTGGCCCCACCACCGCCACCCGCATGGACAAGTTCACCGAGACGATGCTGTCGCAGACTGGCCTGATCGCGATGATCGGCAAGGCCGAGCGTGGCCCCACCGCAATCGAATCGATCCAGAAGCACAAGTCGGCCTACCTGATGGCCGTGGGTGGCGCTGCCTACCTCGTGTCGAAGGCGATCCGTGGCGCCAAGGTCCTCGCCTTCGAAGACCTCGGCATGGAAGCCATCTACGAGTTCGACGTCAAGGACATGCCGGTGACGGTGGCCGTGGATAGCTCGGGCACGTCCGTCCACAAGACCGGCCCCGCCGAGTGGCAGGCCAAGATCGGCAAGATTCCCGTCGCGACGGCCTAAAATCTGGCTACTTGTAGTACGCCCCTCTCCCGCTGCGTGGAAGAGGGGTTGGGAGAGAAGGTGCAGTGGTTCAAATCGCGACTTGTCGTAGATGGAACAGCCCGCCCTCTCCCCTTCCCTCCCCCACAAGTGAGAGAGGGAAGCAAACCCTCCTCGACACTGCGCGCGTGAACCCCTCCCCCGTCGGCATCTTCGATTCTGGCCTTGGTGGCCTGTCGGTCCTGCGTGAAGTGCGCGCGCTGCTGCCGCACGAGTCGCTGCTCTACTTCGCCGATTCCCGTTACGCCCCATATGGCGAAAAGCCCGAGCGGTTCGTGGAGGCGCGCACGCTGCAGGTTTGCGAATGGCTCGTCGCGCAGGGATGCAAGGCACTGGTGATCGCCTGCAATACCGCAACGATGCATGCGGTGCAGACACTGCGTGAACGTCTTGCCGTGCCGATTATCGGCGTGGAACCGGGACTCAAACCCGCCGCCGCGGCCAGCCGCAGCAAGGTGGTGGGCGTGCTGGCCACGGCCAACACACTGAAGAGCGCCAAGTTCAACCGGCTGCTGACCTCGCTCGGCAATGAGAGTCGCTTTCTCTGCGAGGCAGGCGTCGGCCTGGTACCGCTGATCGAGCAAGGTGATGTGTCGAGCGACACGGTCCGCCAAACGCTGGGTACCCTGCTCTCACCGATGCTCGAGGCTGGCGCCGACACCCTCGTACTGGGCTGCACCCACTACCCGTTCCTGTCGGAAACGATTGATGACCTGGTCGACGGACGACTGGCGCTGATCGACACGGGCGTGGCCATCGCACGCCAACTCGCACGCAAGCTCGCGGAGTTCGACCTCGCGGCCAGCCCTGACACGGCGCCGAGCGTGCGCTACCTGTCCACCAAGGACGCCGCCCATCTGCGCGAAATGGCCGCGGCGCTGCTTCATGTAGAGGCCAACGCCGAGACGGTCGTGATCGAACCTGCGCCAGCTACTGAATAAAGCCCAGCGGCTTGTGATGCCGCACCTCGGGCTTCACGGCGTGTTCCTGACGTAGCTGCGCCAGGAATTCCTCGGGCGTCAGCGCTTCGCCAAGCACCACGCACTGCCGTTTGACTGTCGCGAAGTCGCCCGGTGTCAGGCAATCCATTCCATCGAGTTCCCGGCGAATGCCGTCGGTCATGTTCGTCGCATCGCCATCGAGTGCTTCGTCGACAAACATCGAGATCCGTTGCGCCGGCTTGAGCGCCTGGAAGCGAATCTTGAACGAGAACCGCCGCAGCGCGGCTTCGTCGATCCGATCGAACAGATTGGTGGTGCAGATAAAGATGCCGTTGAAGCGTTCCATGCCCTGCAGCATCTCGTTGACTTCGGACACCTCGTAGTTGCGCACCGCTTGCTGGCGGCTTTGCATAAAGCTGTCGGCCTCGTCCAGTAGCAGCACCGCCCCGTCCTCCTCCGCGCGCGCGAACATGGCCGCGATCTGCTGCTCGGTCTCGCCCACATACTTGCTCATCAGGTCGGAGGCGCGGCGAATCATAAGCGGCAGATCTAGCTCGGCGGCGATGTGCTCGGCCAACGCGGTCTTGCCGGTGCCCGGCGGCCCATAGAAGCAGAGCGTGCCGCGCTTGCGCGCGCCGAGGGCCTGCACGATCTTGTTCACCGCGTAGCGCGTTTCCAGATTCAGATTGTCCAGGCGGTAGTGCGTCACCACAGGACGTGCCTCCGCTTCGGGCTGCAATCCCATGGCGCGATCCGCGTGTTCAAGCTGCCGCAGGATCAGCGCTTCCACGGGTTCCTCGACATCGGGTCGCGCCAGCTCCACGAACCGCGCGGCTGACTGTACCTGCGCCGGTGTCAGCGTCTTGCGGGCTGCCAGCGTGGCGATGAAGGCATCACTGACGGCCAGACCGCCCAGGTGCTTGCGGATAATGTTCTCGCGCACCAGCGGCGGCGGGATCTTCAGCTCCAGATGGAACTGGAAGCGGCGCAAGTACGCCGGATCGATCTGCCGGATCGAATTCGAGATCCAGATCACTGGCACCGGATTCTGTTCCAGCGTCTGGTTGACCCACGCTTTGCCGTTGACCGAACCGCGCGTGTCTTCCTGGCCGAACAGGCTCATCAGCTCGCGCGCGCTGCCCGGGAATACGTCCTCCACTTCGTCGAACAGCAGGGCTGTGCGCGGCCGCCCGCGCAGAAAGGCCTGCGAGACCTGCAGCGACCGATACCGATCCTTGCCCGAAAGGCTGTTGCCGTCTCGATCGAAACAGTCGACTTCATAAAGCTCGCACTCGGCCTCACGCGCGATCAGTCGCGCGAACTCGGTCTTGCCTGTGCCGGGCGGTCCATAGATCAGGACATTGACGCCGGTGGCATTCTGGCGCGTGGCATTGGCCATCAGCGCCGTGAGGTAACGGGCGTCGGCTTCCACATGCGGATAGTCGCTCGTCCCCAGCGTCGGCGGTGCGGCTGGCCGCGTGAACACGGCCATCATGTCCGCCTCGCTGGCGTAGTTACCGAGTAGGACGTGCAACAGGCGATCGGACAGACGCATCAAGTCGCCCAGATCGGTCACGCTGTTTTCCGGCAGGGGTTGCTCGATCAGATTGAGGGTTTCGAGCCGCGAACCCGGGCGCAGCGAGACGGCAATATCGCCGGGGCTGGCACCAGTCAGGCCCGCCAGGATCTGGAACGCTTCCTGGCTGTGAGCGACCTTGCAGTCAACCATCACCGCGCGAAGATCGCGCTTGTACTTCGCCAGCGCCGCGAACAGCAGCAACTTGCGCTCATGCTCGGGCAGGTTGAGCACGTGGCTGAGCATGTCGATGTTGCGCACCAGCAGCACGCGTTCGCCATCGAGCCTCGCCGTTATGGCGGCGGATGAGGCCGCGAACACGGCAAACATGTCCTTGGCGTGGTATTTGACGTACTCGTCGAGGTAGTAAAACAGCGCACTTTCATCGAAGGCGCTGTTCCATTGGCCATGGCGATCGAGAAATTCTTCCGGGGAAAGCCTTGCGGCCCCCTTCCACGCCGGCATGTCGGCACAGCGCGCCGACAGAAACCGCTGCACGCGCAGCACCACGCCGTAGGGCCAGACCATTTCCTGCGCGCTGACGGTGAGCACGTCATTGATATTGCTGCGCAGATTGAAGCGGGGACCCAGTGCGCAGACCACGCGCAGCGCGAACTGCGCGCACATCCAGTCCAGCGGCGACGTCCCCGCGACGCCGGACGAGGCGCGCAACAGCGTGGTGCGGTCGTCCATCATGCGGTCGTCATCAGCAAAACGGGTAAAGTCCATTGCCAGTTCCCTTCGCACGGGGCATTCGGCGTCCGGACCGCGGGGAACGCGCTGCACCTGTGCCGTGTCTGCCGCTAATGGCTGTAGTTGTTAATCCTAGCGCGGTTTTGCGGGTGTGGAGCATCGGCGAGACGTTGCGTTACGCGAGCTGGCCCACGTAACGCACCCGCAACCCCGGAGTGCCGATTGATGCGGCGCGCATCCGAGGATGGAAAGAATCCCGATCACGCATTGCACAATGCGCAACAAATAAGAATCATTATCGTTTATACTGTCACCCTGATACGCTACCCAAGAGTGGCGCTCCCCCCGGGAACCGGTTTCTTCGAGGTATCTATTTCTGGAGCGTTATCATCATGGAACTGCTATTGAGCCTGCTGGTCGGATGTGGCATCTCGCTGATCCTGTTCTACCGCAAGTGATTGCGCCATCTGGCGTGCACCTGTCGTTCTTCACATGTTCGATCAACGTTTCTTCAAGATCACCATCGCGGTCCTGCTGTTCCACGCAGGACTGCTGTATTTGATCCAGAGCGGGCTGGCTCGCAAGATGACTGAAGCTGTCATCGCCCCCGAGATCATCGCCCGTATCATCCCGATGGAACCTCCGCAGCAGCCGCCGGCGCCAGAGCCGCCCAAGCAGCAGCCGCAAACACCGCCCAAGCAGGTCAAGGTCGTGACACCACGCCCGACGCCGCCCAAGCCGCAACCCACGCCTACGCCCGTGGCATCGCTGCCGCCTTCGCCTACCGCGATCGAAGCACCGCCCGCTCCGCCTGCGCCACCGGCGCCCGCTCCCGAGCCCGCTGCGCCTGCCGCCCCGGCGAATGCCGCACCGCGTGCAGTGGGTATCGGCGAGATCGCATGTTCGCCGCCGCAGGTCACGTATCCGTCGCAGTCGCGCCGGATGGGCGAAACCGGCAAGACCGTGGTGAGTTTGACCACGGACGAGACCGGCCGTGTGGTAAAGACGGCCATTGTCACGTCGAGCGGATCGACACGCCTGGATACGGCGGCGGTCAATGCGGTGCAGGCCATGCGTTGCAAGCCCTATATGGATAATGGTCGTGCCGTGGCGGTAACCGCTAAGCAGCCGATCAATTTCGAACTGAACTGATTTCCCGGAATCTTTCCGACACTTCCTTACACTGACCCTTTTCAGGAACCACCATGCAGGACCTCGGACTTTCCCACCTCTGGTCGCAAGGCGATTTCGTCATGCGCGCGACCGCCATCATTCTGCTGATCATGTCGCTGCTGTCGTGGATCGTGATCCTCACCAAGGCGTGGGATCTGATCCGCCTCAAGAAGATGGCGCACGGCGCGGAAAAGCGCTTCTGGCATTCCGACGATTTCGACCACGCGCTCGACACGCTCGGCGCCAACGATGCCAACCCGTTCCGCATGTTGGCCGTCACCGGCCGCGAGGCGGCCCAGCATCACCGCGCCAGCCAGCCGCAATTGCATGACGCACTCGACATCTCGGACTGGCTGACCCGTTCGCTCAAGAGCGCGATCGACGAAGCCGTGGCGCGGATGCAGTCAGGTCTGGCCATTCTGGCGTCGGTGGGTTCGACGGCCCCGTTCGTCGGCCTGTTCGGCACTGTGTGGGGCATCTACCACGCGCTGATCGGCATTGGCGCCTCCGGCGTGCCGACCATCGACAAGGTTGCCGGCCCAGTGGGCGAAGCACTGATCATGACCGCCTTCGGCCTGGCCGTGGCGATCCCGGCCGTGCTCGGCTATAACGCGCTGAGCCGCGGCAACAAGGGCGTCATCAGTAAGCTGAACCGCTTCGCGCACGACCTGCACGCCTATTTCGTGACCGGCGCCCGTGTGCGCCCGACCACTGGTGGCGTCCGCGCCGATGACGCGTCGGTCCGCCTGGCCGTCAAGAACTAAGTCTGCCCGGCAGACGCAGGAAGGAAAGCATCATGGCATTCGGCACGCTCGACGGAGACGATGACGAGGTGATGAGCGAGATCAACATGACGCCGCTGGTCGACGTCATGCTGGTGCTGCTGATCATCTTCATCATCACAATTCCCGTCATCAATCACGCGGTGAAGATCGACCTGCCGCGCGCGACTAACCAGCCCAACGACTCCAAGCCGCAGAGCATCAACGTCTCGATCGATGCCCAAGGCAAGGTGTTCTGGAACCAGCAGGAAGTTGACGACGCCACGCTGGATCAGCGCATTGCGGAAGCCGCCTTGCAGCAGCCGCAGCCGGAGTTGCATCTGCGCGCGGACCGCGAAGTTCGCTACGAGCGCGTCGCCCAGGTCATGGCCGCGGCGCAGCACGGCGGCCTTGGCAAGATCGGGTTCATTACCGAACCGAAGCACTAGACCGGTCGCGCAACTGTGTCATCGCAACAAGGGCACCCCTCGGGGTGCCCTTGTTTTTTAGTGATCGACGCCTTATCTGCTCAGGAGCCGTGTTCGAAGACTGATGCGGGTGTAACGAATTGCGATCTCGCTTGTAATGATAACAATTCTCATTTATGATCCTCTCCATCGTCACCGACACCTTTGAATACTTCGTACGGAGAAGACCATGAGCACCCTGAGCCTGCCGATGTCGCAACCGCGTGAAGTCACGCGCCGCCGTCTGTCACTGCGCCGCGTGGAGGTTGTCCAGCAGGACAGGCGCGAGACATCGACGGCCTCGTCAGCAATCGAATCGGTCAAATCGGCGGTCGCCGCCCTGCCCGCTCGCCTGGAAGCACTAATGCGCCAGGACGCGCCGGCCGTCGGCAGCACCGCGCAGCCCGTTCCGCTGGAAGCCATCATGCACGGCGCGACGACGCTGCCGATCCTGCACAACGGGAACGTCTATACGCTGCGTGTCACGCGCTACGGGAAACTGATTCTGACCAAGTGATCTGGTCAGGTGGCCCGGACCGAAAGGTCGGGCATGCAAAGACTTTTGTGGGGACCGCCCCGTACCGGGGCGTTGGGCAGTAGCCAGTCGATTGGATCCCCGGCATAGCAAGCAACTCCAAACCCCTTGCCGTGCCGACCACGCCAGCCATGCCGCCTTTTTATACCGCCCCGCGGGCGTTGCGTTCGCGGGGCTTTTTGCTTCGGGCGATCAGAGGCCCAGCGAAGCAATACCAGCGCGTGCGATCTGTGCGTCTTCGGTCGACTTCACGCCCGACACACCAACCGCGCCCACCACCTGGCCATTGGCGACGATAGGCACACCGCCCTCCAGCATGCCGTTCAGTACCGGGGCGGTCATGAACGAGTAGCGGCCATTGTTGATCATGTCTTCGTAGATCTTGGATTCACGGCGACCCAGCGATGCGGTGCGCGCCTTCTCCGTGGCGATGTAGGCCGAGATCGGCGCCACGCCATCCAGACGCTGCATTGCCAGCGGATGACCACCGTCATCGACGACCACAATCGTGACGGCCCAGTTGTTGGCCAGGGCTTCGGCCTCGGCAGCGGCCATCACCTTCTTCACGTCATCTGCCGTCAGTACGGTTTTTTGCTGCATTACCTCTCTCCATCGATTCATGTCAGGGATAAGGCGCAAGTATATCGCCCCCCGGGGCGGGCCGATGCATTCCACGACAGCGGCAAAATGTGAAAGACCTTCACCCGACGCACGACTTGACGCATTGTCACGCACGCAAGACACCCGGCAACCCCGAAGGCACCGGAGAGCACGCCTGCCAGTGACCGCCAGAAATGAAAGAAGCCCCAGTCAGGGGCTTCTTTCTCGGATGACATCCTGCCGGTCAATCAGTCATGCCAGCGGCCATGACCGTGGCCGCGACCATGCCAGCCCGGGCCGTAGTAGTAGCGGGGCCCACCGCGGTAGTAACCGTAGCCACCATAGTAGACCGGAGCCGGCCGCACCACGACGGGAGGAGGACCATAGTAGGCGGGTCCAGGCGCGACCATCACCGGCGGCGGTGCATAGTAGACCGGCGCTGGCGGGTAATAGGCCGGAGCACCAATCACCACGCCCGGCACGCCGATCGCCACGCCAACGCTCACATGTGCCATTGCAGCGCCCGACATCAGCGCGGCGGTCACACCGAATGCTGCGAACAACCAACGTTTCATGATCGTGCCTCTTGGAATTTGGGTTCTGATAACCGAATTGTAGAGGCTCACGCTTTTTCAGGTGAAACGGCGAGCGCTACATTGTTACCACCGGTAACAGGCACATCACTTCTGTCGCAAGTTGAACAGCTTGCGTCCGGCAGGCTAAGCCACCACAATACCGGGCTTGCCGTGCGGCCGTGGAGAAATTGGTAGACTCAGCAGACTTAAAATCTGCCGCCTTCCGGGCTTACGGGTTCGAGTCCCGTCGGCCGCACCAGGCTCTCCTCAGACCAGCAGCGCGCAAAGCGCAGCACCAACGACCATCAGGAACACGAAGAGGACGCCCGCCAACGCCAGTGGCTTGCGGCCAGCGCGAAGCAGATCTCCGATGCGGGTGTGCAGGCCGATGGCAAGCATGGCGCAAGCCAGCATCCAGTTATCGAAGCCGATCAGGGCAGGCTTCCAGTCCGCCGGCACCATCTGGGCTGAATTCAGCGCCATCACAGCGACGAACCCCAACGCAAACCAAGGCACCGACCGGAGCAGCCCACGCAGATTGCGCGAGCCACCGGACGCCTGCGACCAGCTCGTGCGAGGCCACAGCGCCATGACCAGCAGCAGGGGGCCCAGTGCGAGCACGCGCACCATCTTCGCGACCACCGCCGCATCGGCCGCGCCATCGCTGACCATCTTTCCCGAGGCAATCACCTGGGCCACTTCATGCAGCGTGGCGCCGGTAAAGATGCCAAAGCTCCGTTCGCTGATGGCAAGGTGCCAGTGTTGCGTGGCGAGCTCGTAGAGCCAGGGGTAAAGCAACATCCCCACCGTTCCGAAAAGCACCACCGTGGCCACCGCCACAGCCGTTTGCCGGTCATCGGTACGCACGACCGACGACACCGCAATCGCCGCCGCCGCTCCGCAAACTGCACTACCGGCGCTGACCAGGATGGCTTCGCGACGGCTCAACCCGAAGAACGACGATCCGACCCACGTGCCGAAAAGCAGCGTGGCGACGAGCATCGTCAGCGGCACCACCACCCCACCGACGCCAAGCGCCGCAATTGCGCCGAATGTCAGGCGAAGGCCGTACAGGGCGACACCCAGGCGCAACAGATGATGGCGCGCGAACTGCATCCCGGGGGCAAGCGGCGCGAGCCAGTGTTTCGGCATCGTATTGGCAGCCACCATGCCGGCGCCCATCGCCAGGGTCAGGGCAGAAAGGCCGTAATGGGCAATCGCGGGGTGATCGGCGAGGACCATGGAGATCCACGCAATGGCGCCAAGCGGTAAGAGCGTGATGAGCCTCATGCGCCAGAGCGCCAGCGCCGACTGCGGAGTCTGGGAAATCGCGGGGGTAGCAGGCGTGGAAGACATGGCGGCAACTGATTCTCGTTGGATGCCATGTAGGGTATCGGCGTACATCTAACCCGTAAAACGGGTAATATTGGTAGCCATAACCCTAAATATCGATAAATCATGGATCAGCGCCCGCTACGCCTTACCTTGCGCCAACTGCAGGTGTTCGTGGCTGTGGCCCAGCACGGCAGCACGATCGCCGCGGCCGACGCCCTTGCGATGTCGCAATCGGCCGTCAGCGCATCGCTGGCCGAGCTCGAGCGGGCACTGAACGGGGCGCTATTCGACCGGGTGGCCAGACGCCTTGCGATCAATGAAGCGGGACGGCAGTTTTTTCCCCGCGCACTATCGCTACTCGATCAGGCGCAGGAACTGGAGCGCTTCGCCTCGGAAGGTGGCGTCCAACTGCGCATCGCCGCCAGCAACACCATCGGCAGCTATATCCTGCCCGCCTTGCTGGCGGGCTTCCGCAATGCCCAGACTGGCCCATGCGCACTCGACCTCCGCATCGGCAACACGCAGGATGTGTTGCAGTCACTGATGAAGTTCGAGGCCGACATCGGCCTGATAGAAGGCACGAGCCAGGAGCGCGATCTGCGCAGCGTGCACTGGTGCGATGACGAGATGGTGGTGATCGTTGGGCCTACGCATCCGTTGGCCGTCGCGGGAGAACAATCGCCGCAGTTTCACGACATGCTGCGCGACGCAGACTGGATCGTGCGAGAACCAGGCTCCGGCACGCGTGAAATCATCGAGGCCCGCCTGGTACCCGAACTGGGCGCGCTGCGCTTTGCACTGGAACTCGGCAATGCGGAAGCCATCAAGCGCGCCGTCATGAGCGGATTCGGCGTCAGTTGCCTGTCGTTGCACGTCGTACGCGACGAAATCGAGCGTGGGCTGCTCGTCGCACTACGAAGCGACCTGCCCCGCGTGATCCGCCCGCTCCAGCTGGTCGTCCACCAGGACAAGTTTCCCACCCAGGGGCTGCTTGCGTTTACCGAGTACCTGCGAGGCGTGGCGCCAAGTCTCGGCGCCTGACAGCATTATGCGGCAACCGATCAGGCAGGTTGCGGATCGCCCTGCTTGTCTTCGCGCGCGGTGTAGCGGTCGAGCAGGTGAAACAGCACGGGATTGAGCACGATCGACAGCAATGCACCCGCAAGGATCAGCGCCTGCCCCCGCTCTGGCAGGATGTCCAGATAGACACCGAGGCTGGCCAGAATGAAGGAGAACTCGCCGATCTGTGCGAGGCTCACGGCAATCGTCAGACCGGTCCGGTTATTCAGGCCAAAGGCCCTCACGATGCCGAGCGCGGCGAGCGACTTGCCGACGACGATAATCAGGAGCGTCGCCAGCACACCCCAGGGGTCGTTGACGAGCACCATTGGGTCGAACAGCATGCCCACCGAGACGAAGAACAGCACCGAGAAGGCATCGCGCAGCGGCAGTGATTCCTCTGCCGCGCGATGGCTGAATTCCGATTCGGCCAGCACCATACCCGCGAAGAAGGCGCCGAGGGCAAACGACACGCCGAACAACGCATAGGCGCCGAAGGCCACACCCAGCGCGGTGGCCAGCACCCCAAGACGGAACAACTCGCGACTACCGGTCCAGACAATGCGCTCAAGCATCCACGGAATGAAGCGCCGGCCAATCACCAGCATCACCGCGACGAACGCGGCCACCTTGCCAAGCGTGGAGAGGACCTCGATCAGTACCTCCATCGTGGTCGGCGCTGTCGCATTGGCATCACCGCCACCAAGCAAGCGCGCCATGGCCGGCAGCAACACCAGCGTCAGCACCATCGCCAGATCTTCAACGATCAGCCAGCCCACGGCAATGCGGCCTTGTGGTGACTCGATCAAATCGCGCTCTTGCAGCGCGCGCAGCAGCACCACGGTACTGGCCACCGACAGTGCCAGTCCGTACACGAGCCCTTGCCCCCAGGACCAGTCGAATCCCCAGGCCACCAACATACTGAGAGCCGTGGCAATGCTGATCTGGACGATCGCCCCGGGAATGGCGATTCGCTTCACGGCCATCAGGTCCTTGACCGAGAAATGCAGCCCGACGCCGAACATCAGCAGGATCACGCCGAGCTCCGCGAGCTCCGGCGCGAGCGTCTGATCAGCCGTGTAGCCAGGCGTGTGCGGCCCCACGACGATGCCCGCGCAAAGATAGCCGATCAGCGGTGGCAGCCTGAACTTGTTGGCAATCGCACCCAGAATGAACGCCAGCACGATACCGCCGACGATTGTGCTGATGAGCGGGGTGGCGTGATGCATGCGTCTGGGGTTCCTTTATGGTTGTCTCGATGTTCTGGGGACCACCCGCCCCTCGTGGCCGCCCTTACGGGCATCGCACGACGAGATCATGCCCCCGCGAAGGGCACAAGGAAGAGACGGATAGTACGGGAAGAGCAGACCGCGACGCGCGGGCGCCAATTGCGGCGCAACGCTCCACGGCAAGGAGAGTGCATCGGAATACAACTACGCGAGGTGGATTGCCACGCCAAGCGTCGTCCCGAATGCGGTACGGCCTGACGTAATGTAACACGCGCACCACGCAGGCCAATGTGAGAGAAGTCGCAAAAAATCCGCGATATCCCAAAGAAGCTGAATTAGGGAAAGGCCGAAAAGCAAAACGGCGCCACATCGGGCGCCGTTTTGCTTGAGACTGGAGGCGGAGGTCGGAATCGAACCGGCGTACACGGCTTTGCAGGCCGCTGCATAACCACTCTGCCACCCCGCCAGGTGACGATGCTGGATTGTATCCGCATTCGTTGCGACCGTCGTCACCGACATGGCCACAACCCGGAGGCAATCCCGAGAAAGAAAAAGGGAAGCGCTGCTTCCCTTTGGGATTGGAGCGGGAAACGAGTCATGCACTAGAGCGATAAGTCTCTGTTTCCCAATCACTTTCTCCGCTGTGGTGAGCAGCGAAGGCCTGAATTATAGCCTTGTTTTTCGCCCTCGGCAACAAAGTTCATCCAACGACTTCCATTGAAGTCCAAGGACTGCTCTTTTCGCAGTCGCACCGCCCTACGATGCTGTCGCGATGCAATGGGGCCTCCAGTGGCCAAGGCCGTCGTGCGGCGATAGGCGAATGGAATCAGGGGTTATCAGATTACCGCCTGCTGCATGCGCTTGGTCAACGCCTCGGCGCTTTCCTTGCGCTCGCTATACCTGTCCACCAGATACGGCGACGCATCGCGCGTGAGCAGCGTGAACTTCATCAGTTCCTCCATCACGTCCACAATGCGGTCGTAGTAGGCCGACGGTTTCATGCGTCCCGCTTCATCGAATTCTTGATACGCCTTGGCGACCGAGGACTGGTTGGGGACGGTCAGCATCCGCATCCAGCGGCCCAGCACGCGCATCTGATTGACAGCATTGAAAGATTGCGAGCCGCCCGACACCTGCATCACTGCCAGCGTCTTGCCCTGAGTCGGACGCACCGCGCCGACTGACAGCGGAATCCAGTCGATCTGCGTTTTCATCAGGCCGGACATCGCGCCATGGCGCTCCGGCGAACTCCACACCATACCCTCGGCCCACTGCGCGAGTTCGCGCAGTTCCCTGACCTTGGGATGATCCTCGGTCGCGTCATCCACCAGCGGCAGGCCCGACGGGTTGAACAGCCGCGTCTCGCCGCCCAACGCCCGCAGCACGCGGGCTGCCTCTTCGGCGGCCAGTCGGCTAAACGAGCGTTCGCGCAGCGAGCCGTAGAGCAGCAGGAAGCGTGGCGCATGGGTGGAACGTTCGGGTGCCAGTAGCCGTTCCATGTCCGGCGGCTGGAGCAATGCGGCGTCGATGTTCGGCAGGTCGAGACGGGATTCAGACACGACGGCCCTCCACATCCACTACCGGCTCGCCGTCTTCCTTGTTGAACGCGCCGCGCTGCGGTTGCGGCAGGATGTCGAGCACTGTTTCCGACGGGCGGCACAGGCGCGTGCCCAGCGGCGTGACCACGATAGGTCGGTTGATGAGGATCGGATGTTGGAGCATGAAGTCGATCAATTGCTCGTCGCTCCACTTCTGATCTCCCAGGCCGAGTTCCGCATACGGCGTGCCTTTCTCGCGCAGCACCGCGCGTACCGGGATGCCCATCGCGGCGATCAGCGCCTTCAGCATGTCGCGGTCGGGCGGTGTCTTCAGATATTCGATGACAGCCGGTTCCTCGCCGCTGTTGCGAATCAGGCTGAGGACGTTGCGTGACGTGCCGCAATCGGGATTGTGGTAGATCGTGATGTGGCTCATGTCGAGGTGCCTTCGTTCGAGAGAAGCATGGATTGCTGGCGCAGATGCCTGATCACATAGCCGAACAGGATCGCGCCCGCCGCGCTGATGCCGGTCAGGGCCAGCAGCGTGCCGGGATAGCCGTTGCCGGCGGAATACAGCAGCGAGGCCACGAAGGGGCCGGCGGCCACTGCGATCTGCACGGGTGTCGCCATCGCGCCGCTGATGGCGCCATAAGCGGCCCGACCGTACAGCTCGGCGGGCAAGGCGCCTCGTACGATCGTCATGACGCCATTGCCGATGCCGTAGAGCGCGGCAAACACGACATACACCGGCAGCCACTGCTCGGAAGCAAAGAGCAGGAGCAATGACAGCGGCAGCAGACTGATGGCCGCCATGCCGACCTGGCGCGTGCTGGCCCGCTTGCCGACCGTGGCTTGCACCACACGGCCGAGTACCTGCATTGGCCCGATCAGCGCACCGACCCAGGCCGCATTTGCGGCAGAGATGCCATGTGCCTGCAAGACTGGGATCATGTGCAGCGACATCGCCGCGAACACCAGTGCATTCAGCGTCACAGCCGCCGTGACGAGATAGAACACCGGTTCGCGCATGACCGCGGTGAGATTGCGGGATCGGGTTTCCGTCCGCGCTGGGGGTGTGCCGTGTGCCGGGCCGCGTCCCTTTGGCAGGCTGGCATGGATGGGCAGGCAGATCAGCAGGTTCGCGGCCGCATAGATCAACCAGACCTCGCGCCAGCCGACGTGTTGCAACAGCGTTTGCGTCAGCGGCCAGAATACCGTGCTGGCGAAACCGCCGAACAACGTCAGGTGCGTGATCGCCCGGCGATAGTTGCTGCCATGGACCTGCGTGATGACCGCGAAGGCCGGCTGGTACAAGGTCGCGCTCATGGCCACGCCGATACCGGCCCACACGAGGTAAAGCTCCGTCGCGTTGTGTACCCGCGAGAGGCACGCGAGCATGACGGCGGCCAGCAAGGCGCCGCTTCCCATCAGCAGACGTCCACCAATGCGGTCGATGATGCTGCCGGCCGCGGTCGAAAGCAGTCCCGAGATCAGCAAGGCCACCGAATAAGCCCCGACGATGGCGGGCTTGGACAGGCCGAGTTCGTCCTGCATGGGCTGCATCAGGACGCCGTAGGCGTAGAACATCGACCCCCACGCGACGATCTGCGTCAGTCCGAGCGAGGGAATCAGCCAGCCGCGAGAGCGCGGGATGGTGTTGTCCATGATTACGCTTGGCGCTCGTACCAGCCGCGCGAGCGGTTGACCACGCGCACCACCAGCAGCATCACCGGCACCTCGATCAGCACGCCAACCACGGTGGCCAGCGCCGCGCCCGAGTGGAAGCCGAACAGACTGATGGCGGCGGCCACGGCCAGCTCGAAGAAGTTGCTCGCGCCGATCAGTGCCGAGGGGCCGGCGATGCTGTGCTTCTCGCCTACCTTGCGGTTGAGCCAGTACGCCAGCCCGGAATTGAAGAACACCTGGATCAGGATCGGCACCGCCAGCATGGCGATCACCAGCGGTTGCCGGATAATGGCCTCTCCCTGAAAGGCGAACAGTAGCACCAGCGTCAGTAGCAGCGCGGCGATCGACAGCGGGCCAATACGTTCCAGCGCCCGGTCGAACGCAACCTGACCCCGGCGCAGCAGCGCCCGGCGCCAGAGCTGCGCGAGGATGACAGGAATGACGATGTAGAGCGCGACCGACACCAGTAGCGTGGCCCATGGCACGATGATCGACGACAGGCCCAGCAGGAGGCCGACGACGGGCGCGAAGGCGAACACCATGATGGTGTCGTTCAGCGCCACCTGCGACAGCGTGAACACCGGATCGCCGCCGGTCAGCCGGCTCCACACGAACACCATCGCCGTGCAGGGCGCGGCGGCCAGCAGGATCAGCCCGGCGATGTAGCTGTCCAGCTGCCCGGCCGGCAGCCACTGTGCGAAGACATGGCGGATGAAGATCCACGCCAGCAGCGCCATCGAAAACGGCTTGACCGCCCAGTTCACAAACAGCGTGACGCCGATGCCGCGCCAGTGTCGCCTGACCTGGCCGAGTGCGCCGAAGTCCACCTTCAGCAGCATCGGCACGATCATCACCCAGATCAGCAAGCCCACCGGCAGGTTGACCTGGGCGACTTCCAGCTGGCCAATGGCCTGGAACGCGCCCGGCGCGAACTGGCCCAGCGCGATGCCGGCAACGATGCACAGCAGCACCCACAGGGTCAGATAGCGCTCGAAGCTGCTCATGGCAGATGCGGCCGGCGCGTGACCGGCCGCTTCGGTTTCTGTAGTCATCGCGCCGCCCTTACTGGCGGCCGATGTCGCGCAGCTCGCGCTGCAACGACATGGCGTCCAGGCGCTGGAGCGGCAGCGACAGGAACAGTTCAATGCGTCGGCGCAGCGTGATCGCGGCGTCGAGGAACGCTTTGCGCTGTTGCTCCTCAGTGCCCTCGACGGCTGCCGGATCAGGGACGCCCCAATGCGCCGACACCGGCTTGCCCGGCCACAGCGGGCAAGCCTCCCCAGCAGCGTTGTCGCAAACTGTAAAGATGAAGTCGAACACCGGCGCACCCGGTGCCACGAACTCGTCCCAGCTCTTGCTGCGGTAGCCGGTCGTCGGCAGGTGCAGCCGCTCCAGCGTGGCAAGTGCCAGCGGATGAACCTCGCCCTTGGGGTGACTGCCCGCCGAATAAGCGTGGAAGCGGCCCTTGCCCAGCTCGTTGAGCATGCCTTCGGCAAGGATGGAGCGGGCGGAATTACCCGTGCAAATGAACAATGCGTTGTAGATCGTGTCGGTCATGGCGTCAGCAGTCGCAGCGGGTGGATTCGGAAACCTCGCACACTCCGCCTTGGCAGCAATGCTCGGTCAGGTAGCCGATCAGGCCGTTCATGTGGTCGTATTCGGCGCGATAGATCAGGTTGCGGCCTTGCTGCTCGATGCTGACGAGGCCGGCGTGGGCCAGTTCCTTCAGATGGAAGGACAAGGTGTTGCGGGCCACGTCGAGCTGGTCGGCCAGCACGCTGGGCGTGAGTCCTTCCGGGCCGGCGACGACCAGGGCGCGGAACACACGCAGGCGCTGGGTGTGCGCCAAGGCGCTCAGGGCGGAAACGGCTTGATCTTCGTTCATGATTCGATAGTACAACAATTATTGAATTAATGGATAAGAATCAGCGGGCAAGTCATTCATGGCTTCGCGGCATACCGCCGTCGAGTTCTTGGACTATGTTCCGCGCATCACGCCCATCAAAGTCATCGCGGCAGCAAGATGCTTCTATCAAGAGCGGCGGATGCCTTCTCGCACCACGGACTAGTTCAAGGGAAGGCAGGATGCCTAGCGGGCGATAGAACTGCACTGCATCCTGATGCGATGTGACCATGTTTGGCCCACACCGCAGGCGCGTGAACGCAAAGTGCGTTGGATTGAACCAAGCAAAATGCTTCGCCGCAAGATGCTATGTCGATATATCAGGATGCCGAAACAAGCATGACATGCGCGGATTTCTCCAGGTCCCTCTGGACGTGGAGCAGCGGATGCAATCCCCTGCGCCTTGTGAAACCGTGGGGATATCAGACCATATCGAATCGGTCTTGATGTGCTTGACGCACCCCATGACGCTGGCACCGTGAGCGCAATTGTCGAGCGTGCTTCTTCCTTATTACTCGACGGACCGGCAACTGGTCAATTCTTGCATATCGAGCAAGAGAGAACCACCTGTGACGGGTGCCATGATCTCTTCCGTCCATGTTCCAGGGCATCGCCCCAGGCATCAGCCACAGGCATAACGAAAAAACAGCCCCTTGGTGGGGCAAGAAGGAGCCGGTGATGTAGCGCTTCCGAAAGGAGACGAAAACATGCACAAGGAGCCACCACTATCAAAGGTGTTCTATCGTCCCATCGAAGCTGCCATACGGTGGGCTGGGTTGTTGCGGTACGAAGCGGTGATCGTCGCATCGATCGCATCACCGCGTTGTCTGCCGCAGATGTTGGACTGCCCGCGATGGAACGAGTGTCGGCTGTACTCGGAACGCATCTACGACGGTATCCTCAACGCCGAACTACCCTTCGGCAAGAACGGGATCACACTTAATGACCCAGATCTGGTGAGTTCACTCGATCTGACCGTCCGCCATGTCGATCTGAAGCGGTGGATGCGCACCCACTATCCCGAGCATCGGCCGGGATTTCTGTTCAGTCGCGGCGAGCGCATGGTGCATCCCTTCATCACCATCGAGACAGGACAGGCAATCCTGCTGGAACGGCTGGCTCTGCAGGCCGCGCTGGACCATAGCCGACGCGAGATGCGCGAACTGCAACAGCAACACGAAGTCTTGCTAAAGCAGTCCGCCGTACTGCTGGCTCCCAAGCAGTGCGTGATCAGTGATCGGGCGGAAACTACATACCTGAACATCATCGGCGGCATGCTGACGCTGATGCTGAGCCAATCCCCATCCGGCGTGCCGTACTCCAGCTTCAAGACGCAGGAGGCCATCGTCACCGCATTGCTCGCCCACTATGGCGGCACCATGGGCATCACGGAGCGAACCTTGAACGGCAAGTTCGCCAATGCCAGGAAGAATGTCCGTAGCGCAGCCGCGTGAATTCTTCCATCTTGTATGTGCAGTCGCGGAGATTGCATTTGCAATGTTTTTCCGCAGCCATGTCTATTGAATAGAGGTCACGCCAACAAACGCCACTGAGCGTTCAGGAGTGACCGCCATGTCGCAAATACCTGTACTGCCACCGCACGAGCGCCGCATCCTGCGGCTCGATGAAGTTGAAGCGAAGTCCGGCTTCAAACGCGCCCACATCTACAACCTGATGAAGAAGCGCCAGTTTCCGCAGGCGTTGCGCCTGGGCGTGCGCGCCGTGGGCTGGGATTCGGTCGAGATCGACCAGTGGATCGCCGAACGCCTCAACAACCGGACCTGACCCGCTCCCCCTCGATTTTCCCATCGCCAAACGGAGAGCGCCATGCAGGTCGTATCCATAATTTCAACGAAAGGCGGCGTAGGCAAGACGACTACGGCCGCCAACCTCGGCGGCCTCGCCGCGGACGCGGGGCTGCGTGTGCTGCTGCTCGATCTCGACGTGCAGCCGACCTTGTCGTCCTATTACGAGCTGGCACACCGCGCTGCCGGCGGTATCTATGAGTTGCTGGCGTTCAACGAACGCGCCCTCGATCAGTTGGTGTCCCGCACCATCATCGCGGGCCTGGACCTGGTGCTCTCGAACGATCACCGGGGTGAACTGAACACGTTGCTACTGCACGCGCCAGACGGACGCCTGAGACTGCGGCACCTGCTGCCGGCGCTGGCGCCGCTTTATGACCTGGTGCTGATCGACACCCAGGGTGCACGCTCGGTGCTGTTGGAGATGGCGGTGCTCGCCTCTGACCTGGCGCTGTCGCCCGTGACCCCGGAAATTCTCGCTGCCCGCGAACTGCGACGCGGCACCATGCAGTTGCTGGAGGACATCGCGCCATACCGGCACCTCGGCATCGAACCGCCATCCCTGCACCTGCTCATCAATCGCGTCCACCCCGTGTCCGCGAATGCACGGATGATCCAGCAGGCGCTGCGCGACCTGTTCCAGGACCATGCCGGCATATGCGTGCTGAGCACCGACGTGCCGGCCATCGAGGCCTATCCGCGCGCCGCAACCCGCGGCCTGCCGGTGCATCGCGTCGAGCATCGCCAGCCGCCGGGCAGAGTTGCGCCCGCCGCGCTCGACACCATGCGCGCGCTCGCCGGCGAACTGTTCCCACAGTGGCAAGACAGATTTGCCCTCGTGTCCGGCCGTCCTCCTCGTTCCATTGAAACCGGGAGGTCACATGGCGAACGCACATGAACTGGCCCGCGGCCACAAACGGCTGCGCGCCCTGATTGAGTTTGCGGTGAGCGAAGGCTGGCACGTCAAGCGCACACGGGGCGGACACCTCAAGTTCACCAAGGCCGGCTGCGCCGCCATCTACACCAGCTCAACAGCGAGCGACTACCGGGCGGATCTCAACGCCCGTGCACAGATCCGCCGCGCCGAGCGCGAGGCCCGCATGGCCCGGGCCGTCAACGCCGAGGGATGTGGTCATGGCTGAGATGACCTCCCAGGACATGGCCGGCAAGCTGCTTGCCGCCGGGTTCGAGCGCAGTGGGCCATCGGCCACGGCCTTGAGCGACCCGATCGCCGACACGCCGATGGTCGTGACGCTGGACCAGTTGCGGCCCTACGACCACGACCCCCGCAAAAAGCGCAACTCGGCCTACGATGAAATCAAGGCCTCCATCCGAGAGCGCGGCCTGGACGCGGCGCCAGCGATCACACGCCGTCCTGGCGAGGCGCACTACATCATCCGCAACGGCGGCAACACCAGGCTGGCGATCCTGCGTGAACTCTGGGCGGAGACCAAGGACGAACGCTTCTTCCGCATATCGTGCCTGTTCCGGCCGTGGCCTGCGCGCGGAGAGATCGTCGCCCTGACCGGGCACCTCGCCGAGAACGAACTACGCGGCGGCCTCACGTTCATCGAGCGCGCCCTGGGCGTCGAGAAAGCCCGCGAGTTCTATGAGGCTGAAAGCGGCACCACCCTGAGCCAGTCCGAGCTGGCCCGCCGCCTGGCCGCCGACGGCTTCCCAGTCCAGCAGTCGCACATCAGCCGCATGGCTGACGCGGTGCGCTACCTGCTGCCCGCGATCCCGACCGTCCTATACGGGGGCCTCGGCCGCCACCAGGTCGAGCGGCTGTCGGTCATGCGCAAAGCCAGCGAACGCACGTGGGAGCACTATGCCAAAGGCCGCTCCCTGCCGCTGGACTTCGACAGCTTCTTTCTGGAGGCGCTGTCGCAATTTGATGTCCAGCCCGACGAGTTCTCGCCGCCGCGTGTGCAGGACGAGTTGATCGGTCAGATGTCCGAGCTGCTGGGCATCGACTACGACGTGCTCGCCTTGGACCTGACCGAATCCGAGAGCCGCCACCGCGCCCTGGTCAGCGACCCAACCCCGCCATCGGCGCCGCCGGCATTGCCCGAGCCTGGGGCCATCGCACGGCCGCCGATCGAACCGGCACCGCCCCCCACTACAACTGCACCTTCTGCGGGCCACTCTGCCGACGCGCCGACAAGGCCCCGGGACGATGGGGCCCCGAGCGAGGCATCCGCAGCCAGCCCTGCGGCAGCGAATGGCGGTCTGCTTGACGAGCACATCATCTCTCCGGCACCCACGACGGAGCGGCTCCAGTCCATCCAGCGCATGGTCGCCGACCAGTTGGGCGATGCGCTGCCGCCCGACTTCTCGGCCAACGTCTTGCAGTCGATTCCCGTGCAGGCCGGTGGCCTCTATCCCATCTCGGACATCTGGTATATCGACCCTGGCCTCGACACACCCGACCGCCTGCGCATCCACATCGCGCAGTTCGCGCGCGAGATCGCGGGCGAGGCCGACCTGGACGCGTGTGTCGAGGATCGTTCTGATGGCATCGGGTTCACGTGTCGTGCCCCAGCCCAGGCTTCGTCGCCGCTCGCACGCGCCGTGCTCGCACTACTGGTTTCCCTGGCCGGTCAGCAGCCAGCCGGCGTCGGCTTGGACAGCGGGCAACTCATCACAGACCTGCCAGCGCTGTTGCACGGCCAGGGTCAACGTCGTGACGGCGGGGCCCGGCGATTGAGCGACACCGCGCTGGTCAAGCTGTTTCGTCTGCTGCGGCTGGCCCGGCGCCTGCTGGATCTGGAAGCCGGCGCTGTCGGTTCTGGGATCTGAGCGAGGGAGGCCTGCATGTCCGCACCGAACCCACTCAACCAGGCCGTCATCGCGCAGGCACTCTACGACCTACGCAACGGGCAACTGCGTCGCTGCAAGGCGATGGGGTTCGGCGAGGAAGAGCTGGATGCGCTCAAGCATCCGGCGCTGATCAGCGTGCTGGCCAATGCCAACGTCTCCTGGTGCTCTGTCTCGGTGAACCGGGAAGTGCTCCGGCGATTGCTCAAACAGGCGCAGGACGTGGAGAAGGAGATCGCCACCGTCGATCGCATGCTGCGCCTGGGTGCCAGTACCGAAATGGTGAGCCGCTTCTACGGGCTGACACATCAGGAAGTCGCACTTCGGCGCGAAGTTCTCGGCCTGCCCAAACGCAAGGGGCGCCATCCGGTTCTGGACGAGGAGCAGGACACCGAGCTGTGGCGGCGCTGGAAGGTCGTGACCAGCAGCAGGAACGTCGAGCTGGAGGATGAGACCTCGGTTCTTGATGCGGCAATGGACCTCGCCGAAGGCATGGAGCTGCCGCTGTCGGTGGTCTGGGCTGCGATCAAGAACTGGATCGATCAGGGACTGGGTTGAATCATGGCCGTGGACGACGCTGCACCACGAGCACCACGCCAAGGTCCGGTCGCCCTCGCTGATCTGTTCGACAGCGCGCTGAAAGACCTTGCACCGAAACCTCGCCCACTCGCACCGGCTCCCGCCTTCGCATCCGCGACGTCTCCTGTGTCTGCAACCGGCGACGGTTTCCTGTTCAGTGGAAATCGGCACGAGAGCGTGCCGCGACGGCTGTTCCTCGACCGACGCCTGACGCCGCTGGAACGCAATGCCTGGCAAGTCTTCCGGATGATGCTCAACGAGGATGGCGTCACGGCGTTTCCGACGTATGAGCAACTTCGCCCGTGGCTCGCGTCAATGCCCTGCGCCGGACAGGCCTCCCACGAGACCGTGGCACGGGCGCTGACGCTGTTGCGCCTGACGCGCTGGTTGAGTCTCGTGCGCCGCAGGCGCGACCCCAAGACCGGGCGCATCCTCGGCAACCTCTACGTCCTGCACGATGAGCCCCTGACCCCGTTCGAGGCGATGCAGCTCGACCCGGACTACCTGCAGCTCGTCAGCCAAGCCCTGGGCCATTCGGCCAGGGCCGTTCAGGTCGTGGGCTTGCACACGCTCAATGAGATCGCCGAAGACCCGCTGCTGTCTGGCCGCATGCTGCCCTCGCGGCTGCAGGTCCTTGCCGAACGCCTCGCAAGCCAAGGCATTGGGTCGCAGGAGAGTTATCCACAGGAGGACACGGTTCACGATTCCGAAGAAGGGGCGCCGAGCCTTCTTCGGAATTCTGATCGGCCCTCTTCGGATTCCGAAGCAGGGCCAAAACACGCAGCAGACGGCGCTCTTCGGAATCCGAAACAGGACCGTACTGTACGTAGTAGTCGTATTAATGAAGTACGTACTACCGCGCGTGAGCGTGGGCAGGCGCGCGCGATGCCGGGAGTTCGTCTGCCTGATCGCTTTCTCGGCTTGAAAGATGAACAGCAGGCCGGCGCCATGGTGGCATTGCAGCAGGTCGATGCCCCGCTACGCCAGGCCGTGCTGGACGAATGGGCGGATCGCTGTCGTGGCAGCACCATCCGCAACCCGGCAGGCTACCTGTTCGGCATCATCCAACGTGCCATCCGTGGCGAGTTCAACGCATGGGCCAGGCAAGCTGGGTCAGCACCGCCACCTGCCCCTGCACGAGATGCACCGCCTGAGCCACCGCGCAATGTAGTTCCGCCCGAGGTAGCCCGGCAGCACATCGACCGGCTGCGCGACCTTCTGCGCAGTAGCTGAGCGCGACGAGCGACAAGGGCGTGAAGCAGACGCCCGTGGCCGTCAGTAGAGCTATCCCCTGGGGATAGATGTGATGCAAGGCGTAACACCGAAAGACACAGGCTGGGTGCTTCTGTCCACGGTGCTGCAGTGGCGTCCGGTTCCTGAGCGCACCCACCATCTGCGCGAGCAGCGCTCTGTGGCGTTTGATGGAGCTATCCCCTGGGGATAGCTCGCATTGCGGGCCGCCACCACCACGACAACCGGGGACCAGTTCATTTCGGTTTGTTGACTGACTGCCTTCCGCTGCATGCCGATCCTGACCGCTCCTTTTCCCAAGCGAGCGGACACCATGGCAACCAACGAACCTCTGCAACTCAATCTCGGCTCTTTGCGCAGCGCGATGTCGCTGACGCTTCACACCCACCACGCATCGCGCATCTGGCATGGCCGCGCCGCCGCCGAGGGGCGACCCGGCATCGTCGGCCTGAACGGCTACATCGCCGTGATGAACAAGATGAAGCGCGGCTCGGAACAGGATGACCCGTACAGCGACTGGTGGATGTTGCGCATCGAGGAAAAGCTCGACCAGGCCAAGACCACGTTGCAATCGCTGCGCGAGCAGGTGGACCAGGCATTGGCCGGCGTGCCAGCGGCGTTGAGCCTGGGCGAGAACCTCAACGTGCAACCGGTGAAGCTCCCCTTGTTCGTGAACGCGCAGCTCGGCTTTGCCGCGGTCTATCTCCTGGCCGACTATGACGACATCGCCCGCAAGCTGATCCTCGCCCATCACACCGCGCTGATCGATCGCTCGACATTGGAGCGGTGGCTCAACGAAGGCGCTCACACGCTGCGCAGCCTGTTCAGCCTGGCCCAGCAGTACCGCTACTCGGGATGCACCCGCGACGACTTCGCGGCCAAGAACGCCGCAGCGCGGGCGGCGCTGGAGAAGTTCGGCGACTTGCCGCAGGACGTGCTCGAAGGCGCTCGCCGCTCGAAGTTTGCGCCGCCCGTCGTGCGCCGCGGCCTGCAACAGCGCAGTGATAGCGCTGCCGCAGCCGCACCTCCCAGCGACGAAGGCACTGCCGCCGATCCGGCCGAGGCCAGCACCGGCGAGGACGAACAGGCATGAGCGACCCGAACCGCGAACCTCGCTACTTCCGTGGTCTGGAACAGCCAGCCTTCATGCGGCTGGAACACGCGGCCTCTCTAAAAGGCCTTTTAAAGCCTTTTAAAGGTAAAGGGGACTTCGAGGCCTGGGCCAGCCAGTGCTTCGCCATGCGCGACGAGTTGATTGCCCTGGCGCAGCGACAGGTGCTGCCACAGGCGTGCGGGCATCCCTTCCACCTGCTTCCCGTCGAGCTGGCCCAGCAGATAACTGGCGCGGGAACGACGTTCCTTCGCTGGCGCAAGCACGACCGCTCGGCCATGGGCGTGGCGCTGTGGCAGGAACTGGTGGCGAGCACCAGCACGCCGGTCAACCTGCTGGCCGACCTGCACGCGATCGAGTTACAGCGCATCACGTTGAACATGCAGATCAGCCTGCTGCACACCTTGGGCAGGCAGGCGCAGGAATGCGCCAGCAAAGCGGCCGAAGCGGACAACGCATACCTGCGCCGGCTCAAGTCCACCCCAACCGCAATGCGCGATCGGTGATTGCGCCAGACATCCCAGCACGCACCCGGCGCCGATGAGGCACGGGTATTTCAACCACCACGGAGATCACATCATGAGCACGCATTTTTCTGGCGAAGGCAATATCGGCTCGCCACCGGAGTACCGCGAATTCCCCAATGGCAACGACGAGCCCAACCGCCTGCTGCGCCTGAACGTCTATTTCGACAACCCCGTTCCCAAGAAGGATGGCACCTTTGAGGACCGTGGCGGCTTCTGGGCGCCGGTGGAAATCTGGCACCGCGACGCCGAGCACTGGCAGCGCCTCTACCAGAAGGGTATGCGGGTGCTGGTCATCGGCCGCATGGAGCGCGAGCCCTGGACGGACAACGAAGATCAGCCACGCGAGACCTGGCAAGTCAATGCGCGCAGCGTAGGCATCTTGCCGTACCGCATCGAGTCTGTGGTCCTCAGCCCGAAGCCACAGGAGGCAGAACCGAAGCCGCAGGCCGACCAGGAATCGACCGCGCCGAAAGAGACGAAGCGCCGGAAGTGACCCGGCATGGAGGGCGGCTGCCGCAGCGCTTCGCCGCCCTCCATGCGCCGCGAGCTATCCCCAGGGGATAGCTCCATCAACGTCCACCGACTTCCACGCGTTCCCGCGAATCGCCGCTCCCGAACCGCATACCTCCGGCCACTCGCCATTACCGCACAAGCCCTTCCATCCCGTGAAAGCGGTCGCCGCCGCGTGCCGCTTGTTTGCTGCTGCCCCCGGTGGTGCTCGGCATCCTCGATCCCAGCAACTCCATGAACCATGGGAATCGGATGAACGGATATGCGGCTGTTCTTGTGCGAGAAGCCCTCCCAGGGCAAAGACATTGGCCGGATTCTCGGCGCCACACAGCGCGGTGAAGGCTGTCTCAACGGTTCCGGCGTCACCGTCACCTGGTGCATCGGCCATCTCGTAGAAGCCGCTACGCCCGAAGCCTACGACGAGCAGTTGAAGCGCTGGTCCATCGAGCAGTTGCCCATCATTCCCCAGCATTGGCGGGTCGAGGTCAAACCGAAGACCGCCACGCAATTCAAGGTCGTCAAGGCGCTTCTGGCGAAGGCGACCCAGCTTGTCATCGCCACCGATGCCGACCGCGAAGGCGAGTTGATCGCCCGCGAGATCATCGAACTGTGCGGCTACCGCGGCCCCATCGAGCGGCTGTGGTTGTCGGCACTCAACGATGCGTCCATCCGCGCCGCCCTCGGCAAGCTACGGCCCTCAGCCGAGACGCTGCCGATGTACCACTCGGCGCTGGCGCGATCCCGTGCGGATTGGCTGGTGGGCATGAACCTCAGTAGGTTGTTCACGGTGCTGGGGCGGCAGGCCGGCTACGACGGCGTGCTGTCGGTCGGCCGCGTCCAGACCCCGACGCTCAAGCTCGTCGTGGACCGCGACCGCGAGATCGCAGCCTTCGTGTCCGTGCCGTACTGGGCCATCGTCGTGTCCCTGTCCGCAGGTGTCCAGGCTTTCACCGCGCACTGGGTTCCACCCAATGCCTGCACCGACGACGCAGGCCGCTGCCTGCAGCAGCCGGTCGCACAGCAGGCCATGCAGCAGATCCGCGCTGCGGGCAGCGCCCACGTAGTGTCGGTTGAGACCGAGCGCGTGCGCGAAGGCCCGCCGCTGCCGTTCGACCTGGGCACCTTGCAGGAGGTGTGTTCAAAGCAGCTCGGGCTGGACGTGCAGGAAACCTTGGAGATCGCCCAGGCCCTGTACGAGACGCACAAGGCCACGACATACCCCCGCTCGGATTCCGGCTACCTGCCCGAGAGCATGTTTGCCGAAGTGACCACCGTTCTCGACAGCCTGCTTAAGACCGATCCCTCGCTGCGCTCGATCATAGGCCAGCTCGACCGTTTGCAGCGCTCGCGCGCCTGGAACGATGGCAAGGTCACGGCCCACCACGGCATCATCCCGACGCTCGAACCGGCGAACCTCTCCGCCATGAGCGAGAAGGAACTGGCCGTGTACAGGCTCATCCGGGCGCATTACCTAGCGCAGTTCCTCCCTCACCACGAGTTCGACCATACTGTGGCCAAGCTTTCGTGCGGTGGGCAGAACCTTGCGGCCACGGGCAAGCAGGTTGTCACGCCGGGCTGGCGCCAGGTGCTGGCCGAGCCGCAGTCCGAGGACGGCGATGGCGACGGCGACACCGCGGCCCGCGCCCAGGTGCTACCGGCGCTGCACGAAGGTCTGGCATGTCAGGTGGCCGATATCGATCTGAAGGCACTCAAGACGCTGCCGCCCAAACCGTACACGCAAGGCGAGTTGGTCAAGTCTATGAAAGGCGTCGCCAAGCTGGTGTCCGATCCCCGCCTGAAGCAGAAGCTCAAGGATACGGTCGGCATCGGCACCGAAGCGACCCGGGCCAACATCATCGGCGGCCTGATCGCCCGCGGCTACCTCGTAAAGAAAGGGCGCGCCATCCGCGCCTCGGATGCGGCTTTCACCTTGATCGATGCCGTGCCTGCGGCGATTGCCGACCCCGGCACCACCGCCGTCTGGGAACAAGCGCTCGACATGATCGAAGCCGGCCAGCTCACGCTGGATGTGTTCATCGGCAAGCAGGCCGCATGGATTTCGCAGTTGATCGCGCAGTACGGCAACGCGTCCCTGTCTATCAAGGCTCCCCAAGGGCCGACATGCCCGCAGTGCGGCGCACCCACGCGCCAGCGCAGCAGCAAGAGCGGCCCGTTTTGGTCGTGCAGTCGCTACCCGGACTGCAAAGGCACGCTGCCGGTCGAATCCGGCAGCTCCAAGCGCGCCGCCTCGCGCCCGCGCCGTAGCGGCCGCAAAGGCTCCTGACCGATCCCGTTCCCCGTGAGCCGTGCCCGCCTTCGGCGGCGTGGCCCGTGTCCCGCATGCCCTGCGGGACGCCCAGCGCGCAACGCCTTCTTGATTTGTGTGCGCGTCCCGCCCAGCCGTCCCCGGCCGCGGGACCTGAAGGTAGCTTCTCTGCGAGCCGCACCACGCGCGTTCTGTTGATCTGCGTTTCTTCCGCCCTCTGCGAAGGGTCTCCCGGTGGCTTGCCAGCGTGCACGAGCCACCGGGAGACCCTTCGTGGTCAGCGGTAATCGGTGCCGGTGCCCGCCGGTGCAAAAACGGGCTCCCTTTGTGCGCGGATGTGCGCCAGACGATGCCGGCCCCAGCCACGACATGGGCCGGGTGTGATTGCTGAGAGCAGACGGTTCTAGCGACGACCGGGCCTGCCAATCAGCCCACGGGTGGCTCCTCTTTCCTCCCGAGCCGAAGGCCGCAGGGCCTTCGGCGCCTTTTTCCTGCCCATCAACGTCCCGGTCCGGCCATTGGCCTGGGCCACACGAACAGGAGAGATGACATGCACCCTCAATATTGCGCGCAACTGCTGTACGGCAGTGTGTGCAGCGGCATCGATCCAGCTTCTCCTACCCGTCCTGACAGCCCCGCACTTGCTGCGGGGCTTTCTTTTTCCACGTTCGCCAATCGGGGCTGTAGCAGGTGCCGATTTCCGGCTGACGTGGCTCGACTCGCGCACGAAGCTGCCTGCATGTGTCGCTGATCCGTCAGCACCATGCCAGCAGCCAGGGTTTCCAGGCTGCCGCGGATTCTCTCCGCGCCACCCGCCAGTCCGCCATCGCATCGAGTCTGCGGACGCGCGTCCTCGTGACGCCGATGCTTTTTCTCAACCGCATGCGGGAGCTGCCATCCCGTGAGGGACAAGGCCCTCGCTTCTCCAAGGAGCCCATCCATGTCCCAGCAAGCCTCTTTCGGCCAGTTGGCCTTGATCCATTGCGGCAAGTTCCTGCCGCTCGAAGTCCTGCATAGCGCCGCCGGCCACTACATCGGCACGCGCGATACCGAAGGTCCCGTTTCGCGGGAATCCAGCGAGTACTTCCGCAGCTATGTCGCGGCTCAACGTGCCCTAGAAAGAGGCGGCTGGTCCCAGCTCGCCACGCCCTGATCCAACTGGAGGAATCACGTCATGAACCAGCTTTTGCCACAGGAAGTCGTCGATCAGATCATGCGGGAAGAGCAGCATTTCGCCGCCGCGCCCCAAGCCTTCTTCGAGGCCTGGAAGCGCGGTGTCGAGATCGCTGGCCCGCAATGGTTTGGCGACGGCACACGCGAAGGCCTGAACCAGGCCAAGAGCAAGTGGGATCTGCGTCCCGACATGCTGCGTGCCAACGACGCTCTCGGCGTCCTGAGCAGCGGAGAACGCATGTTCCTGTCCGCCATGTTCAGCTTCTACAACGCGCGCGAGGGCGGTGCCATGCTCAAACGCTGCCACTTCCAAGGACTGTCGGACTTCGACGGTCTCGATCTGCAACGCCGCAAGGTCATCGCCGACCTGCTGGTGAACTACAGCGGTTGGTGAGCCGGCTTCCGGAATATCACCACCTTGTCGTTCGCCACCCCATGAGGGACATGCGCCCACCAGGCCATGTCCCTCAATTTTCCCTCCGTCAGCCAGCGCGGATTGGCCCAAAGCCATCGATCAGTGCCGCCTGACGCTTTTTCGACTTTCAACCCACCGGGGTCCAGTTCCCGGTGGCGGGGATTGGCTCCATTATTCAATCTGGAGAAATCCTATGACCCAGAATCCCAACCCCTTTGTACGCGGCTACTGGAATCTGAAAATCGTCCGAACGCTGTGCATCAGCTACGAAGACGGAAGCCCGCATGTGTGGCGAAACATCCACGCGAGCCAACAGCACCTCTCCGACGAGGAGCTGGTTTCTTCCCCCTGCATCGTCACCAGCGACTTCGCGGTGGTCAGGAATGGCACTGTGCCTGTCAGTGCCGAACTGATGGCCGAATGCGATGCCATTGAAGGCGTCAGCGGCGAAGGCGTGGTGGGTGCGGTGGTTTATGCCATCCATGGCGACGACCTGGACGGTCGCCCGGTCCACGTCGGTGATACCTATTCGGCCGAGGCCGCGCGAGACGTGGTGCAGCGGTTGGGTTTCGAGACCGGCTATTACAGCCGATGCTGGGAAATCAGCAGCGCGCACATCAGCCAGGAAACCGGCCAGTACCTGGCCAGCCTAGCGGACCTTGCGACACCGGAGGCCTTTCTGTTCATCGCCTTCCGGGTTCCATACAGCCCAGCGATCGGCGTCAAGCTGATTTCCACGCCCTGGACAGACAAGAACCTGGAGTATGCCGAGGGCATCAGTGCGGAGCAGCTTCGGCAGGAACACCGGGACAAGGGCATGCCTGACGACCTGGCGAACATTCTTGAATTGGCCGGCCAGGCCGATGTGCGCATCCTCATCCTAGACGCTGACGCACCCGCGCTACTGGGCCTGCCACTGGCCGAGATCTAGCAGACGCGCGACGCGCAAGCCTTCCCCTTTATCCCCCACATGCCAGCCCGCCTCCCACCAGGAGCTGGGCCGGTTCAATTCCATAGGAGCAATCTCATGTTCCCCGATCTCATCTCGCCTACGCCTGACTTCGAGAATCAGCTTGGAGCCTGCGTTAACGCCATGAGCCAGAACGACGCCATCGGCCAGATTCTGGTGTTCGAGCGCATGAGCGGCACGCTGCACATGCGCCATATCGACAGCGCCGATCTGATGGACACCGACATTGACGACTACGAAATGGTCGTGTTTGACGGTGGCAATACAACCGGCGACACGTGGAAACACGTGTTCTTCCCACGTCAGCGCGAACACTATTTCGTGTACGAAGCCTGACATCTCCAGCCCCTTTCGAGGGGCTTTTTCTTGCGCTGAACCGGGCTGCGTGGACAAAGGGAAACACCCGGATGCCAATTGATTGCTGCCGCGCGCGCAAGGGCCGCCCATGCTGACCCCATGCCTGCTGACGTTGTCAGCGACATGCCAGGCAATCATCGGTCTTCGAGGTTGCGGCGCAGTTTCCACTGCGTGACCGAGCCAGCTCGCACCGCATCCATACGCGAGCGGCCACCAGTCTCTGGTGGTGGATGCTTTCGCCTTATCAACCCACCGCGGGGTTACGCACCTTTCCCCGCATGCGTGGGCTCGGTGTGTCTCCGCTTTTCCCAATGGAGATTCACCATGAACACCACGTCCAACGAGAAATCGTATTTCGACCTCCACACATCGGGCATCGGCTACATCCAGCGTGTCCGTGAAGTGCCCGTCAGGGGCGGCCGCCGTGCGCAGCCCTTCCTGGCATGCACCATCGCCGCATTGGTCGGCCCCGCCAGGGACCCCAGCTACCGCTACTTCGATGTCAAGGTCTCGGGTGCCGAGGCCAAGAAGCTCGTTCAGCGCTACATCGGCGTTGACGATTCCAAGCAGCGCCCGCTGGTGCGCTTCCGCCTCGGCGACCTTTGGGGCGATGCGTACATCCGCGACAAGGGCGAAAACCAGGGCAAGGCCGCCGCGTCCCTCAAGGCGCGACTGCTCAAGGCCGAGCCGATCGAGCGGGCCGAACTGGCTTCAATCGAGCAGCACGAGCTGATTACCCGTGGCATCGGCTACCTCAACCGTCCGAAGGACGTCACCCCCAAGGATGGCGATCCGTTCCTGTCATGCTCCATCGCCGCATTGGCCGGACCTGTCGATGAACCGGAATATCGGTACTTCGACACGATCGTCGCCACCCTCGGGGCCGAGCATCTGGTTCGCCGATGCGTGCAGGCCATCGAAGGGGATCGCAAGGTGCTGATCGCCTTCCGTCTCAACGACATGAAGATCGATCCGTACATCCGTACCAAGGGCGAGCACGCTGGGGCACCGGCCGCAAGCCTGGAGTCGACGCTGATCCACATCGGTCTGATCAAGATCGATGGCACCCAGGTCTATCCGATGAGCCAGGCGCAAGCCGAGGCGCCAACGGTGGAGGACGCACCCGCGCCCGAAGCCGACAACGCCATCGACACTGCCGCCGACGCCGTTTCCGACCTACCCGTCGAGTCCGCCGAGCGCGAGCCCGAGGGTGAAGTCGAGGAGCAGGAGCCGGCCTTGGTCGCTTCGTTTTGATCCGGCATGGCCCCTCATGGGGCCTTGTCGCTTCTCCTCCCTAGCATCCGCCGCGTCCCCAAGACGCCAAAGGTGCTTGCGTCTTTTCATCCCCCGAGTCCCGCGTGGTCACACGACCGCGCGGTTACCGCATTTCTCAAAGGAGATCAGCCATGTCTCTGGCATCCCGTTTTGCTCCGCAATCCCCGATCCTGCGCTCCGATCGCCCACTCTCGGACGACCGTATTCGTGCCGTTGTTCCCTCGATCTTTGCCGACGCTCCGCATGGGAGCCGGTCCGATCGGTATGCCTACATACCGACCTCGGTCGTGCTGACCAGGTTGCGCCAGGAGGGTTTCGAGCCCTTCATGGTGTGCCAGACGCGCGTGCGCAACGAGGATCGGCGCGAGTACACCAAGCATCTCATCCGACTTCGCCATGCAAGCCAGATCAACGGCGACGAGGCGAACGAGATCATCCTGCTCAACAGCCACGACGGCACGAGCAGCTACCAGATGCTTGCCGGCATGTTCCGGTTCGTCTGCCACAACGGCCTGGTCTGCGGTGACACCACCGCCGACATCCGCGTTCCTCACAAGGGCGACGTGGCAAGCCAGGTGATCGAAGGTGCCTACGAGGTTCTCGAAGGCTTCGAGCGCGTGCAGGACGCGCGCGATGCGATGCGCACCATCACCCTCGATGAGGGCGAAGCGGAAATCTTTGCGAATTCCGCGCTCGCACTCAAGTACGACGACCCGGCCAAGTCCACCCCTGTCACGGAGAGCCAACTTCTGGCGCCCAGGCGCTGGGACGACCGCAAGAACGACCTGTGGGCCGTCTTCAACCGCGTCCAGGAGAACCTCGTCAAAGGGGGACTGAATGGACGCTCGGCCAATGGCCGCAATCAACGCACCCGTCCGGTGCAAGGAATCGACCAGAACCTGCGCCTGAACCGGGCGTTGTGGCTGCTGGCCGAAGGCATGCGCCAGCTCAAGGCGTGATGCCAAGCGGACCTCGCCCAGCTCGGGTGAGGTCCATTTCCTCTCATCCACCGGGCGCCGTCGGCGGCCCGCTATTCGTCATCAGGAGAACCAACATGGCAACCACATCGGCGCCCGAGCAATCGGTATCGCCCATCATTGTTCCGGGCCAGCTCACGCTGCGCACCATACGCGGCAAGAACGGCCCGTTCACCGTCGGCCGCCTTGTCACCCCCATCGGCAAGTTCGCGGTCAAGGATGCGGAGCTGGAGCAGTACCCCGAAGGAAAATACGACGGGGAATTCATCATCCGCTACATCTTCCCGAAGTCCTATCCGGTCGGCGACGGCATGCGGTTCGAGATCCGCGCCAACCTGGACGGAATGACGCTCAACGGAATCGACAAACTGAGCCGCGACGAAGCCCGAAGCTTCGCCACCCAGGACGTCGATCCACTCGATGAAGAGCTGGGGACGCAGCCTGCAGCAACGCCGGCCAAGTCTGCCAAGGCCTCCACGCCCGCCAAGCACGCACCCGTGCAGGCGTCGGCGGATCCTCTGGTCGATACCACGCCCTTCGGTGTGGATGCGCCGACGCCCGCTGCGGCGGCTGCCCCCGGCAGCACCGAAGATGGCGACGCCGCTCTGTTCGGTCTGCTGTGGCCGCTGGGCGAGTCCGTGAAATTGGATTCGACCATCGACCGCCGCGCCCTGCGCGCGCAGATCGCCCGCCTGGGCGAACTGGGTTTTGCGTTGGACTTCAAGACGCAGGAGTGGAGCCGTCAGGCCGAACTGCAACCTGCGTGATCGCAGACGCCGCATCCGCGGTGTTCTTCATCCACCCGCCGGGGTTCCTTCCCCCTGCGGGGGAGGCCTCGGCCATTTTCTGGAGGTCTCCATCATGTCCACCATCGCTTTCGATGTACCCCGTTCCGCGCTGGATGAATCCGCATGGCGAGCTGTTTGCAAGACAGCCGCCGAGCACGCCCAGCGTGGTTGCGGCCTGTCCTGGGATCATTGGGTCACGCTTTTCAGTTCGGAGATCGACGCGCAAGCTAGTCGGTTGCCGGAAAGCCAGCGAGCTCAGGCCCTGGAAATCGCAGCCCACGAATGGGACTACGCAACACCCGCCGAGCGGCAGGAAGCCCAGGACTGGAATGCGGAGCATGGCTATTGCTCGCATGGGATCGAGTTCGGCTACTGCCCGGCCGGTTGTGATCGCGACGATGACGACTGGGACTAAGGGCAAAGCATAGGTTCCTTCGCCGCACCTGCGGCTTTTCATCACCCGCCGGGAGGCCCTCCCCGTGGGGAGGCCTCCGGCTCTACTTTTCCAGGAGGCCTCTCATGGGCTGGTATTTCTCACCCCAATCGCGGTCTGAACTGATCGCGGAACTGATCGCACCGCAAGAGACCGAGCGCGCCAGCGTCAAGGTCATCGCCCACGCGCTGCGCGGCAACGTCCTCTGGTCTGTCGCGGAAGTGACGGCCAAGGTCGAAGGCGTACATCGTGATCTCGCGCCGGGCCAATCCCTGCGCTACATCCGCTGCGATCTGCTTGAACGCAGCGGCGGCCAGTGGGGTTACAAGCCGCTGGACGAGTCCATGCACCCGTACTACTACTCGTGCCCGCTGTCCTATCTGGACCTTGCACCGGAGCAGTCTGCCGAATGGCGTGCAGGCGTTCGCGCCTACCACGCTCGGCGACGCACACCCACGGCTGTCACGGCACCCGCCGCAACGCTGATGGTCTGAGCCAGGAGGAACCGACATGGACCTGATCCTCGCTGCGCTCTCCCCCTCGCTGCTGGCGCTCGTTGAAGGGAGTTTGTCCAACGACGAAGTGTCCTCCGACGAGGAGATGCTGGAGTACTTCATCAGCAACGGCCTCACCGAGAAACAGGCGCGGCAGGCACTGACCTACCGCGACCAGTACCTCAACAACATCTACCTGGACGGCTTCACGCCGATCACCGCGGTGGACGAGGTGCTTCACTTCAACCCGCACACCCGGCAGTTCGAGCCGGACTGAGCGGTTTTCTTCCACCCCCAGGGGCAGCACTTGCCCCAGCGGGCGGTGCTGTTCCCGTTCATCCGAGGACACCACCATGCCCGCACACACTTCTTCCACCACGCTGTACCGCATCGACGAATGCCCGGATGTGATGGCCGACGCCTGCGTCGGCGACGACCAGGGCAACCTGATCTTCCTGTCGATCTGGGCGCGGGACACCGCCGTCCAGCAGTTCCTCGCTCGCCTGACCCTTGGGCGCGACGAGCAGGGACTGGACCAGTTTCACGTCATCACCGACCAAGGCGGCAGCGTCCCGGTGTTCATCGGCAACGTCGATCGCCTGGAAAAGCGCATCACGCGCGCCTACCGGCGAACGCTGTTCGGTTCGCTGTCCAACGTGTGGCTGTTCGACCGGCGCTGCGTCAAGCCCGACAAGGCCAACGCCAGCGCGCTGGCATTGCTGCCACGCGACAGCGCCCACCGGCTCGACCGCCTGTGGACGCTGGTGCGGGACACGTGCCCGTTGCCGCTGCTCGACCACTGGCGCGAGACCGTGCTGGAACTGCTGCAAAGCCGCGAGATGCTGGGCCGCCTTCCGTTCGCCCTCGGGCCGCTGGAAGGCCATCGGCTCGCCATCGACGTGCCGACGCTGACCCTGGCGCTGGGCTCCCTGATCCGCAGTGACGTGCTCACCGCCTATCCATACCCGGCCAAGATCTGGACGCCGGAAGTGGTAGCGGCCTGACCCACCCTCGGAGGCACGCCTTGGTGTGCTTCCGTCTTTCATCCCCGCCAACCAGGAGACTTCCATGGCCCTCATGTTCCCGCGGCTTGCCCGCAATTTCGTGAAGAACGGGTATTTCCCGACTGATGAACCCACGCTCGAAAGAGCCCTCAACGCACTGATGCCCAGCGACGGGCCGATGTGCATCCTCGATCCCTGCGCCGGCGAAGGCGTAGCGATCGCCGAAGCCGCCCACGCCCTCGGGCGCGAGCAGGCCAAGGCGTTCGCCGTTGAGTTCGACGCGGAGCGGGCACGCCATGCCCGCGGCCTGGTCGATCACTGCCTGCACGCGGACCTGATGGACACGATGGTCTCCAAGCAGTCGTTCGGACTGCTCTGGCTCAACCCGCCGTATGGCGACCTGTCCAAGGACGTCAACGGCAACATCGGCTATCAGGGCCAGGGTCGTGCCCGCCTCGAAAAACTGTTCTACCAGCGCAGTTTGTCGTTGCTGCAATACGGCGGCGTGCTGGTCTTCATCGTCCCCGGCTACGTGCTCGACGCGGAGCTGGTCGGCTGGCTGACGCGCCACTACACCGACCTGCGCATCTACCGAGCGGTGGAGACGCAGTTCAAGCAAGTTGTGATCTTCGGCCGGCGGGTGCGCCAGCGCGAGCAGGCCTCGGATGGCGTCAAGGCCGTGCGCAATCTGCTGCTGCAGGTTGGGCAAGGCGAGATCGAAGCTGACGAACTGCCGAGCGAATGGCCGTTCCTGCCGTACATCGTCCCCGCCAGTCCGGCCGAGCCGGAGCATTTCTTCCGCGTGACGATGGAGCCCGAGCAGTTCGCCGACGAGGTTGGCAGGCTGCAAGGCCTCTGGCCGTCGCAGGACACGCACCTGGGGGCCGCGCAGCAGTCGCTGCGTCCACCGGCGCGGGCCTTGTCCCACTGGCATCTCGCCCTGGCTCTGGCCGCAGGCGCGATCTCGGGGGTTGTGCGCTCCAAGACGGGGCGCGTGCTCGTCGTCAAAGGTGACACCCACAAGGACAAGACGCTCCAGCGGGAATTCACCGAACGCGAAGACGGCTCCATCGCCGAGACCCGCATCCTCACCGACAAGTTCGTACCTGTCATCCGCGCGTGGGACATGACGCCTGGCTCCCCGACACGGGGCGACGTCTTGACCATTCGTTAATCCACCGGACGCGCTGCTGTCCTGCTGTACCACATCGAAGGAGAAACACCATGTTCCCAAATCTGTTCAAGCGGCCCGCGCCGCAGAAGCAACCGTTGTTCGCACCGGGCTCGCTGAAGTTGAGCGAGAAGGTGCATTGGTTGGCCCGCAAAGGCCTGATCGACCCCTTGACCTATGTCCAGCGCCATGTGCGCGGTGACTGGGGCGAGATCGACAAGGCCACCCGCAAGGCCAACGACGTCGCACTCCAACAGGACAACCTGATGATCTCCTACTACCGGATCACGCCGGAGCTGGTTCTGATCGTCAAGACCAGCGAAGACCACCAGACCACGGTTGTCCAGCTTCCCGAAGAGCGCGACATGATCTGAAGTCACCCATCGTCATCCCAGTCACCTGACGGAGCCACTTCACTCCGCCAGGGGTGTCGTGGCTCAATGAATCCATCAAGGAGGAATCCATGGCATCCCGACACATCGAAACCTACTGCCAGGACCTGCTGTTTCCGGTAGGTGCACTCATCCTCAGCGAAGGTATCGACCGCCTGGTCCGCACCGGTCGTCTTGACCCGATTCCGTACTTCCGTCGCCATGTCCGTGGCGACTGGGGGGACGTCAGCGACGGGCAATGGCAAGCCAACGGCATCGCACTTCAATCGGGTGCTTTGCTGGAATCGCACTACGTGATTCATCGTGCGCTGCGCATTCGCATCGTCACCGATGCGAAACGCCATCTCACATCCATCGTGCTGCCGTCCGAAGACTAAGCACATTTCACCAGCAGGCCGCCAGCGCCTGCGTTTTCCATCCACCGTCGGCCGTGTGCCGATTGATCTTCCCACCCTGGGGCAGGCCATTGCCCCTTTGGGGGTGGTGCATGCCCCATTTTCTTTGGAGCATCACCATGTCCCTCGATCTCGAAAACACTACCGCCGAAGCCACGCCCGTACAGGGCGAACTGCTCGACGCGGAATCCAACCCTCTGACCCTGAGCCTTCAGGATTTTGTCGGCGAGTTCGGCGACGAACTGCTCGACGCCCTCAACAGCGCCAATCCGCCGGTCTATACCGGCCAGCCGCAGGCGCATCGTCAACTCGTCGTCGCCAGCCTCAAACGCAAGCTATTCCAAGCCCAAGCCGAAGTCGTCCATGCCGCCGCCGAGCTGCTGATCGACCGTGGCGAACACGCCGCGATCGTCAACGGCGAGATGGGTTGCGGCAAAACGACCGTTGGTATCGCCACAGCCGCCGTGCTCAACGCCGAAGGCTATCGCCGTACCCTGGTTCTTTCTCCACCGCACCTGGTCTACAAGTGGCGGCGCGAGATCCAGGAGACGGTGGCAGGCGCCAAGGTCTGGGTGCTCAACGGCCCGGACACGCTGGTCAAGCTCATCAAGCTGCGCGAGCAGTTGGGTGTGCAGCCCACGGGCCAGGAGTTCTTTGTCCTGGGGCGCGTCAGGATGCGGATGGGATTCCACTGGAAGCCTGTCTTCACCACGCGGCGCACCCGCCATGGCGACGTGGCAGCGTGCCCTGACTGCGGCACGGTCATCACCGACCTCGACGGCGAGCCGGTCAACCCGGTCGCGCTCGAAGCCGAGGAGTACCGCAGGAAGTGCAGCCATTGCGCCGCGCCCCTGTGGACATTGATCCGCCCGCGCAGCCTGTCCGGCAGCGACCAGTCCTCGGCCGTGCTGAAAGCGTTGAAGCGCATCCCGACGATCGGGGAAGTCACCGCGCAGAAGCTGATGCAGAAGTTCGGCGACGGGTTCCTGGCGTCGATGCTGGGCGACAACATCCATGAGTTCATCAACCTCATGGACGGCAACGGCGAGCTGGTGTTTTCCGACCGTCAAGCCACGCGCATGGAACGTGCGATGGCCAACATGGAGTTCGGTTTTGGCGAGGGCGGCTATCAACCGTCCGAGTTCATCAAGCGCTACCTGCCGCAAGGCACGTTCGACCTGCTCATCGCCGACGAGGCCCACGAGTACAAGAACGGCGGCAGCGCCCAGGGCCAGGCCATGGGCGTGCTGGCGGCGAAGGCTCGCAAGACCTTACTGCTGACCGGCACGTTGATGGGCGGCTACGGCGACGATCTGTTCTACCTGCTGTTCCGAGCCCTTCCCGGGCGGATGATCGAAGACGGCTATCGCCCGACCACGAGCGGCAGCATGACCTCGGCCGCGATGGCGTTCATGCGCGATCACGGTGTCCTGAAGGACATTTATTCCGAGAGCACCGGGACGGCGCACAAGACCGCGAAAGGCACGAAAGTCAGTGTCAGAACGGTCAAAGCTCCGGGCTTCGGCCCCAAGGGCGTGCTGCGCTGCATCCTGCCGTTCACGATCTTCCTCAAACTCAGAGACATCGGCGGCAACGTTCTGCCACCGTATGACGAGGAGTTCCGTGAAGTCGCGATGGACACGGCGCAAGCCGCGGCCTACCGCGATTTGGCGGGTCGGCTGACCGCGGAGCTGAAACAGGCTCTGGCGCGACGCGATACAACCTTGCTGGGTGTGGTCCTCAACGTGCTGCTGGCCTGGCCGGACTGCTGCTTCCGGTCGGAGACCGTGGTGCATCCGCGCACACGCAATACCTTGGCGTTCGTCCCGGCTCAGTTCAACGAGTTCGAGATCAGCCCCAAGGAGCGTGAGCTGATCGACATCTGCAGGGAAGAGAAAGCACAGGGCCGCAAGGTTCTGGCCTACACGGTCTATACCGGCACGCGCGACACGACTAGCCGGTTGAAGGTATTGCTGGAGCAGGAAGGCTTCAAAGTGGCGGTACTGCGCGCAAGCGTGGATGCCAGCCGCCGCGAGGACTGGATCGCCGAGCAGTTGGACCGTGGCATCGACGTGCTCATCACCAATCCCGAGCTTGTCAAGACGGGATTGGACCTGTTGGAGTTTCCGACGATCGTGTTCATGCAGTCGGGCTACAACGTGTATTCGCTCCAGCAGGCGGCACGCCGCTCTTGGCGTATCGGGCAGAAGCTGTCCGTGCGCGTGATCTACCTGGGCTACGCCGGCTCCTCGCAGATGACCTGCCTGGAGCTGATGGCCAAGAAGATCATGGTCTCGCAGTCCACTTCGGGCGATGTACCCGAATCGGGGCTCGATGTCCTGAACCAGGATGGTGATTCCGTCGAGGTCGCATTGGCCCGGCAATTGGTAACTGCGTGATCTGCTGTCTGCCGGCATCCTTTCGGGGGTGCCGGCATTTTTCTAGGAAATTGCTGCTCGGAGGATTCGATCACCGCCCCGGTCCCAGCGCGGGGAAGGCTAAACTGATCAGACAATACCGAGATTCAAGGAGGCACTATGGCTATGGTGATCGAAGCAGCATATGCAGATGGTACTGGTGCAGCCAACGCACTGCATATGTCTCAGGCGCAGTGGGAAGAGTTGCAACGGGCGTACTGCGTCGGTGATCTGCTGATGCCTTGCTGCAACGCTCCAGCGATTCCCAAGGTTAGTGCTAATGGGTACCCCTTCTTCGCGCATCTAGGAGGTGCGTGCAGTACTTCCGAAGAAAGCCAATGGCACCTGGCGGCCAAGATACTTGTGCGCAGCGTGCTTGAAGATCTTGGATTCCGTGCCTCGGTTGAAATGCCGGGTTCGGGTGATGCAGGTCGCTGGCAGGCTGATGTCTGGGGTGAGCGCAATGGGGTTAGGTTGGCTGTCGAGATCCAAAGATCGTATCAGTCGCTCCGTGACTACCGTAAACGCCAAGAGCGGTACCGCGAGGCGGGCATCAAGTCTCTTTGGTTGCTGCGGCAGGAGCGATATAGCACTCTCACCAAGAGCATGGGAAAGGAGCGTCTGCGCACCGAGTTTGGGGGCAAGTTCCCTTCGGCCGGCCACTTCGGCCCGTGCCTTTCTGACCTGCCGGTCGCGATGCTTGAGCTAGATCCGGCCCCAACGGTCAAGGGTGCCGGATTCTTCAACGCAACCCTTCCAAACATACTTGAAGCAGTGCTTAGTGAGCGCTTTCTTTGCATCAACGGTCTATGGTGTATCGATAACCTAGACTCGATGAATAACGCCGCCAGACTCGCGCGCGAGCGTTTCGCAGCCAATCGCTTGGCTGCAAAGATGTAGCTCGACTGTGGTGTTGCTCGACATGCGCCGACGCAGCACCGACACTCCAGATTCCCGGGTTCACACTCAAATGCCAGCGGCACGCATTCGCGCCTCCAGCTCATCAAGGAATGGCGAGCGCCCAAAGCGCATAGGGCCATAGCGGCCATCAACGAAGCCCGAATACAGCATGTGGACCTCGTCGCGAGCACGTGTGAGTCCCACATAGAAGAGCCGGCGACTTTCGCGCAACTTCTCTGGAGTTTCATTGCGCCACGGCAGATTTCCGAGGTCGAGTCCAACCATGATGACGACGTCGTACTCACAGCCCTTTGCGGAATGCAGTGTCAGCAGATTCAGGTGATCGGGCGAACCGTCCCGACCGCCCAAACTCGTGATGTCTAGCGAAGCCAGTGCACCGCCTTCAGCGAGCGCTGCCGTCATGCGATCCAGTTGCTCCTTCTGATCAGCGAGCGCCAATTCAGCCGCCAGCAGATGATCCACTACACCGTTGCGCAGCGAAGCAACAAATTCTCGCGCAGGTTGCTGGTCAGCACGCAGCTCCCATAGCAAGGCGGTTAGCTCTTGCTCTTCGCGCTTGGCCTGTGAATCGTCCAAGCTCGCCCGATGAAATGCGCGATAGCGGTCGAGTAGTCCACGCAATTGTGGGCGTCCAACACGCCAGCCACCCGCGCACCACGCCGCACAATCTTCTACCCAACTTGTTAGGGCAACCTTGCGGTAAGGTGCTGCGGTATCCACACGGATGTGATCGAGACCACCGGTTGCCACAGCTTCAGCCACGATATCGCCTGCGCGATAGTCTTTGTATAGGATCGCGATATCGCCCAGTGTTCGTCCCGGCTTGGAGGCTAAGGCCGCCGGAATGATCTGCGCGACGGCGTGCGCAGCCTGGTCCGCCATACCACCCGGGCGCAGGACAAATTCGATGGTCGTTTGTCGCGCAGGATCGCTCGCTTGATAGCCTCGGGCTTCTCCAAGCGCCATCTCTGACGCAGTCACGATCCCTGCACCAGAACGGTAATTTAATTGAAGCTGGACAGGCTCAATGTCTCTGCGAGCCGCCAATTCCATGAGCAACGCGCCATCAGCTCCCGTAAATCCATATATCGACTGATCCGCATCCCCGACAGCGAAAAGTCGGACACCCCCGTCGAAGGCAAGGCGTTTGACGATGCGATGCAGTGCCACGCCTAAATCCTGGTACTCATCCACCGCGAGCACGGGGAATTTTGCCTGAACCAGAGGTAGTACCCAGTCGTGCTCGGCGATCAAACGCTGGCCGAAGACAACCATGTCATCGTAGTCAATCAGCCCCTCGTCGCGCAGAGCGGCCTCGTAGGCCTCGGCCCAGGCAGCGAGTTCCTCCTCGCTACGCCAAGCGACGCTATTTCGATTGAGCACGGAACGGCGATGCCGCCCGAGGTCAATAACTTTGTACGGATGGTTCTGGCCGAAAAGCGCATCTCCAGTTTGCTTCAACAACCGATCACTGACTCGTTGAGTGGCTACCGAAAGTGGGAAAGATATGGGCAGGCCGGCCAGGCGTCCATACGGCATCAAGAGATGACGCAGACAGAACCCATGGACCGTACCAATGAAAAGATTAGGTGCCTGCTGAAGTCCCAAGTTTTCAATTCGGCGAGCGAGTTCGCGAGCGCACTCCTGGCTATAAGTGATGCACGCAACGCCACGAGGGGCCTCGACGTCTTCGGCCAGGATGCGGGCGAGCTTTAGGACGAGTGTCTTGGTCTTACCGCTCCCGGGACCAGCGAGTACCACACAATGTCCTTGAGAGTTGTAAGCTGCCAACTGCCCTGGATTTCCAGCCAACTCGGCAGCCTGCGCCAGGTAGGCTGTACCGACGTTACGCGACGGCATCGCGGATATGCTCCAGCGCAGAGCGAATGTAGGCCGGGCAAACGTCCTCAGACACCGACGGCGCAAGTGCCTGTGCAAATCTCCCCTTGCCAATCCGTTCAATCAACTTCAGCAGCCGGTCTTCATCGACCTGATCCGGATCATCCACCCACTCTTGCAATGCGTCCCGGGTGACTTGCCTCAGCGGCAACTCCTGCTCGATTACCGACTTCATCGCCTCGGTCATTCCGGCGGCAAATAGGTCGGATTCCAGCGTGCTCTCGTTGACGAAGTATCCAAACTCTGCGGCGTATTTGAGCACCTCATCTATATCCAGGTCATCGTAACCATATTCGTCATCGACCTCGTTTAAGAGATTAATTAATCGCCTGTGGGCTAGTGGAGGTTTGCCATTGACCGGGTCGCGATCTGTCAAAATTACATGTGGAATATTTAGCCCTTTAGGGCCCAAAAGCTTCACATAAGGAGTGAAGTTCGTCCCCCCGACCGAGCACACAGTGATTCCAAGTATGTCGAAAGGAATCCCGAGGGCGTCGGCGAACGCGGGAATGATGAAGCGCTCGGCGTCCCCTTCAACCAGAATCACTCCCCGGGAAAATAATATTTCTCCGCGAGTGACGTCGATGTAGCGCTGGAGGTCGTCTTCATCCCTCTGTGTGAAAGGTGTGTTCGCGGTCGAAACCGCGACGGTTTTCCCGTCCGTTGCGTTATGACGCAGGAGAACGATGGACCTAATCGGTGTAACGCTTGCGATATGCGGCGAGTGAGTAGTGAGAATTGTCGTCAGTGGAGGGGCTTCGTCCTCATCTTCCGCTCTTGTGCCGAGAAAGTAGCGATAGACAAGACGCTGGACATGCGGATGCAGGTGCGCTTCGGGCTCCTCGACGACGAAGAATGTGTGGTCGCGCTCCCCCTCGGAGACGAGACGGTCGAGTTCGAGGCTCTTCAAGGCCAGGAAGATCAGATTCGCCGTTCCTAGGCTGGCATCGCCGACACCGCGAACACCGTTGTCGATAAGCAGCCGAAGGCTACGCAGCAATGCATCCACTCGTGTAGGTGCAAGTCCGAGCGATACCGGGACAGCATGTTGCCCCCCGGCGATTGCGATCAGCCGTTCGCTGATCCGTTCTGCTGTCGCTACCACTTCCTCGTGTCCAGCCAGCTCTCGCTGTGCTTGGTCGACCTGATTCTGAATCTCCTCACGGGCGTCATCATCCAACGACGCGGCAAGATCCTCAATGAGTGGCCTCAATGGCGAATTGCGCCAGCTCGCAAGGTCCTTCTCAGCGTCACGCAGGGCTACCTGAACATCTATTGGCAACATCCGGCGAAGTGCGCCGCCGATACGCATTTCGGGATCGTTGCCACCGAAGATCACATACTCATAGTCCTTCAACGATTCCGGGGCGCGCCCCAGGCCCGCCTTAGGCTGGAAGCGGTAGGTGAGTCGGGCCACCATGGGTGGGCCAGGATCAATCACGCAATCGTTGAGGTGAGCCATCAGCCGGGGATCGTTTGTGAAGTCCGTTAGATCCACAGAGACCTCAATGGTCGCACCAACCTTGTCTTCGCCAAGTCCGTCCCAGAAATGTTCAAGCCCCAGTTGTCGATCGCGTTCAGACAAGCCCGGATCAAGGATCAACTGCAGGCCGCGAATGAAATTGCTCTTGCCAACCTTGTTCTCTCCCACGATGACGATACTTTCCCCCGTCTCGACATCAACATCCGAGAAATTGGCGAAATTGATCAACCTGACCCGAGAAACCCTCATTTACGCCCCCGTCCACTGGTGTTTTAACAAATAGTAGCAGTCAAGCGGCCGGCCTCCATCCGCCGACCGCGACTGAGCTTTTCCGTTTCGGCGCCCTCAAGGCCGCTTTTGTTCGACTAGACCGCTGCCGGCAAATCGGACGCAGCGTGGTTCGCATTGTTTGCTGCTGCCCCGGGCCTTAGCGGCGATGGTGAGGGCTCGTTGTTTCAGGACGCCGAGCTTATGTGCCCCTCTCCACCTTGGTTTCACCATCCCGAACGCCGCCTGCTGGCAGGAGTCCTCGGCCTGCTCTGGTCGGTGCTGGCTGGCGGCTGCGCTACGACGACTGCGCCGCCCGCACCTGATGCCATCGAGGAAGTGTTGGCCACGCCCGAACCCGAGGCGCCCGAGTACATCCCCGTCGTGCGCTACGGTCGCTACACGCTGGTCGAGCTGGCACCCAGAGCGGCGCAACGCGACCTGCTGTTGCAGACCATCGACGTGTCCATGCCCGAAGATGCCCGCGCCACCGTCGGCGATGGGCTGCGGCATGTGCTCAAGCGCAGCGGTTACAGCCTGTGCCAGACGGCGCACGCGGTAATCGAGCTGTACGCGCTGCCGCTGCCGGCGGCGCACCTGCACCTCGGCCCCATGACCTTGCGCGATGCGCTGCTCACACTGGCTGGCCCGGCCTGGGAACTGCACGCGGATGATCGCGCACGGCAGATTTGCTTCGAACGGCCCGCCGACAGCGCGGTCATCGAACCCGCATCCGAGCCACCCGCCGCCGAGGCGGTGCAGACGTTCCCGCTGGAGCCTTCGGTTTCGGGAGGCCAGCCATGAGCGCCCCACAGTCTGCCCGGCGCCCGGCCGCCGTCGTGATGGTGCAGAGCCTTCTGTGGCTCTGGCTGATCGGCCTCAGCGTCTTCGTAGCCTTGGGCTACCAGACCATGAACGACCAGGCCGACCAGGAACGGCTGGATTCCCGCCTGCAACGCCTGGAAGCCCGGGCGGCGGGCCTGGTCGAGTCGATCGAGGCCATCCAGCAGCGTTCGGCCGTCGCAACGGCGGCAGACCTCAAAGACACCCGCCAAGTCTTGGAAGCACGCGCTGCCCAGGTTGAGAAAACGCTGAGCGGCTATGCCGCTGCCGACGACCTTCAGGCGCTGCGCGCGGAGGTCGAGCAGATCAAGGCGCGCCAGACCGCTGCGCCCGTTCCGCGCGCCGCAGCACCCGCCCAGCCGCGCGCATCGGGCAAGGCCGCCGCCAAGCCCGAACCGCCGCCGCTGCCGTTCCGCGTCGTCGGCGCCGAATTGCGCGCTGGCCAGCGCAGCGTGTCCGTTGCGCCGAGCAGTGCGGACTTCACGCCTGACCAGCTTCAGGTGCTGCTGCCAGGTGATGCGCTCGGCCCGTGGCACTTACAGGCGATTGAGGGCAACACCGCCGTGTTCCAGGCCGGCAACCAGACCCGTCGCGTGGCGATTCCCTGACCGGAGCACACCACATGAATCCGTCGATCATCCTTTCCGCGCTCCTGCTGGCATCCGCCCAATTGCCCGCCTGGGCGCAGCAGCCGGTCACCGCCCCGGCCCGCAATGCGCAGAACCAGGAGCGTCCGCTGGTCGCCCGAACCCCGGACGACCAGGTAGCAGGCGACTGGGGCCTCCAACCGCAGGAATGGGCGCTATACCGCGAGCTGATGGACGGGCCGCTGGGCATCTATTCGCCTAACCTGGACCCTCTGTCCGCCCTGGGCATCGAGGCCCGCACCGACGAGGAACGGCGGCGCTACGCAGAACTGCAGGTGCAAATCGAAGCGCGCCGCGTCGAGAAGCTGCTTGCCTATCAACGTGCCTACGACGAAGCCTGGCAGCGCCTGAACCCCGGCATGCAACGGGTGAACCTGCCTGACGACAAACCCAGCGGCGGCGCAGTGCGCGGCGGCGGCCGCACGGCGGTGTTCGTCAAGGACGGCTGCGCGGCCTGCGGACAGCTCGTGCAACGCCTGCAATCCTCAGGTACCGAGTTCGACCTGTACATGGTCGGCAGCCGCCAGGACGACGCGCGCATCCGCGACTGGGCCAAGCGCGCACAGATCGACCCGACACGGGTGCGCAGCGGCACCATCACGCTCAACCACGACGGCGGCCGCTGGCTGTCGCTGGGTCTGCCCGGCGATCTGCCCGCGGTCGTGCGCGAGGTGAACGGCCAATGGCAGCGCCAGCCCTGACGGCGCGGTTTCGCGTACTGGTGATCGCTGCTGGCCTGTACGCCTGCGCCGTCCATGCCCAGGAGGTTCCGCCTCCGGCCTATCAGCTTGCCGCCCAACGTGCGGGCATTCCCTCCACGGTGCTCTACGCCGTGGCCTTGCAGGAGAGCGGCATCCGGCGGAACGGACGCATCGTCCCGTGGCCGTGGTCCCTCAACGTCGCCGGCCAATCGCGCCGCTATGCGACCCGCGCCGACGCCTGCGCCGGTTTGCAGCAGGCGATGCGCTCCACGCCGCACACGCGCATCGACGCGGGCCTGGGTCAGATCAACCTCGGCTACCACAAGCACCGCTTCACCAGCCCGTGCGACTTGCTCGATCCGTACCGCAACCTCGCCATCGCCTCCGAGATCCTGAAGGAGCAGCACATCCCGGGGGAGAACTGGCTGCTGGCGATCGGCCGCTACCACCGCCCCGCGGGGGGCGAGCCCGCAGCCCGCTACCGGCGGAGCGTTTCCCGCCACCTCGCCCGCGTGCAGGGCACGCGCCCAACCGCCGCGGTCCTCGCCGCGCGCCAGGAGACCACCCCATGACGAAATCCCATCTGGCCCATCTCGCGGCGAAAGGCCTGCTCGTGCTGCTGGCGGGTCTGCCGCTGGCCTCGCGTGCCGGCGAGCCGCTGATCTTGGTCGAAGACCGTGGCGGCACGTCGGCGCTGCCGTACTACGAAGCCCTGAGCCTCCAGCCGCGCGCCAACACTCCGGCCCGATCGCCCATCCCTGCGACTCAGATCCCGGCCACGCCGGCGGATGAGGCCGCGATGTTGCCGGTGCGCAGCGCCAAGCTCACGCCCGGCACCGTCGCGCGGCGGGTGATCGAGGCCCCGGGCCTGCGTCCCTTCGTGGTCGTGGGCGACGACGAGGCTTCCCAGGCCTGGTTGCGCCGCCATGCAGCCTCATTGCGCGAGCGCGGCGCGGTCGGTCTGGTGGTCAACGTCGAGACCGTGCAAGGCCTGGCGCGGCTGCGCGCACTGGCGTCCGGCGTGCCGCTTGCGCCCGTGTCCGGCGACGACTTGGCCGAGCGCTTGGGCCTGCGGCACTACCCGGCGCTAGTCACGGCCACCGGCATCGAGCAATGAAGCCATGTCGGGGAAACAGCCGGTCGAGGTTCTGCTTCGCCCAGCGGTGGAGCTATATACCGTCGCGGCGTGTGCAGGCGCCGCGTTTCTGTCCCTGGTGGCCCCGTGGTCGCTCGCGCTGAGCCCCGCCATGGGTGTCGGCAGCGCGCTGGCGTTCGGAGCCTATGGCGCGATCCGCTACCGCGATGCCCGCGTCATCCTGTGCTACCGGCGCAACATCCGTCGCCTGCCGCGCTACGTGATGACCAGCAAGGACGTGCCGGTCAGCCAGCAACGTCTGTTTGTGGGACGCGGCTTTCTGTGGGAGCAGAAACACACCCATAGGCTCATGCAGACGTACCGGCCAGAGTTTCGGCGCTACGTCGAGCCGACGCCGGCCTATCGGCTGGCCCGGCGCCTGGAGGAACGGCTGGAGTTCGCGCCGTTCCCGCTGTCCCGGCTATCGAAACTCACCGGCTGGGACGTGCCTTTCAATCCGGTGCGGCCGCTGCCGCCAGTGGGCGGCCTGCCGCGCCTGCACGGCATCGAACCCGACGAGGTGGACGTCAGCCTGCCGCTGGGTGAGCGCGTGGGCCACTCCTTGGTTTTGGGAACGACAAGGGTGGGCAAAACACGTTTGGCCGAACTCTTCGTCACTCAAGACATCCGCCGGAGGAACGCCGCGGGCGAACACGAGGTCGTGATCGTCATCGACCCCAAAGGAGATGCCGATCTCCTGAAGCGGATGTATGTCGAGGCCAAGCGCGCGGGCCGCGAAGGCGAGTTCTATGTCTTCCATTTGGGGTGGCCGGACATTTCGGCACGCTACAACGCCGTAGGCCGATTCGGTCGCATCTCGGAAGTCGCCACCCGCATCGCGGGGCAGCTCTCCGGCGAAGGCAACAGCGCAGCCTTCAGGGAATTCGCGTGGCGCTTCGTCAACATCATTGCCCGCGCCTTGGTGGAACTGGGGCAGCGCCCGGACTACATGCTGATCCAGCGGCACGTCATCAACATCGACGCGCTGTTCATCGAGTACGCCCAGCACTACTTCGCCAAGACCGAGCCCAAAGCCTGGGAGGTGATCGTCCAGATCGAGGCCAAGCTCAACGAGAAGAACATCCCGCGCAACATGATTGGGCGCGAGAAGCGCGTGGTGGCGCTGGAGCAGTACCTATCCCAGGCCCGTAACTACGACCCGGTGCTCGACGGCCTGCGCTCGGCGGTTCGCTACGACAAGACGTATTTCGACAAGATCGTCGCGTCTTTGCTGCCGCTGCTGGAGAAGCTCACCAGCGGGAAGATTTCCCAGCTTCTGGCGCCGAACTATTCCGACCTGGCCGACCCCCGCCCGATCTTCGATTGGATGCAGGTCATCCGAAAGCGCGCAGTCGTCTATGTGGGCCTGGACGCGCTATCCGATGCCGAGGTCGCCGCAGCGGTCGGCAACTCGATGTTCAGCGATCTCGTTTCGGTGGCAGGCCATATCTACAAGCACGGGATCGATGACGGCCTGCCGGGCGCATCGGCTGGCACGCGCGTGCCGATCAACGTCCACGCGGATGAATTCAATGAACTGATGGGTGACGAGTTCGTGCCGCTGATCAACAAAGGCGGCGGCGCCGGTCTGCAGGTCACCGCGTACACGCAGACGCTTTCGGACATCGAGGCCCGTATCGGGAACCGCGCCAAAGCGGGTCAAGTGATTGGCAATTTCAACAATCTGTTCATGCTGAGGGTCAGGGAGACGGCCACCGCCGAACTGCTGACCCGGCAATTGCCGAAGGTCGAGGTCTATACGACCACCATCGTCTCCGGCGCGACCGACAGCTCGGACATCCGCGGCGCGACGGACTTCACCAGCAACACGCAGGACCGCATCAGCATGTCCAGCGTGCCGATGATCGAGCCGTCGCACGTCGTCGCCTTACCCAAGGGCCAATGTTTCGCATTGTTGCAGGGCGGCCAGCTTTGGAAGGTTCGCATGCCGCTGCCGGCACCGGACCCCGATGAGGTCATGCCGCAGGATCTGCAACAACTGGCGGGCTACATGCGCCAGAGCTACAGCGAGGCCACGCAGTGGTGGGAGTTCACCAGTTCCCCGGCGTTGCAGGACGGGGCCTTGCCCGACGACCTGTTGGATGATGCCGCTGCGGCCGAACCTGGCCCGGTGGCCACCGACGACAGCGCCGGCAATGAGGCCTCGCCATGAAGGATGCCGCCTCGACCGCGCAGCGGGAGCAGAACCAGCGCCAAGGCCTGATCGTCGGCACCATCACCTTGCCGTTCCGGCTGCTGGGGGTGCTGATCGGCTCGCTGCTGTTCTCCATTGTCGTGGAGTGCGTCGGAATGCACCTGTTCTGGAAGGACGAGGGCTGGCGACACTCCCAGCAGATGTTGCAGTACGAGTTGGGGCACCTGTCCAACCACTTCACGCGCAGCGTGGTCGTGCAGGAACCGGGGCGCACGGCGCACGAGCTGGTGGATACCGGATACGAATGGGTGTTCGTGCGCTCGGGCTTGCTGGAGCGCATGAGCCAGACCGCCGAGCGCGCCCGTGCACCCAGCCACGGGCAGACACGCAACTTTCGCTACTACATCAGCCAGGCCTATGTCTGGACCGAGAGCTACCTGATCGCCGCAGCCTTCACGACGCTGACCTTCCTTGTGCGCCTGCTGGTCCTGGTGCTCACGTTGCCGCTGATCCTCACCGCGGCATTCGTCGGCCTGATCGACGGCCTAGTGCGGAGGGACGTGCGCCGGTTCGGCGCGGGCCGCGAATCGGGCTTCATCTACCACCGCGCGAAAGCAAGCCTGATGCCGCTGGCCGTTCTGCCCTGGGTCACGTACCTGGCCTTGCCGATCTCGGTGCATCCACTGCTGATTCTGCTGCCGAGCGCCGCCTTGCTGGGGCTGGCCGTGAGCCTGACCGCGGGCAGCTTCAAGAAATACCTTTAGGCGAATGCTGTCCCGCGTGGCTGTAGTGCTCATCGGTTCTGCAGAACATCTAACGCAGCGTCCAACGCCGTAATCGATTCGACAATGACTCTCACTAAGGAGCGGTCGAACTCGTGGTCTCGCTGGGAATCGTGGACACCGCTGTTGAGACACCCCCATTCAATGCTTCCTGCACCAACACCAAGCAGCCGGGTCAAAGCGACAACGACGTCTGGCGCGCCAGCATGCTGCGCGGAGATGCGATCGACGGCTGATCTCAACTTTGCGCATTTGTTGTTCAATTCCCAGGGGGAGCGTGGCCCGCCTAGCTTGAGTTCGATGCGCCCATCTGCTCGCCGGCCCAGCCAAGTCCAGAGACGGTCAGTCAGACTCTCCAGCGCGGGCCGCGCCTGGCGCAGCGCCTCACGCTTCTCATCGGCTGCCAACGCCTGCTGGGCCAACAGGACGTAGTTCTTCGTCGGTGGATCGCTGTCAACGCGCAGCTCATGCTCGCCCTGGTGCGGGAGGAACTTGTAGCGCTTGATGGACCCGGCCCGCCGGGCGCCCAATTCCTGCTGGATCCGGTGCAGAAACTCCTCGGCGTGTGAGGTGAGGATGACCTGCTTGCCGACGAGCAAGCCATCCTCGAAGAAGGTACGCCAGATTCCGTCACGATGGTCATCGTCGATCGCGTTGACGACGTCATCGAAAATGACCACGGGGCACCCCTGCGCGATGTTCTTCGCCAGCAGAATCGCCAGACCCAGGCACTTGATATGCCCTTCGCTGAAGACCACCAGCGCGTCATAGCGCACGCCAGGCTCACCGGTGAACTCTACTTCGATCTTGCCGTTTTCGGCGACAGGCAGCCACAACGCGTGCAAGAGGTCGCCAGGCGGATCAGCACGATTGAATGCGTTGTACAGATTGCGTGCCTGTTCTCCGAGGCCCTGGAGCAGCACGCCCGGCAATGCGGCCAAGTAGGCTTGGATTTCGGGCAAGAAGCCGTCGTAGGCGGCCTTGACCCGCAGGTGGTGCGCGACTACCGGCACTTCGGTTGCGACCGACTCGATCAACTCACGGTTCGCCTCGTCAAATTGGGCCACGGTCTGGCGGGCAGCGGCCATTTCTTGGTCGGCTGTCATGCGTATGGTCCGCAGCCGTTCGATCTCCAGCCGGTGCTGGTCCAGTGCGTCCCGCTCCCGGGCCAGCGCCCCGCGCAGGGCATGCGCTTCGCGGGCTTGCGCGTCGGCGCGCTCGATGATTTCCGTGACCTGCAGCAGAGCGTTCCAGGCACGCCGGTCGCCATCGACCCATGCGCCAAGCCAGGCGCCTGTCGAGGTAGGCGGCAATGGAGGCAGGCCTGCTGCCTGCAACTGTGCAGGACAAGCGTTTGCGCCAACCGCGACTACCCGACGCATCTCGTCCCACAGCGCCCGCACCGCCTCGCTCAACTGCGTCCGTAGGCCGGCTTCCTGCTGCTGGAGGGTGGCCAACTGCGCGAGCTGCTCCAGGCCCGTGCGGGCCTTGGCGAAAGGATCCTGTGCGACAGCAGCCAATCCGGTTCCGCATGCGGGACAGGTGGTCGCCCCGTCAGTCAAGGCCAGCACAGCCTCGTAGAGCTTAGCGTACGACACTTCCCCAGCACGCGCCGAAAGCTGTCCGGTGGCCGCCTGCCACAGGCCTTGAAGGTGATAAGCCTCATCCAGCAGCGTCTGCAGCCGCGCTTGGCTCACCTCATGAACGGCAGGTGGGACGGCAACCAGTTGCGCCTGGACGTACGGCAGCCGCCCTTGCTGCTCCGGTGTGCCGAGCAGCCAGTCAACGCAAGCCTGGTACGTCGCGCCGGGCGACATTCGTTGCGCCAGCGCTTGCTCGGAGTTCTCCACCGCCGCGATCTTTTGCGGATAAGCAGCGATCGTCTGTTCAGAGTTCGCCAACTGCAAGCGCCGCTGCGCGAGTTGAGTAGCCTGGGCGCCGACGAGCATCAGGTCTTGGTCGAGCGCGGGATTGAAGCCGCGCACGAAGTCGCTGAACTGATCCACGCCAAACAAGGTAGCGATGAGCTGCCGCTGATCGCCCGGAGTACGCGCCGCGATGCGGGCGAAGTCATCGAGGCGGTTCTTTTCGATGAAGCAGAAGCGGTACTCCGCTTCGTTGGGCTGCACAGCCTGGGCCTGGTCTGGTGCTCCGGAAGACAGGACGGGCGCGACATGGCGACGCAACCGGGCATTGTTGCAGTATGTCCGTTGGTCGACCCGCTTGACTTGGGCCTCGCTGATGGAGCCGAGCATCGCCACTTCCAGCGCCTCGCAGAAGCTGCTCTTGCCGGTACCGTTGGCGCCATAGACCAAAGTGATGTCGTGGCTGAGGTCGAATGTCTCTTGCCGCATGAATCCGCGAAACGGTCCCACCTCAAGCTGGCGCAGGCGCCCCAGCGCCGGCCCGACTTCGGGTCCGTGGCCATCTCCCTGGTACGCGACCGGCATCTGCGCCAAATGGGCGACGGCCAGTGGCGCCATGCGGGTGGAGCGTCCACGGCGCGCTGCACCAACTTCAGCCAGAGGTTGCAGGTGATCAAGCACCAGATGCGCGAGCCGGCACACGTCGTCATGCACCTGGCGTTGCGCCAAGTGCGCCAAGAAGCGGTGGTACTCCGAATGAATGCTTGCCATGCAGCCCCCTCTACACAGGAAGACGCTTCGATGGCGTCCTTGATGATGTTGATCGGTCGCCAGCGCAGTAGGCACAGGCGGGTCATGCTTCCATTCGCTATTACGGTTTGTGGAAGTTCTCAGCAAAATAGTCGATGACCTGCCCCGCTTGGGATCCCTGACGGAAACGCTTTTGCTCCTCGAAGTCGATCGAGGGCAGCATATGGATCAGTTGATGATCGGCGTACAGCGCCATGACCTTCTCGGCATCCAGTACCCCGGCGCGTTGTCCGGTAAGCGTATTCGCCGCTTCGATGGCCGCGCCGATCATCACGTCCGCCACTTGCACTGCAGGACTGTGCTTTGAATCGATCTGAGTCACGGACTGAAGCTTGAGCGGAAAGGTGATGCTGGCGATCTCCGATTGACGAAACGTGATCGGTTTCTCATGGCGGATGTACCGCTGCAGCAGGTCGTGATAAGTGAGCAGGTTCTTGGACTGATCGTGCTCGACCCGATACGGGCCGTCAGCCATGATTTCCATCCGACTGACCAGGGACTGCAGCACCACGAAAGCAGCATCGGTGTTGACGCCCGGCGTGACGATCGCCTTCAGGCATTCAGGGGCAGCGAACTGCGCAAGCGGGCCAAGCGCTTCCGGCAGTTCCCACCAGCGCGATGCGCACGCCGCATCGATCAGGTTCCCAAGCGCCTCCGAGCTCTTTTCCTTCACCGCGCGCTGGAAGCTGACCAACAGCCGGTCGAGCGCGCCTTTGCCGAGGAGCGTCGGTCCAACCGTATACAGCAGCGACGCAAGCGAGTAGTTCTGCCCGTCTTCGTAGAAGTCCATGCCGCGCTCATAGTAGAACGGCTCGACCGCGTAGTCCAGGAACATCAGCAGCAACAGGTAGCGCTTGTCGCAGACGTAGGTCACGCACTTGTGGTCGGTTAGCAAGTCGCGCTGCAGCGCCATCAGACGGGGGTGATTGGCTGGGCGCCGAGCCAACGCCCGGTACTTGAGTTCGTCCGCCTGAAGCTTGGGAAAGTGCTCCCGGATCAGGCGCCCGGCCTCGTCATCCTCAATGGCGATGGCCGTCGCTCCTTGGAACCGCTGCTCAGGGTTCATCAGGTCAAAGCCGGTATAACCACTTTCATCGATCCGGAAGCATTCCATTCAACTCTTCCCCTGGACAATGGACACTCCGATCCTGTCGGCCAATTCGAGCACGGCATCGTAGGCACCGACGTCGTTGTGCGAAGGCTCAGACGCGGCCGAGGATGGTTCACTAGGTGGCTCGCCATCGGCGGGCAGATTGGCGCATCGCTTAGTCATGGGTCATTTCAAGAATTTCATCCACAGCGGCCGCAATGACACGGTCCGGTGCCGAAGCGAGTAGATCCTGGGGACGATTTCCACCCAGGAAGCTGTTTTCGGAGCGGAACCAATAAGCCATGCCCCAGCCGTCTTTGTGTCCTTCGAAGGTTTCAATCACTTTGGCCAGCGATTTCAGTGGACGGAAACCAGCGTCACGATCCAGCCCGTAGTCCGGAAAGTAATCGATGCCACCGTGGTTGATAGCGAAGATTTGGCGTTGCTTCTTCCACTTATTGGGCTGAGCGCTCGGGTTCCGGGTGCTCAGTTCCGCGAGTTGTGCGATGTTCGCGGCGGTCAACCAGTCTCCACTTTCCAACACCGCCTTACGCGCCTGCACCAGCAGGCTCGCTTCCTTGAGCAGCCGGGGCGACAGCGGATTGCGCGGCACGAGCATTTCTGCCAGCCGTTCGAGCGATTCGCGGTCCTGACGTTCAAGCAGCACCTCGAACATGGATGAAGCGACGTTGGTGAAGTTTTCCGCCAATGCCGCGAAAACACTGGGCTTGATGTGGTCGAACGCCACCACCAGCACGTGGTCAGCCTGCGACCGAGCGAGTTGAGCCTGAATCTCTTTGGGCGTACCCACAAGGGTCGACACGCCGAGACGGTCTGCAACGACGCTCATGACTGACTCCTCAAATGGGTTATTTACGCTATTTGATATTACTATATCGACCATAACCTTCAATGCCCAGACACTTCGGATTCTTGGGACCTAAGGAGCACACCGTGCACCCCACCACGCTTTATGTAGTCGGCAATGGATTCGACCTGTGGCACGGCATTCCATCGGGCCTCGGACAGTTCAAGGAGTATGTCCTGGCCACAGACCGGGACATTCATCGCGAGGTCGAGGACTACCTTCCAGCCGGAGACGACTGGTGCGACTTGGAATTAGCCCTGGCTGAACTGGATGCCGATATGCTGGTCGACAACTTGGGGCACTTCATGGGGGCCTATGGTGCCGAGGACTGGAGTGATTCAGGGCACCACGACTTTCAGTACGAGGTGGGGAACGTCGTCGAGCGACTGTCCAAGGGGCTTCGGACGCGCTTTGCCGAATGGATCCGAGACTTGCCCATCCCGACACACGACACCGCCCCGCGACGGCTTGCGACGCTGGATCCACAGGCGCTGTTCCTGACCTTCAACTACACGAGCACGTTGGACACTCTCTATGGCATCGATCTGGCACGTGTTCTGCACATCCACGGCCGATCCGATGCGGCAGACGATGAGTTGGTCTTGGGCCACGCCTGGAATCCCCAATCCCGCCCCTCGCTCAACGACCGTCCGGATATCGAGGAGATCGATACCCGGGTGGCTGAAGCCAACGACATCATCGACGACTACTTCTCAGCCACCTTCAAGCGTTCCGAGGAACTGATCGCCCAGCATAGGACGTTTTTTCAGGCGTTGGGAGCCATCCAGAAGGTCGTCGTGCTTGGCCACTCTCTGTCCCCCGTGGATGCGATCTACTTCCAGGCGCTCCTTCAGCAGCCCAGCGTTGCCGCGGCGCGATGGACAGTCGCATGCCGCAGCAAACAAGAGTGGCCTGATAAGGAACAACGGCTCGTCGCCCTGGGTTTGTGGCCGGGTGCTGGACAGCCATCTTCTTGGGACGCACTGTAGAACAAAGCGTCGTTCGCTCCTGTATTTGCGGATCGCTGCGCACCTAATCCGGTCGGCCCCAGTTCCTATTGTTTGTGGCCTAAAGCAGCCCTGATCTCCACGATCAAGCCATTGCTGATTTCACAGGAATGGCGCGATGTTGGCTCCGATCTGGCTGCGCGCCGCGCATCGCGGCGTGCCCACTTTTCTCGTGACGGCCCTCCTGCTGGGCCAGTCCCCGATGGCGTTGGCCGAGCCCCCCACGCAGCGCCAGGAACTGGTCGCGGCGCTGCGCCAGCTCGACGCGCTGGAGCGCACCGTCGCCGACAGCGCCGCGCATGCCCCCATCCAGCCGGGAGAGCGCTACCACTTCGATTACCCGCGGCTGCTGGCTGACCTAGCGCGCGTGCGCGCCGGTATCCAGGCCCACCTCTCACCTTCGCGTGCCCAGCCGCGCGACCCCTCCGAACTGGCCGGCGACTACCGCACTGAGCGGGCCGTCGAGCCATCGCCGACGACCGCGGAGGTCAAGCCATGAACGGCGCCCAGGTCTCGGCATTTCAAGCCAACAGCGGCATCGCGCCTTCCGCGATGGCGACCGTCTTGGTCGGCGTCGTGTTCGCGGTCCTGCTCGTCTGGGGCGTCTGGGCCATCCGAACGGCCTACGTGGGGTGGTCCGAGAGCCACCTCAACCAGCGCCAGTTCCTCGGCGTCTGCATCCGCTTCGTCGCGATGTACCTCGTCCTGAGTTTCTTCCTCCTCTCCTGACCTGAAAGGCCTGACCATGCAAAACCGCATCCTCACTTCCCGTTTTGTCCAGCGCGCCACCGTGGCTCTGGGCGCCGCCGCGCTGCCCGCGCTGTCGTTCGCGCAGGGGTTGCCGCAACTGGAGAACCCGACCCGCGGCACGGGCAACGGCATCATGGAAACGATCAGGAACTACGGCTACGACATCATCATGCTCGTGGCCCTGCTGGTTGTGGCGTCGATGTTCATTGGCGTGTGCTACCACGCCTACGGCACCTACGCGGAAATCCACACTGGTCGCAAAACCTGGGGCCAATTCGGCCTCACGGTCGCCATCGGCGCGGTGCTGCTCGTGATCGGCATCTGGCTGCTCACCGAAGCCACCGGCATCCTGTAAGGCGAGGCCGGTATGTCCGAGCAGCAGCACGTCCGTGCTGACGGGACGGTCACGTTCCTTCCGCACCGGCTCAACCGCCATCCCGTTGTCGTGCGCGGCCTCACCGCCGACGAGCTGTGGATCTGCTGCGGCCTGTCCGGCGCCGCCGGCCTGCTGGTCGGTGCGCCGCTGTCCTGGGTGTTCCGCACGATCGCGCTCGCGCCCACGTTCGTCGTGCTGGGCGTGGCCTTCGGCGTGTTCATCGGGGGCGGCATCCTGCGTCGCCTCAAGCGTGGGCGTCCCGACACCTGGCTGTATCGGCAACTCCAGTGGCGCATCGCCACGCGCTATCCGCTGGTGGCGGGCTGGGTGGGCGGCCATGTGCTGATCTCACGCTCCGGCTTCTGGACCACCCGAAGGTCTGCTGCAAGGGGGGCACGATGAGCCGCTTCAAGAACGAGATCACCCATCTGCAGGCGCACATCAAGACGCTTCGCCTGGGTGCTGGCGCGCTGGTCATCGTCGCCCTGGTCATGGGCGGCGGCTGGTGGAGCGCTCCGCGCGACCTGACCATCCACGTCCCGCCTGATCTGCGCTCCGGCAGTACCCGCAAGTGGTGGGAAGTGCCGCCCGAATCGGTCTATGCGTTCACGTTCTACGTGTTTCAGACCCTCAACCGCTGGCCGACGAATGGCGAAGAGGACTATGCGCGTAATCTCCACACGCTCTCGCCGTACCTCACCCCATCCTGCCAGGCCTTCCTGCGGGCGGACTACGACTATCGCCGCTCCACGGGCGAGCTGCGTCAGCGCGTGCGCGGCATCTACGAAATCCCCGGTCGCGGCTACGGTGACGACCCCACGGCGCGCGTGCGCGTGGTGTCCGACCGCGACTGGGTGGTGACGCTGGACATCACCGCAGACGAGTACTACGGGGCGGAACAAGTCAAGCGGGCTTTGGTGCGCTACCCCGTGAAAGTCACGCGGGTGGACATCGATCCCGCTCGCAATCCGTTTGGCCTGGCGCTCGACTGCTACGAGGGTGCGCCCCAGCGCATCAGCACACCGGAGCCGTCGCGCCCGGCACCTGGCGGCCTGTCTCCGCAAGCGCCTCAAGGAGAAACCCCATGAAGCACCTTGTACTCGCACTGCTGGGGCTGCTGGCCGTCGCCTCGGCTCCTTTTGCCCAGGCCGTGGAGATCCTTCGCTGGGAACGCATGCCCCTGGCCGTGCCCCTGCGTGTCGGGCAGGAGCGCGTCGTGTTTATCAACCGGAACGTCCGCGTGGGCGTGCCCGCGGGCGTCGGCGAGCGCTTGCGGGTGCAGAGTGCGGGCGGCGCGGTGTACCTGCGCGCGAGCGAGCCGATCGAGCCCACACGGCTGCAATTGCAGGATGCCGACACGGGCGCGCTGATTCTGCTCGATATCGCGGCCGAGCCGGCCAAGGACGGCGAAGCCGAGTTGGAGCCGGTGCGCATCGTCGAGGGCGACAGCGCCCCGACGCGCTATGGCGATCAAGCCGACGGAGCAGACGACGCCCCGGCGCGCGCCCAGGACCAGGCAGGCGCGCGGGCAGCGCGGCGTGAAACCCCGGTTCCGGTCGTGCTGACGCGCTTCGCCGCGCAGAACCTCTACGCACCGCTGCGCACCGTGGAGCCGCTGCCGGGCGTCATGCGGGTGAACCTGCGCCGCGATCTCGACCTCGGCACGCTGGTGCCGACGCTGCCGGTGCGCGCAGTTGCGCTCGCCTCGTGGCGTCTGGAAGACCAGTGGGTCACAGCCGTGCGCCTCACCAATAGCAGCGGCGGCTGGATCACCCTGGACCCGCGCGTGTTGCAGGGCGATTTCCTCACCGCCACCTTCCAGCACGAAGCACTCGGCCCGCGCGGGACGCCAGAGGACACGACCGTCCTGTACTTGGTGACGCGGGGGCACGGCCTCGCGCAATCGCTGCTGCCGGCGATCAACCGCTTCGACCCAGCCGTGCATCTGCCGCAGCCCGAAGCCGAGGCCACCGACGACAAGGAGGCCCGCCATGCGCAGTAACGGACTCCTGAAGTGGTTAATGATCCCCGTGGCCCTGCTGGTGCTGTTCGTCGCCATCCGGCTGTTTTCGGGTGGAGGCTCGTCGGCGCCGCCCGCTGCGGATGCCGGCGCCAAGCTCACGCCGGAGGAGATGAAGGCGCTGGGCATCGAGGGCGATACCCCCCGCGATACCGTGGCGACGCTCGTGGCGCAAGTGAAGCAGTTGCGCACCGAACTGCAGACGGCGCTGTCCGACAACAAGTCCCAGCGCGAAGAGAACCAGCGCCTGCGCCAACGCGAGAACTCGATCGACCAGCGCATCAATTCGGCGCTGGAGACCGAGCGCTCCAACCTGCGCCGCGACCAGCAGCAGGCAGCCAGCGAACGCCAGCAGACCGAGGGACTGCTCGCCGACCTGCAGCGGCGCCTGGAAGGCATCGGCGGGCGCGGCGGCGGCCACGCCGATCTACCCGTGGGCCTGGGGCTGCGTAACGGCGACGAGGCAGGCATGGAAGGCGGCGTGCGCTGGGTCGAGCCGGACGACGCGAAGCCCGCTGATGGGCGTAACGGCAGTCGCGGCACGGGTGGCGGCATGAGCTTTCCGACGAGCTTCGGCCCCGCGCAGAGCACGCTGGAAACCACGGCACAAACCGTGGCGAACGCGGGCGCCCGCGCCGCAGGCGTCAAGAGCGCCAAGCCGGTCTATACGGTGCCGACCAACTCGACGCTGATGGGATCGGTGGCAATGACGGCGCTGATCGGCCGCGTGCCGATCGACGGTACGGTCAACGATCCGTATCCGTTCAAAGTCCTGGTCGGTCCCGACAATCTCACGGCAAACGGTATCGACATTCCCGACGTGGCGGGCGCCGTGTTTTCCGGCACGGCCTCGGGCGACTGGACGCTCTCTTGCGTGCGCGGCCAGGTGCGCAGCATCACCTTTGTGTTCCATGACGGGACCATTCGGACGATTCCCGAAGACCGCGACGGCAACCAGCAGAACAACCAGCAGCAGAACTCTCAAAGTGGGGGCCTGGGCTGGATCAGCGATCCCTATGGCATTCCCTGCGTCAGCGGAGAGCGGCGCAGCAACGCCCAGCAGTACCTCGGTTCGCAGGCGCTGATCACCGCGGCGGGTGCTGGCGTGGCCTCGCTCATCGACAGCGACAGCGGTCAGATGTCCTACGTGGGCGCAGACGGTTCCATCGGCAGCGTCGGCATTTCCAGCAACGAGGCCGTAGGTCGCATCCTGGCCGGTGGCGTGCGCGACATGGCCGATTGGGTGAACAAGTTGTACGGCCAGGCCTTCGCCGCCGTCTATGTCCAACCCGGCGCAAAGGTCGCCGTCCACCTCGAAAAGCCGCTCGCCATCGATTTCGATCCCGAAGGTCGCAAGGTCGATCACCGTGCAGGAGAAAGCCATGCTCTCGAACTTGAATAAGGGCCTGGCGCTGGCCCTTGCCGTCGCGGTGCTCGGCGGCTGCGCCACCAGCAAGGAAAAGCTGCTGCCCCACGGCGACAGCACGATGATGGACATCTGGCAGCAGAACGCCGGTGACGGCGGCGGTGGCGCCGGCCAGGTGGCACGCAGGCAATTGCTCGACGCGCGCCAGAGCCTGCGCCGGCCGCTGACCGAGATGGATGTACAGGCCGCGCCCGCCGAGCAGATGCGCTACACGCGCACAGCGCGCAACGAGGTCTATCGCCAGTTCCAGCGCCTGCCGAATCCCGACCTGGTGATGTACGTGTACCCGCACCTGGCAGGCACGGACCCGGTGCCCGTGCCGGGCTATACGACGGTTTTTCCCTTGTACCAGCGCGTGCAGTACGCCATGCCGGGCGAGCGCGTGGAGGACTACTGATGCGCTGGAAACTCCCCTGGCACAAGTCGGCCGCGCCGAAGCTGGCCGCATCCGGCGCAGGCGATGACGAGCGGCCGGAGGGCTGGCAACGCCACGTCGAGGCCTTGCGCCAGGCCGGCATCCCAGAACCCGGCACGGCGGTCCATGGCCGCAGGCCGGCGACCGTGGCCGACGAGCAGGCGCTGTACGACGTCGCGCCGTCGTTCGCGGAATTCCTGCCCTGGGTGGAGTTCCTGCCCGATTCGAAGTCCATGCTGCTGGAAGACGGGCAATCGGTCGCGGCATTCTACGAGCTGGTGCCGCTGGGCACCGAGGGCCGGGAACCCGGCTGGCTCGCGCATGCCCGCGACGCCTTGGAGAACGCGCTCCAGGACTCGTTCGATGAACTGGACGAGAACCCCTGGGTACTCCAGCTCTACGCCCAGGACGAACCCAGCTTCGACCAGTACATGCAGACCCTGCGCGACTACGTGCAGCCGCGCGCCCGCAATACGGCTTTCACCGAGTTCTACCTTCGCTTCTTCGGACACCACCTGCGCGCGGTAGCGAAGCCGGGCGGGCTGTTCGAGGACACGGTGGTCACGCGGCTGCGTTGGCGCGGCCAGACGCGGCGCGTGCGCATGGTCGTCTATCGCCGGGCCACCGGGCAGGCGAGCCGCCGCGGCCAGACGCCCGAGCAGATGCTGAACATCGTCTGTGATCGCCTGTGTGGCGGGCTGGCGAACGCCGGCATCCAGGCCCGGCGCATGGTCGCGGCCGACGTCCATGACTGGCTACTGCGGTGGTTTAACCCGCGTCCCACGCTGCTCGGCCCTGGGGTCGAGGACCGCGAACGCTTCTATGCGCTGGCACGCTACCCCGACGAGACAGAAGACGGTGAGATCGAGCTGGCGAGCGGACGGGATTTCAGCCAGCGGCTTTTCTTCAGCCAGCCACGTTCGGACGCGGAGCACGGCACCTGGCACTTCGACGGCATGCCGCATCGTGTGCTGGTCACTGACCGGCTGCGCATGCCGCCCGGCACGGGGCATTTGACTGGCGAAACTCGCAAAGGCGATGCGATCAATACGCTGTTCGATCAGATGCCCGAGGACACGACGATGTGTCTGACCATGGTGGCGACCCCCCAGGACATCCTCGAATCGCACCTGAACCACCTGGCGAAGAAGGCAGTCGGCGAAACACTGGCATCGGAACAGACGCTCAAGGATGTGCAGGAGGCCCGCTCGCTGATCGGCAGCGCGCACAAGCTGTACCGGGGAACACTGGCGTTCTATTTGCGCGGCCGGGATGAAGCCGAACTGGACCGGCGCGGCCTTGATCTGGCGAACGTGATGCTTAACGCCGGTTTGCAGCCCGTGCGCGAGGACGATGAAGTCGCGCCTTTGAACAGTTATCTGCGCTGGCTGCCGTGCTGCTACAACCCGAGCCAGGATCGACGGAACTGGTTCACCCAACTGATGTTCGCCCAGCACGTGGCGAACCTCTCACCGGCCTGGGGCCGCAGCCAGGGCACGGGCCATCCGGGTAATACGTTCTTCAATCGAGGCGGCGGGCCGATCACCTTTGACCCGCTCAACCGCCTGGATCGGCAGATGAACGCGCACCTGTTCCTGTTCGGCCCCACCGGCTCCGGCAAAAGCGCAACGCTCAACAACCTCTTGAACCAGGTCACGGCCATCTACCGGCCGCGCCTCTTCATCGTGGAAGCCGGCAACAGCTTCGGCTTGTTCAGCGATTTCGCCAAGCGCCTGGGCCTGACTGTGAACCGGGTCAAGCTGGCCCCTGGCTCGGGCATCAGCCTGGCGCCGTTCGCCGACGCGCGTCGGCTGATCGAAACGCCGAGCGACGTGCAGACGCTGGATGCCGATGTGCTGGACGAGGACATGCCACCCGATGCATCGGCCATGGAAGCGGACGAGCAGCGCGACGTACTCGGCGAGTTGGAAATCACCGCACGGCTGATGATCACCGGCGGCGAGGATAAAGAAGAGGCCCGGATGACGCGGGCCGATCGCTCGCTCATCCGCCAGTGCATCCTCGACGCCGCCGAGCATTGCGTGGCCGAGAAGCGCACGGTGCTCACGCGCGACGTGCGCAACGCGCTGCGCGAGCGCGGCCAGGACCCAACGCTGCCAGAGATGCGGCGCGTGCGGCTGCTGGAGATGGCAGATGCCATGGACATGTTCTGTCAAGGCACCGATGGCGAAATGTTCGACCGCGACGGCACGCCGTGGCCCGAGGCCGACATCACCCTGGTCGATCTGGCGACCTATGCCCGCGAAGGCTACAACGCGCAGCTTTCCATCGCCTACATCAGCCTGATCAGCACGGTGAACAACATCGCCGAGCGCGACCAGTACCTGGGCCGCCCGATCATCAACGTGACCGATGAAGGGCACATCATCACCAAGAACCCGCTGCTCGCGCCCTACGTCGTGAAGATCACGAAGATGTGGCGCAAGTTGGGTGCCTGGTTTTGGCTCGCGACGCAGAATATCGACGATCTGCCGCGCGCCGCGGAACCCATGCTCAACATGATCGAGTGGTGGATCTGCCTGTCGATGCCGCCGGACGAGGTAGAGAAGATCGCCCGGTTCCGCGAACTCTCGCCCGCGCAGAAAGCGCTGATGCTTTCGGCGCGCAAAGAGGCGGGGAAATTCACCGAGGGCGTCATCCTCTCCAAGAGCATGGAAGTGCTGTTCCGCGCCGTGCCGCCGAGCCTGTACCTCGCGCTCGCGCAAACCGAACCCGAAGAGAAGGCAGAGCGCTACCAGCTCATGCAGCAATACGGCTGCACCGAGCTGGAAGCAGCTTTCAAGGTCGCCGAGAAGATCGACCAGGCACGCGGCATCGAGTCGCCGGCCTTGGAACTGTCGTAAGCCGGAGAACACCATGGAGCAGAAGCGTCCTTCCATTCCGATACAAGTCCAGGCGTTCCGCCGTCGCCACAGGCGGCCCCGCTGGCCTTGGGCCTTGACTGCTGCGCTGGTCGCGCTGCTGCTGATCTGGCTCGTGTCCCGGTCGCCCGGCGAATCCTCATCGCAGTCGCCCACGCCGGCTAGCACGGCGCAGATGGCCGGGCCGCCCTGGAAAATGGGCAACCCCGAGGGCCGTTTCACACTGACGCTCTATGCCGATCTGGAATGTCCGTTCTGCCGGGAGTACTTCCCGCAGCTCAAGCGCTGGGTCGGCAGCAACGCCGACGTGACCCTGCAATGGCATCACCAGCCGCTGGCTGCGCACGAGCCGGCCGCGTTGGCCGAGGCGCGTCTGGTCGAGTGCGTCGCCGAAGCCGGCGGGCATGCTGCCTTCTGGCGAGCCGTCGAGTGGGTCTATGCCCACACGCGCAGCGACGGCCTGGGACTGCCCGATGGCCTGCGCTACCCCGAATCGACGCCGGCCGTCGAGCAGTGCATGGCAAGCGAGCGGGTCGACGCGGCCATCCGCGCCCAGGCCGCGGAAGCCACGAAAAGCGGCGTGACGGCCACGCCGTCGCTGCGCCTGCTCGATCGCCAGACGGGTCAGTCCATCCTGCTGCAGGGACCGATCGAAGGCGATGCCTTGCTGTCGGCCATGGACATGCTGTCCGCTGATGAACCACCCGCCACACCCGCCACCGAAATGCCTGCCGACGTTGTCGGCGACATGCCCAGGTAGCCCGCGGTCCTTGAGGCTACGGCGCAGTCTTCTGCGCTGACCGCTCCCCGTTCGCTCCGCATCCTGGCCGCGAACAATCACCTCTGCGTGGTGGTGGATGCACCTTGTTCCGTTGTTCTCATCCCCAGGAGGGCTTGCCCTCCCAGGGCGTGCGCCCTCTGATCTCATCATCCGGAGGTTCGCCATGTCTCTCGTCGTCAATGACTCCTGCGTGGAGTCGCTTTCCGCTGTCGCAGCCCAGCGTGAGGACTGGATCATCCAGCAGGCTATCGCGCTGCTGGAGAGACGGATCTTCAAAGTCGGACCGTGCCTCAGCCGACCGGCCGCCGTGCGGGACTACCTGCGTCTAAAACTGGTCGCTGAGCCCAACGAGGTATTCGCAATCGTTTTCCTGGACAGCATGCACCAAGTGTTGGCCTACGAGCCGATGTTCAGGGGCACGATCAATTCGACTGCGGTCTATCCCCGTGTCGTCGTGCAGCGTGTATTGGAGCTGAAAGCCGCCGCAGTGGTCTTCGCGCACCAGCACCCCTCGGGTGTCACTGAGCCGTCGAGCGCCGATCGTGCGCTGACCCAGCAACTGCAGGCAGCGCTGGCGCTGATCGATGTTCGGGTACTGGATCACATCATCGTTGGCCAGGGGATTCCGTACTCCTTCGCGGAGCACAGCTTGCTGTAGCGCATCGTTCATTGATCACAACGGGGGCTTCGGCCTCCGTTTCTTCCTTGCCCCGAAGCAAGCAGGTATGCGGGGTGTCCGCGATGCGCATTGTTTGTGGGGGCTGCACCGGATTCGGCGTTTGACTATGGCCCTGATCAACTTCCGGGGCACGTGTCATGCCAGCATCTTTTCCCAGGTTCGCGCCAAGCTGGCGAGCCCTTGGCCTGGCCGTTGCACTGCCGGTGTCCTTGGGTGTCTTTAGTCCGGCCACATTCGCTGCCGATGTGCTGGTCATCACCGACAGCCGCCATCCGGTCAAGACCATGGGCGGCGAGCGGCTGATCGAGCTGGACGAAGCGCACCGGATCGAAGCGGAGCTTTCTGCGGAACTGCCCGCCGAACCCGAGCAGGCGACCGCCATCGTCAAGCGCCGACTGAACAGCGGCGGCACCGATCTCCAACGCCGCATCGCTTCCGCCTACCAGGGCGTCACCGACGCGTGGAGCCTGGGCATCACCAGCATCCCGGCCGTCGTGGTGGATCAACGCTACGTCGTCTATGGCGAACCGGATGTGGCCCGCGCAGTCGCTCGCATCGAGCAGCACTGGAGGGCCCAGCCGTGACCCGCCCATTCGACCTGATGCGCCGCCTGCGTGCTGGCGTGGCGTCCGTTCTGCTGCTCAGCGCCACGGGCAGCTACGCGCTCAACACCGCAACCATCGTCGGCTCGGTGGCATCGCCAGACTGCCTCGAATACCGCGTCGTCGGGATCTGCTACTGGCTCTACTGCACCTGGACGGGCTGTACGGTACGCACGTCCATCAAGGTCCGCCACTACATCCCCGATGCGATCGTCTCCAGCTACAGCAACACCGGCGAAAACCCCTGGATCGAAGTCCGGCCGATGAGCACGCCCAACCCATCCGCCCAAACCGGCGGGGACGGAACGACGAACGAGGACCACGAAAACAACCTCGCCAAGTTCAAGAACGCGGACGTCATCGGGCACCCGGGCGTCGAGGTGTTCAACCAGTTCGTGTCGTCCTCGGGCTACTTCTGCGAGGGTGCGGGCACGGCGTTCATGCCGTACTTGCTCGGCACCCTGGACACGCTGGCCTGGCGCTACAACGTGCCCGAGATGGCCTACCCGGAGGCGCTAATTCCCGGCATGCGTGAGGTCGGTGCACGCACCACGATGAACCTCTGGGGCAACGTGTATCCCCGCGGGGGTTTCCTGCACCAGACCGACGACCACAAGGCCAGTGCAGTGGTGGCCCAGCGCGCAGGCGATGTCGTCACGCGCCGGGGACAGATCCACGTTTATCAGCCGCTGCTCGCCAACTCCCGCGATGGCTACTGGCCGGCTGGCGCGCTCATGGAGAGCGATGCCTCGACGGGCAAGTGGCAGGAACTCACGCCAGTCCTGTCCTCGTCCTGCTCGGTCTTCCCGCGCAGCGGCGCCCTGACACAGGCCCGGCAAGGCGATTACGCCTGGGCGCTGTGGCGGCCCTATGCGTGCTGCGAACGCCGGGGCCAGGTGTTTCTCGGCAGCGTCGATTTCCTCTGAGGTGGTGCCATGAAGTTCCGTCCTGCATTCAATCCGTTCTCCCGCCGGGTACGTCGCACGAGGATCGTCATGGCGGTGGCCGGTGCGCTCGCGCTGACGAGCGGTGTGGCCTGGAGCCAACTGGGCTACCAGACCGGCGGCAGTGTCATCGGCGATGACGTCATGTACTCGATCGGCGGCGGAAACGCCGTGTCGATGGGACGTGCGGCTGGCATGCGCTCTCTCGGGGTCGGCGTGGGCTGGAACAGCAACTTGATCTGCGGTGACATGAGCATCCAGACCACGTTGAAGAATCAGCTCAACGGCGTCACCAACGGCTTCCAGCAAATCATGTCATCGGTGATCCAAAGCGCCACCAGCGCGGTGGCGTCGTTGCCGGCACTGATCATTCAGCGGGCCGATCCCGGCCTCTACAACCTGCTCACCAATGGCGTGTTGCAGGCACGGCTCGATTTCGACCGCTCCAAGCTGACGTGCCGTGCCATGGCGGAGAGGATGGCCGAGACGGCGGGCGGGCAGCTCGGCTGGAGCCAGATGGCAGAAGGCTTGGCGCTGCGCGATGCGGTGTCGAGCACGGATGCGGTCTCGGCCGTCGAGCAGGCCGAGACGCGCCGCGGCAATGACGGTGTGCCGTGGGTCGGGGGCAGCAACGCGGGAGGCTCCGGCCAGCCCGCGATCAAGGTCGTCGGCGATGTCACCCGCGCCGGCTACAACCTGGTCAACGGCCGCGGCGTGACCGATACATCGTCCATCGCACCGACCAGTTGCAGCAGTCTCTCGTGCCAGACCTGGACCTCGCCGCAGGCCGCCGTCGAGTGGGCCACGCGCGTACTCGGCGAGAAGGAACAGCGCACTTGCGATGCCTGCACCAAGACCGAGACGACGCCCGGCGTAGGGCTGACGCCGTTGATCCAAGAAGAATACGACGCCAAGCTGCAGGCGCTCCAGGATCTGGTGTCCAAGGCGAAGAACACGACGCCCGAGAACCTGCGCGAGGCTGGCAGTGCATCGCTGCCCATCACCCGCGGCGTGATCGAGGCGCTGCGTGACGAGCCGGACCAGCACCTGCTGTCGCAGCGCCTGGCGTCCGAGGTCGCGCTGTCCTCCGTGCTGGAGAAGGCGCTGTTGCTACAGCGCACGCTGCTCACGGGCAAGAAAGAGCCCAACGTCGCGGCCAACGAGCTTGCGGTGGAGGCCGTGAACAAGGAGAGCGATACGCTCGACCGCGAGATCCAGAACCTCAAAACGGAACTGGAACTGCGCCGCGAGCTGGCCAACAACTCGCCGATGGCCATCATTCAGCGCCATAGCACGCGCGCTTCGGGTTCGCGCGGCATCTACGAGGGCGATCCGGTGCCCGACCGTCTCGACCAACTCCAGAAGGGCAATCCGGGAGGTCGGCCATGAGCGAGGCTCGCATGACTTGGCGTCCACTACGCTGGCTGTTCAGCCGGCACGCGGCGAAAACCCTGCTATGGCTTGTGCTGGTCGTGGCCGCCGCCGTAGGGGCCAACGTCGCGGGCATCTACCTGGTCGGCAGTGTCGCGGCCTGGGAGCGGTGGCTGGCGGCGTCCGCAGGGTATTTCTTCATCTGGCGACTGTGCCTGTACGGCGGTACGGCCTATGGATGGGTCTGGATGCGCCGTCGGCTGCTGGCCCGCGAAGACAGCACGCAGGCGCGACGTCGGCTGATCCGCGCAGAGGTCGCCGGCGTCCTTGCCATTGTGGCGCTCGAAGCCAGCCTGTTGATGCAGGCCGCTTGAGGGGAGATCGAGGCAATGACGCTTTTCACGACCGACTACCTGGAGTACTACCTCACCCTCGTGTCCTGGATCGTCAACAACGGCATCTGGGCCGTGCTGGTGTCCAGCGGGGTGTTTGCGCTGCCCTTTGTGGCGATCGTCATCCAGGAATGGCTCAAGGCCAGAGCGGAGGGCGCCGACGAAGGCAACAAGGGCGTGCTCTCGGCGGCGCGCATCGAGAACCGAGTATTTGTGGCCATCGTGGTCGTGATGTTCGCCGGCATTCCGTTCATCGACGTCGACCTCAGCACTATCCAGTACGACAGCTCGCGCTCGGCGCAGTGCCAGGTCAGCGTGCCGCAGCCCGCGCAAACTGGCTGGTCGCAGTCCTTCAGCACCATCAACAACCAGTCGGCGAAGGTTCCGGTCTGGTGGGCTTTCATGCACGCGCTTTCGCGCGCCGTCACGAGCGCCTCGGTGGCTGCGATCCCGTGCGGCACGGATCTGCGGCAGATGCGGATGGAGATCGATGCCACACGCATCGACGACCCGGTGCTGGCCCAAGAAGTGGCGGATTTCACGCACGATTGCTATGGACCGGCTCGCGCCAAATTGTTCATGGCGCGGCCGGAGCTGGACGAAACGCAGATGAACGATGTGACCTGGATCGGTTCGAGGTTTTTCACGGACACGGGCGGTTACTACGACAGCTACCGCTCTAGCACGGCGCGCGAGGCATGGCCCTATGACGACACCCGCGACGCTGGGCTTGCGCAGGTTGCCAATGGTGGCGGCTACCCGACCTGCAGGCAGTGGTGGTCCGACGGCAGTAACGGACTGCGCGCGCGGCTGCTGGGGCAAGTGGACCCAAGCCTGCTGAATCGCCTGGCGGGCTGGGCTGGATTCCTGAGCCGGGCCGAGGTGGACGACTCCGTGATCCGCGCCATCGCGTCACCGCGGCAGCAGAAATTGAACCAAGGCAGCGTCTATACGGACTACGGCGGTCAGATCGACAAGACATTGCCCAATGTCGTCAACCGTGCCACCAGCGATGTTGGCTTGGCGGTTGGGGCTCTCGCCGCCTTCCCGGCAATGGACGTAGTGCGCCAAGCACTGCCCATGGTGCTCGCGCTGCTCAAGATGGCGCTCGTGATCTGCATTCCGCTAGTGCTGGTCGTGGGCACCTATGACCTGAAGATGGTCGTCACCGTCAGCACCGTCCAGTTCGCGCTGTTCTTCACGGACTTCTGGTTTCAGCTCGCACGCTGGATCGACAGCACCATCCTCGATGCGCTCTACGGGTGGGGCTTTGGCTGGAACCGGCCGCATACCAACTTCGACCCGCTGGTGGGGCTGAACAATGCCTTCGGCGACATGCTTTTGATGTTCGTCACCGGCACGATGTTCTTGGTCCTGCCGACTTTCTGGGTGGCAGCGCTTGGGTGGGTCGGAGTAAAAGCCGGGGTAATCGCTCAGAACCTGGCTGTCGGTTCCAAGGAAGCACGCGACAGCGCGGGATCAGGCGTAAACAAGGTTACCGGCAAGGTGCTTTGATCGGTCGCCCATTTCAGTCGTTGAACGGATCGTTCGGGTCGTGCGGGTCGATCCGCTGACCGCTGGACGAATACAGGCCAAAGCCTGCCTCGCCGTTTCGCAGTTCGTCCGGTTGCGTCCAGCGATCATCATTGACCGTCGAATTGCTGGCCGTCCATGCTGCGGCAACCCCAACCAGAAGCACCAACGCCAGCCAGAACGCGGCGTAGAACAGCAATCCCAGCGCGACCAGCTTCACTACCCATACGAGCACGGTGGCCCCGGCAAGCGGCATCCCCTTGGAGGCGAGCCAACACGACAACCTTCGCTCGCCGCGCGCATAGGCGCGCCATCCACGGCCAACGCTGCGGCCGAGGCGTTCTGCGGTGCTGATGCGGGTTGTCGTGTTCATGGTCGTCTCCTGCTACATGAGGAATGCCTATTCCAGTTTGCTCCAATCCTGCTTGCTTGCCTGCACCAATACGTTCCAATCGTCTGGTGGATTTCCACGTCCGAGCATTTTCTCGAACACGGCATAGGGATCTGACTTGCTCCCCGAAGACCGCAAGGTCTGCTCATCATTGACCCAGGCGTACACGATGACCTTGGCCTTCGAGTCGTACCGGAAGAACAACCGGAACCGCCTTCCGATCTTGGCCCTTCGCCAGTGCCGGTGGGCCAGCCCCAGGGTGTTGCCCTGGCGGTACTCGTCGCGTGCCGGATCACCGGGCACCACATCTAATATCAACTGGTTCAAGGCCCGGAAGAGCTTGACGTTGGCGTTGGACTCGAAGCCCTCCGGGTCGTTCTCCTGCGCGCGCCGTGCGGCTGCGTGCAGCTTCTGCAACTGCTCGATCACACAGTCGTGGAACAGCAATGCCCAGCCATGCCGTTGCATCAGAGTTCCACTTCGCCGTCGATTTCCTCGTCCAGCTTCACGCCGTGACCCGCTTGCTCCAGCATGGCGCGAGTTAGATCCTCGGGCAGACCATGGACGTTCCGGCCCGCCTCGATGTCGCGGGCCAGCAGACTCAGGAACGCACCGATGGCGGGGTCCTCGTGCTCGGCGTCGGCACGGGTCACGACGACTTCTCCGTCACGCAGGTCGAACGCAACCTTGCCGCCGGCATCGACACCGAGCGCCTGCCGGATGGGCTTGGGCAGCGTGATCTGGCCTTTGGAGGTCAGCGTGGCAACTTCATGAATGGCAGGCATGGCCGTTCTCCTAATAGCGATGCCCTGATGGTAAGGAATATTCCTTACCATGTCAATATGGGGTCTCATGGCGTCCTCCCGAGTCCAAGAATCGGCCCATCGTAGGGCGGGAACACCAAGCCTTCACGCATCAATCCGGCCCGCCGAACCTCGCATTGGCCGTGGACGGTCAATGCCCCACGCCCTATACCCAAATGGTTAAAGGCTAAAGGGCCGAAAGGGCAAGGGAATGGGGTGCAAGGGGAAAGGCCCTACCTCGAAAAGGCGAAAAGGCCCCCCGCTCGGCCCACCACCAGGACACCCGCATGCTCTTTCTGTTCCAGCGGAAACGACCTCCGGTCGCTGCCGCTCCGTCGCCAGCGCCCGCCCTCGATCTCCCGAAAGGGCTGCTGCGGCCCGAGTCGGCCGCATCGCTGCTGGCCACGCCGCGCCGGCAGAAGCTGCTGGAATACATCTGGCAGCGCACCTCCCTCTCGCGCAAGCAGTTCGTCACCCTGTACCGCACGCCGCTGGAACGATATGCCGAGCTGGTCCAGCAATTTCCCGCTTCCGAAAGCCACCATCACGCTTACCCGGGCGGCATGCTCGACCACGGCCTGGAAATCGTCGCCTACAGCCTGAAGCTGCGCCAGTCCCATCTGCTGCCCATCGGTGCCAGCCCCGAGGACCAGGCGGCGCAGTCCGAGGCCTGGACCGCCGCCGTCGCCTACGCGGCACTACTGCACGACATCGGCAAGATCGCTGTCGATCTGCACGTCGAACTCGCCGACGGCAACACCTGGCATCCCTGGCACGGGCCGCTGCTCCAGCCGTACCGCTTCCGCTATCGTGAGGATCGTGAATACCGCTTGCATAGTGCTGCAACAGGTCTGCTCTACCGCCAACTGCTCGATCGGCACGTCTTGGACTGGCTCAGTGGCTACCCGGCGCTATGGGCCCCGCTGCTCTACGTCTTGGCCGGACAGTACGAGCATGCCGGGGTCCTGGGCGAGCTTGTCGTGCAGGCTGATCGCGCTTCTGTGGCTCAGGAGCTGGGTGGTGATCCGGCCCGCGTCATGGCAGCACCCAAGCACGCACTGCAACGCAAGCTGCTCGACGGGCTGCGTTATCTGCTCAAGGAAGAGTTGAAGCTGAACCAGCCGGAAGCCTCCGATGGCTGGCTCACCGAGGATGGTTTGTGGCTGGTGAGCAAGACGGTTTCGGACAAACTGCGCGCACACCTCCTGTCTCAGGGGATCGATGGCATTCCTGCGAACAACACCGCCGTGTTCAACGTGCTGCAAGACCACGGCATGCTCCAGCCCACCTCGGACGGCAAAGCGGTCTGGCGCGCGACCGTGACCAGCACGACCGGCTGGTCCCATTCGTTCACCCTGTTGCGTCTCGCTCCCGCGCTGATCTGGGAGTCTGGCGAGCGACCAGCACCTTTCGCGGGCACGGTAGAGATCGACGCGACGCCCGCGGAAAACGACGCCTGCATGTCGGCTCCCGCGCCTACCGTCTCGGTGAACCCAGCGCAGGGAGGTCAAGAGCCTCCGATTTGGGAGGGCGACAGCACCACCATCGTTTCACCGCCCGCAGCCCAGCCCGTGCCCGACGTCATGGAGGATTTGCTCGCGATGGTGGGCTTGGGTGAGTCGGCCGGCGTTGGCCAGGATGCCGAGGAGTTCCTCCACACCCCCGCGCCAGCAACAGCCGCGACGTCCATTCCATCGCCTGCACCTGCACCCGCGCCTACGCCTGGGTCATCGGCAACGAAGCCATCCGGGGAACAGTTCATGGTTTGGCTGAAGCAGGGAATCGCCTCACGACGGCTCATCATCAACGACGCGAAGGCACTCGTGCATACGGTGAATGAGACGGCCTACCTGGTCAGCCCGGGTGTGTTCCAACGCTATGCGCAGGAGCATCCCGAAGTGGCCGCACTCGCCAAGCAGGAGAATCAACAGGATTGGCAGTGGGTGCAGAAGCGCTTCGAGAAGCTGCAGCTACATCGAAAGCAGCCCAATGGCCTGAACATTTGGACCTGTGAAGTCACGGGCCCGAGGAAGTCCCGCCGACTGCATGGCTACCTCCTCGAAGATGGGTCCTTGGCACTCGCCGAAATACCGCCCAACAATCCCTATCTTGCTCTGACTCAGGAAGGATGACGCGATTCGGGCATTGATCGCCACCGTCGTGTGGCGACGATCAATGCCCCGCGAAAATTGGCAACATTTGGCGAACTGAGCTACTCGGCCCGCGCCAACTCCTGTGCAAGGAACGGAGCGGTTCTGCTGCCAGACGTTCGGGCCACCTGCTGAGGGGAGCCCGCCACCACGATGCTGCCGCCGGCAGCGCCTGCACCAGGCCCCACGTCGATCACCCAATCGGCCTGGGCCACCGCGCGCATATCGTGTTCGATCATCACTACGGTATTGCCGGCATCGACCAGGCGCTGCAACTGCACCAGCAGCCGGTCGGCGTCCGACGCATGCAGCCCGGTAGTCGGCTCGTCGAGCACGTACAGGCTTCGGCCGCGCTGGCTGCGCTGAAGCTCGGTCGCCAGCTTGATGCGCTGCGCCTCGCCACCGGAAAGCTCAGTGGCTGGTTGTCCCAGGCGCAGATAGCCCAGTCCGATGTCGCGCAGCAGTTGCAGGGGCCTTGCCACCGCGTCTTCACCCGCGAAGAATTCGCTGGCCTCGTCCACGGTCATCTGCAGCACCTCGGCGATGTTGCGCCCGTTCCACTGCACCTTCAGCGTGGCCTCGTTGTAGCGCGCGCCATGGCAGGTCGGGCACGGCGCGTACACGCTGGGCATGAACAGCAGTTCCACGCTAACGAAACCCTCGCCCTCGCAAGTCTCGCAGCGCCCCTTGGCGACGTTGAACGAGAACCGTCCGGCATCATAGCGGCGGCGTCGAGCATCGGGCGTGGCAGCGAACAGCTTGCGCACATGGTCGAACAGGCCCGTGTAGGTGGCCAGGTTCGACCGCGGCGTGCGCCCGATCGGTTTCTGGTCCACCTGCACCAGACGCTGTACGGCGTCCACGTCGCCCGCCAGATGGCCGCCGGTCGCTTCGATCACTGCCGGCCCTTCGCTGGTGGCGCTTTCGGCTACATCGTCTTCCGGCTCGTGGCCCAGGTGCAGCAGCACCAGCTCCGGCAGGGCCTGCGCGACGAGGCTGGACTTGCCCGAGCCGGAGATGCCGGTGACGGCCGTCAGCACGCCCAGCGGAATGCGCGCATTCACGCCATGCAGGTTGTGGCGGTGAATGTCCTGCAGCTCCAGCCAGCCGGTCGCTTCGCGTGCCCGGCTTCCCGGCGCGGGGATCTCATCGAACAGGTAGCGTGCAGTACGCGATTCGGCAATCTTGCGCAGGCCATCCGGCTCGCCGCTGTAGAGCACGCGGCCGCCACGCTCCCCAGCATCCGGCCCGACATCCACCAGCCATTGCGCGCGGCGCATCAGGTCCAAGTCGTGCTCCACCACGAACACCGAGTTGCCGGCGTCGCGCAGCCGGTCGAGCGCGTCGTACAGGGCCTGGCTATCGGAGGGGTGCAGGCCCGCGGAGGGCTCGTCGAGCACGTACACGACACCGAACAGCAGGGAACTCAATTGCGTGGCCAGCCGCAGGCGCTGCAACTCGCCGGCCGAAAGCGTCGGCGTGGCCCGGTCCAGCGTCAGGTAGCCCAGGCCCAGCCCACGCAGTTGGCGCAGGCGTGCCATCACGCCACCGGCCAGGCGCTGCGCGGCGAGGCGCTTTTCTTCCGATAGCGCCGAGGTGCGGCGCACGTCGGGCGATACCGCATGGACGGCGCGGCCGGAGGCCGCGCGTTCGGCACGGTCGCGTCGGGTCGCTTCCTTGTCCGTAGCCGCCCCCGCTGCATGGGCGCGGAAATCGCCCTGGGCGATGGGTTCGAGCAAGGCCGCCAACTGGTCCAGCGGCATCTGCATGAACGCGCCGATGTCCACGCCGGCGAAGGTGACCGACAGCGCCTCGGGCTTGAGCCGCTTGCCGTGGCAGGTGGGGCACGGTTTGCCCTCCATGAACCGGGACACGCGCTTTCTCATCAACGCGCTCTGGGTGTTGGCAAAGGTGTGCAGCACGTAGCGCCTGGCGCCGGTGAAGGTGCCCATGTAGCTCGGCTCCATCTTGCGCTTGAGCGCGGCGCGGGTTTCGGCGGGCGTGAAGCCGGCGTACACCGGCACCGTCGGTGTTTCCTCGGTGAACAGAATCCAGTCGCGATCCTTCTTCGGCAGGTCCTTCCACGGTCGGTCAACGTCGTAGCCCATGCTGACCAGGATGTCGCGCAGGTTCTGGCCTTGCCAGGCGGGGGGCCAGGAGGCGATCGCCCGCTCGCGGATGCTCAGGGAGGGATCGGGCACCATGATGGCCTCGGTCACCTCGTACACATGGCCCAGGCCGTAGCAGGTCGGGCACGCTCCCTGCGGCGTGTTGGGCGAAAAATCCTCGGCGTACAGCATCGGCTGGTTGGCCGGATAGGCGCCGGCGCGCGAATACATCATCCGCACCAGGCTGGACAAGGTGGTCACACTGCCCACGGAGGAACGCGCGTTGCTGGAGCCCCGCTGCTGCTGCAGCGCCACCGCCGGCGGCAGGCCGTCGATCGCATCGACGTCCGGCACGCCGGCCTGCTCGATCAGTCGCCGCGCATAGGGGGCCACCGACTCGAAGTAGCGTCGCTGGGCCTCGGCATAGATGGTGCCGAAGGCCAGCGAGGACTTGCCGGAGCCGGAGACACCCGAGAACACCACCAGCGCGTTACGCGGGATGGAGACGTCCACCTCCTTGAGGTTGTTCTCGCGCGCACCGCGCACTTCCACCATGCCGCTGGCCGCAGCGGTACAAGAGGATTCACCGAAAGAATTGTTTGGCAAGTTTTTATCCTGTAGTTCGTCCCGCTCAGGACGGGACTTCCTGAGTTCGGGTGCCGCGGCGGCTGGCTTCGAGCACTGCGGTGACAGTGCGGGCGTCGTAGCTGCCGCGCAGACGACGACCCTCGACGAAGAACGTCGGCGTGGCGTGCGCACCGCTGGCGACCGCACTGGCGAGGTCGCGCTCGACACGCTCGATCACCGCAGGGCTGTCGAGATCCGCGATGAACCGTTCGACGTCGAGCCCAAGCTCGGCGGCGTAGCCGATCAGATGCTCGCGCTCCAGCGCATGCTGACGGGTGAACACGAAGTCCAGCCACGGCCAGAACATCCCCTGGTTCGCCGCTGCCTCGGACGCCCGCGCGGCAATCGGCCCGTGCGGGTGGTGCGGCAGATGGCGCACCACATACCGCAGGTCGTCACCGAAGTGGGCGCGAAGATCGTCCCACGAACCGGTGGCGTGCGCACAGTACGCGCACTCGAAGTCCACGTACTCGACGAGTGTGAGCTGGGCGTCCTCCGGCCCGCGGATGTGATCGATCTCCGGATCGACCGGCGGCTCAAGCACCATCGGCAGGTCAGCGGTCTTCTCACCCCACCGCTGGGCGGCGACCTTGAAGATCAGCCACCCGAGCAACGTGGCGAACACCATCGACACGAGCACGCCGACCGTCGCCTGGCGGCCCAGGTCGGAGGTCGTGCCGAACGCGAGCCCGATGATCAGCAGCGACACGGTGAAGCCGATCCCGGACAGCGCCGCCCCACCGAACACGCTCCCCACCCCGACGCCCTCGGGCAGCCGGCCCAGGCCGAGACGGACGGCGACGAGCGTGGTGAGCCCGATGCCCAAGAGCTTGCCGAGCACGAGCCCTGCGATGACGCCCCACGTGACTGGCGAGCCAAAGGCCTCGGCGAGCAGCCCGCCACGCACGTCCACCCCGGCGTTCGCCAAGGCGAAGATCGGCACGATCAGCAGCGCCGTCGGCAGCCGCAGGAACTCGTGCAATCGCTCGTTCACCGAGATACCCCGGGACAGCCCGCAGTCCACCGCGCGGGCCGATGCGGCACTCGGCGACTGCCAGAAGTCGCGGAACAGTTGTCTTGCCGCAACGACCCCGTGACGTTGCGTCGCATAGGCGGGGATCAGCAGCCCCGCGGCCATCCCGGCGAGAGAGGCATGGATGCCGGAATACACGGTTGCGAGCCACAGCACGATCACGATCAGCACATACGGCATTGCCCGCCACTGGCGGGTGCGCCCTAGCCACCACAGCGCAACGAGACTGGCGAGGGCGATCAACAACGGGACGACCCGGATCTCCTCGCTATAGACGATGCCGATGATGGACACGGCGAGGAAGTCATCGACCACGGTCAGGGTGAGCAGGAACACACGCAATTGACCGGACAGCCGCGGACCGACGATCGCCAGGGTGCCCAGCATGAACGCCGTATCGGTGCCGACCACCGCACCCCACCCGTGCAGGCCCTGACCTCCGGCCAGCCCCACGAGCAGGACGTACACCAGAGCGGGAAGCACAACACCCGCGACCCCCGCGATCAGGGCGAGACCGGCACGGCTGCGATCCCGGAGCGATCCGTGGGCGAACTCCTGACGCACCTCCAGGCCGATCAGGAAGAAGAAGACGACCATCAGGCCGTCGTTGACCCAGTAATGCAGGTCCATGTGCAGGCCCAGCGGCCCGAAGTCAAACCCGACGTCCAGGTGCCACAACTCGAAATAGGCATCGGATAGCGGCGAGTTCGCCCACGCCAGCGCCACGACCGTGACGATCACCAGCAGCACCGCAGCACCAGACTCCGTGCGCAGATAGCGGGCAACGCGTCCCAGGCTGACATTCGCCGAGGATGCACCGAAAGAAGTGGCTGACATGTTCTTATCCTGTTCCTGTAGTTCGTGAAGTCGCGATGAGCCGGTTTCGGAGGCGACCGGTCAGGCGTCCGCCTCTGGCAGCGTCCCATCATCCAGCGAGCGCAGCCAAGTAAGCCATTCTCCCAGCCTGCGCTCAACACCTCTGTCCGTTGGCTGATACCAGCCCGGCCGCGCCACGCCCTCGGGAAAGTAGCTTTGCCCAGCGGCGTAGCCGTTGGGCTCGTCAGGAGCGTAGCGGTAGCCTTCGTGATACCCCATCTGCTGCATCAGCTTCGTCGGCGCATTGCGAAGATGGAGAGGCACAGGCAGGGAGCCGCTGTTCTTGACGAAGGTCTTCGCCTTGTTCCAGGCGGCATAGGCAGCGTTCGACTTGGGGGCGGCAGCAAGGTAGGTCGCCGCGTGGGCAATCGGTATTTCGCCTTCGGGGGAACCCAGCCTCTCATAAGCCAGCGCGGCATTGAGCGCCAGTTGCAGCGCCTGCGGGTCGGCATTGCCGATGTCTTCGCTGGCCACTACCACCATGCGGCGGGTCACCTGGCTGACGTCGCCGCTACCGTCAAGGATGCGGGCCAGCCAATACAGGGCCGCATCAGGGTCGGAGCCCCGTAGCGACTTGTGGAAGGCTGAGAGCTGCCAGTAGAACTCGTCACCGCCCTTGTCGAACCTGCGCAGCGATGGACTGGTGGACAGCTTGGCGGACTGGCCATCGACCACGGTCTTGCCAGCGCCCGACGCCGCATTCGTCACCTGCTCAAGCAGATTGAGGAAGCGCCTGCCATCGCCATCGGCAAAGCCCTTGAGCAGATCCAGCGCGTCCGCGTCCAACGTGACGCCCTGGAGATGCGGCAGTGCGCGTTCGTAGAGTTGGTTCAGTTCGTCGCTGGACAGCGGTTCGAGGGTATAGACCTGCGCGCGCGAGAGCAGTGCGGAATTGACCGCCAACCCCGGATGCTCGGTCGTCCCCCCCACCAGGGTCAGGAGCCCCGACTCGACATGGGGCAGCAGGGCATCCTGCTGCGCCTTGTTGAAGCGGTCACTAAAGCACTGGACTTTGTTATGAAATAACGACTTACGACGATTTTTAACAGACTTTTCGGCACAAATTTCTTGAACGCGGCACAAATTTGGCACAAACTTTTTTCTTTGTGCCGATCTGGCTTTCAGCAGTCGGCGGCCGCACACTTTTGCAGCCACATCACACGTAGGGGTTAGCATGTCCGTCTATACCGTTGAGTATTCCCGCAAGAACCCAGAGACCAAGCGGAACATCACAGTAGTCAAATACCGTGCCCAGGTAAAGCACAACGGCAAGGCTCATACCAAGCTGTTTGATACCGAGCGAGAAGCCAAGGATTGGGAAGCTCAGAAGGAAAAAGAGCTATCGGGCATGGCCACGGTAGAGAACCTGATCGCCGAAGCGAACAAGATCACCATGAGAATGCTCTTGGCAGAGCACTTCAAGCAACACCTGTCCAAACAAAGCCCCAACTCCTACAAGACCAATCAAAATCGCAGTCTAAGGGCCATTCCTGAGTTCAAGATTCCCTACGAGCTGATTCACAAGCGGATCAACAAGTACAAGTACAGCAAGACGATTGTTCAGGCAATTATCGAGCAAACCCGAAATGATTCCTTTGACTACATGAAGGACGGAATTCCGTTTGGCGATTTTTTCGTTGAGACAGTAGATATGCAGCTCATCATTGCCTATATCAAGGCAAGAAAGGTGAAGGCAAACACCCTACTTCGTGAGCTTTCTACAATTTCGGGGGCTTTCACCCACGCCTATAAATACTTCACTGAATTTGAAGATGGCCTTGAAAACCCCGTCAAGAAACTTCCCAGAAACGAGAAGCCCAAGCCAGACAACAGTAGAAGAACCATCATCAATGAAGAACAAACATTGAAGATTGCAGAATACCTACAAATGAAGGCCAACCAAGAGCCCTACTATTGCTTCATCCAGTGCATCTACTCAGGCTGCCGCCGTGTTGAGTGTCTTTCAATGGAATGGGAAAACATTGACTGGAAAAATCAGACCGTCTTGATCCCGAAGACAAAAAACGGAAAGCCCCGTGACATCCCCATTGAGCCATCTTTCCTTGAATACCTAAACGACCGAAGGAAAGAAAAAGGCAAAGTCTTCAAGCTTACCTACTTCAACATGCGCGCTTATTGGGTTGAAGCAACAAAACAACTTGGCTACTACGATAATGAAAGAGAACGGCTTTACTTCCATGACACGAGAAGGACCGCCATCACGAACAATCTGCGTCAAGCCGAAGGCAACAACTTCAAGCTTGCCAAGGTCTTCGGGTTGAAGACGACCGAGATTGAAAAACAGAAAGTTGCCATTGACCAAGACCTGTCAGGCATCATCCGCAAGCTACAAAACGGCGAGAAGCTGACACCCAAGGAAATCAGCTTGCTGGCTGGTCACAGCAGCACCAATGTGACCAATGACACCTACAATGCCGACCGCTAAAAATAGCAGCAGACAAGGGACCACGGTTTGGAACCGTGGTCTCAAAGATCACAGCACCCCTGTCCGTTCAAACATTTTCTTCAGGTAAGCCGGCCCACCTTCGTCCATGAAGAGCACATTCCGTTCTTCCAGTTCCTGTTGCTTGCAGGTCACATTCAGCAAGTCACCAAAGGCTGTCCCAGACAGAATGAAGGCGTTGAGTGTCAGCTTGGGATCGCCCAGCTTGTCCTGAAGAACTTTGACTTCCTTATATAGACCCAACTTGGGATCGGTCAGGTTCATCTGCCGAATACCCTTCGGATCAATGAAGTTCAGGCACTGCTGGCCCGTTTCTTCATCTACCAGCCATAGCAGGTAGTCGGGATAGAAATTTCCCGCCAAGGCAAAGCCCAGCCCTTTGGCTTTGGTATCGGCATTGCGCAGCAAATAAAGACTGCGCTTACCAATGATCTGTTGCCCCAAGGGCGACTGGTAAAAAGCTTCCAGGTCCCGCACAAACTGGATTTCGCTGGGTGCATCAAAAGCAAGGGGACGCATTTTTAGCGGAACCGCGCCTTCAATGGCGAACAGGGGGTAATACAGATGGCTGTCAAAACAGATCGCCACCATCTGACCCGCATTCCACTGACTCGCTTCGCCCAGCTTGCCATCCCGCACCAACGCTTGGAGCTGCTTCAGTTTCTTCTCGTAGGCTTCACCGTCTTCGGTGTCTTCAATCTCAAACTGATAAACCTTGAGCAGCGTATCGTCGTCCTCCTTGACGGTCACGATGTCGTAGAACTGCCCTTCATACGCGGACTTCAAAGACTTGTAGAACCTGTCGGTGTAGTCCTGAAGCAGACGGATCAGAATTTCTTCCTGTTTGAGAATATCGGCAAAGCCACGAATGCTCAGTTCAGATTTCGGGATGAACAACGTGTACCAGTCATGATGGTTCAGGCAAAAATCCATCAGGCGAGCCCGGTCTAGTCGCAGGTTGCTCCAGCTTCGCAGTTGCTTGAACTCTTGCACCGCAAGGTAGATGCGATCAAAGTCAAACAGTGCCATGGTTTCACTGGCAATCTTGCCCATGTGCCGAATATTGCCTTCAGGGCCGGCCCCGCCCTTGTCCTGACTGGCCAGTGCTTCCAGCTTGGGATACAAGTCCAAGGTAATGTGGGCTTCCTTGATCTTGCCCGCAAACTCAGCAGGCACTTCGTAGAGCCACGGATAAACGGTGCGCTTGAATCCCTTGATCTGGTTGTCCTTGTAGCCGTCCTTCAGCGACAGGGTTTTGAGCTTGCTCTTCGGCAGATTGGGCCGAGTCTCAAAATCCAGTTCAATGATTTCATCGGTCGGGGTGATCCCTTCTTCTTTCAGGTATTCCTTGAAGGCGGCCATGTAGCCTGCATTCACACCAAAAATATTTAAGGTTTCCAAGCGTTCAAGGTGGGCCCCTTTAGGCCGTTGGGCTGGTGTGCTGCGCTTGAGAGAGTAATCCCGCCCTTTCAGACGAACACCACGACCGAACAACTGGATGATCTGTGAGCCTTCGCCCTTCCCCATGTTCAGCAGGCCCATGGTGGAAACCCGCCAACTGCTCCAGCCTTCAGTGAATTTGCGGGAGCCAATCAGCACATGCAACTCACTGTCCTTGTTGTTCAGTGTGCCGAACACCGACCCGCCGAAGTCATCCGCTTCCGTGTCAAACAACGCCAGGTTTTCTGGCTTTTCGGCTTCCTTGAAAAAGCCAGCATCGTCACCGATGTTGATCAAGCCGAACGGCTCCGACTCACCCACCCGAAGCACCAGTTCGCTCTTGCTGTTTTTGAGATTGACCACCTTCAGCCGTTGCTTGGCATCAGCATTGAACAAGAGCTTCAGGATGCCGTTGTACACATCATCCGCACTAAACGCCATCAACGGGGTGAAACGGTCATGGAAAATATTGCGACCCTTACCGTCCAGCAAGCGTGCCGTGTTAGCCAGCAAATCCTTCAGCCACAGCTTGGTTTTGGCTTCATCGTTCAGGAACCCCGCAAAGAAACGCAACACATTCAGGATGTCCGAATCTTCACCCGACACCGTATTGCCGACGAACACCCACAAGGGCTTTTCAATGTTGAAATCGGTCAGCTTGTCGCGGTTCGCACCCCACAGGTATTGCTGCTGGTAGAAGCTCAACAGGCAGGCCGTGAAGTATTGACGGGCAATGTCTTCTTGGCTGAAGTCTTCATCCTTCAGGTTAAGGATGAGCGATTCCTTGCCATAGCCATCTTCGTAGAAAAACTTGTAGGAATAGTCAAACAGAATGCCCTTGGCGTACACCTCACGAGTTGCCAAGGTGCGAGCCCGCCGTTTTTCTTCCGTGGTCAGGGTCAAAGACTGCTTCTGCGACTCATCCAGCTTCTTCAGGTTCGTGGTTTCAAAGAGAACTTTCGCCTTCTTTTTCATCAACTCGGCTTCGGCCTTCTGAACCGTAAAACCCTTGGCGACAGCCTGACCGAAGGTGGCGGAATACTCAAAGGCAAAACCACCACGAACCAGCGTTTCACGGCGAGACATCCAGGCCCCTGCTGCCGTGCCCGTGCCACGGTGGCCTTCATCCACCAGCACCAGGTTTTTGCCTTCAAAGGCTTCAACGGCAACGGTCTTGTCGCCCATTTCGTCGCCCAGCTTGTTGATGTCAATAATCTCAATCGTGCCCTTGAAGACACCACTGCGATTCTTGTCAAACATGCGGCTGAAGCCAAAACCCGACAAGTTCAGTTCAGCCAAGTGCTGGCGAGACAAGCCTTCATTCGGCGTGAGCAGAATGATTTTGTCTGGGTAGGTATCCTTGCCGTTCTGGAAGTAGTGCAGGTACTGGCGAATATTCACATGCAGCAGCAGGGTCTTGCCGCTGCCCGTGGCATTCCAGAAGGCCAGCTTGTTCAGCTCGTCAGCATTGAACGGCTGAAAGCGGTTATCCGCATCGGCTTGCTTGTTGTAGGCTTTCAGTTGCTCGTTCAGGCCATCCAGCAAGGCTTGGGGCTTGTTGAAATACCAGTCCAGATAAATCTCTGTGAAGAGCAGAGACAGATACTGGAAATACTTCATGTTGAGAACAGTGCCCTCAAGCTTGTTGCGCCGTTCGGTGATGGCGTTCCAGTGCTGGACAATGTTCAGGTCATAGCGACGAAGCTCTTGATCACTGAACCGATCCACTTCAAACAGGTTCTGGGTCAGCTCATGAAAGAAGCCGGTTTGCCCGTCATCATCTATGCCTTCATGCCGATCTTCACCCAGACGAATTTTCAGACCGGCAAGACTGCCACCCTTGAAGAAGCCCAACAACCACTGGTTAAGAACAAGCTGTTTGTGAAAGCTGGCCATGGTCAAGCTTCCGTGTTGAACATGCGGGACATGAACTCAGGTTCAATCTGGCGAATCTTCAGGGTTTTGGTGATACCCCCTTCGGCTTCTGTGCTGGTGAAGACTGCCGGAATGTTGTGATCACCATTGATGTAGACGACATCAAATTCACTGTCAGCAGGGTTGATTGCCAGCTTGTCGCACAAGCGGTTCAGCTCGTCATACGAGAGCTTTTCAACATCCCGCCACAGCACCAGAGCTTTTTCACCAGACGGAAGCACACCAGTAACGGCGACAAACCCCCGGTCAATTTGCATATCTACATGCTTGACCCGCAGACCAATCAAGTAGTTGAAGGTTTCCACCAGGTCAATGGTTCGCTCTTCATAGGCCCCCGCAGAATCCACCGTTACCTTCAGCTTGCAGTCAAAGGGCTTCTTGAATTTATCCACTGATAGCAAAGAGCCACGACTTTCAATATCCAGCATGTAACGCAAAAGGTAGTCTTCCTTCGCCTCTGACGGCATGGAGTCAAGAAGACTTTGCTGGGATTTAGAACGAGTCAAATGAAGATTGTTCAGCGTATCTTCATAGCTTTCAAGTTTGATGAATTTGAAAAAATGAGAAATCCCAGAATTTATTGCCGTAGCCTTCCCATCCTTCCAGTCAGAAGAATAAACAATCTTTTGAATACGAGGTTTTGTTACAGTGTCAAAATATTCGCCTTGCTCAACAACAATATATTTTCTATGGCCACCATCTTCGCGATTGAGACTAAGGACGGCATGAGCCGTCGTCGCAGAACCGCCGAAATAATCCAGAACCACTTCTGAATTTTGTATATTCAAGACCCGCAAATTATCTACTACAAGATTAATGCTTTTTGGAAAATCAAAGTCTTTAGCTTTGAACAAATCTTTCAAAACTTTAGTTCCACTTTCACTGGCTGAATACTCTGAACCATCCCACCATGTTCCCGGCAGAGCACCATCTTGATTAGGTCTGTATTTCTTTTGAAGCTCAATGCTTCCATCGTTGTCACGTATAACCTTCAAATCATGAAGTTCCCCACGAAGTCTTTTTGCAGAACACGTCCAGACTTTCTCGTTTCCATCTTGATCGATAGGCCAAACTGCAACTTCACCAAGAACGGGTTGTTCCAAAACATCCCATCCTTCAGTCTCTAGGTTAAGAGACATTTCAGGAACACGAACTTCATCTCCTTTTACAAAAACCGGATAAAAAGACTTCTTCCTGTCTTCTCTATTTGAGTCTGTTCCAGATTTGACCTGCTCCCCAATTTAGTACGAGAACGACTTGGAGTCTGCGGTTAAAAAAGTCTCTGCAAACTGTTGCGGCGTCAGATAGCCAAGGGAACTATGCGGCCTCTCAGAATTGTATTCCTGTCGCCAGGCCGCAATGATTTCACGAGCATGCCGCATCGAAACAAACCAATGTTCATTCAGGCATTCATCCCGAAACTTGCCGTTGAAACTCTCGATGTAGGCATTCTGCTGCGGCTTACCTGGCTCGATGAAGTTCAGCTTCAATCCGTTTGCATAAGCCCAGGCATCGAGCACCTTACCGGCGAACTCGGGGCCGTTGTCGATGGTAATCGATTGCGGCAATCCTCGAAGCTCTGATAGGCGCGACAGCACTGATACGACCCGTGTGCCTGGCAGCGATGTATCCACCTCGATAGCCAGGCATTCCTTGGTGAAGTCGTCTACGATGTTTAGGCAGCGCAAGCGGCGGCCATCAGCCAATCCATCCGATACAAAGTCCATTGACCAGCTCTGGTTGGGCATCGTCGCCTGAACCTTCAATTGCCGCTCCACGCCCGCGATGCGCTTCCTCTTGCGGCGCCTGACGCTCAGGCCGGCCTGTCGATACACGCGGAGCAGCTTCTTCCGATTGACCTGCCATCCCTCCCGCTGCATCAATACATGCAGACGCCGATAGCCATATCGGCGTTTTATGGCTGCCAGTTCGCAAAGACGCTGACGCAGTTCCTCGTCGTCAGGACGACGGGATTCGTAGTGATACAACGAGCGGGAAATTCCTATCAGCCCGCAGGCACGGGTTACGCCTAGACCGTGGACATGCATGATGTGCGTCACGGCGCTTCGCCTATCCTGCGGGCTTACCACTTTCGGCCGAGCACATCCTTTAGCGCAGCGTTGTCCAGCAGGCTTTCTGCCAGCAGTTTCTTGAGCTTGGCATTCTCGGCCTCCAGCGCCTTTAGCCGTTGGGCCTCGGATACCGTCATTCCGCCGAACTTGGATTTCCAGTTGTAGTACGTCGCGTCGCTGATGCCGTGCTTCCGGCATACCTCGGCCACTTTCATACCGGCTTCGGCTTCCTTGAGTACGCCAATAATTTGTTCTTCGGTAAATCGTTTTTTCATGCTGCCTCCGTATGGGGCAGACTCTACATCATTACCGTACTAATCTCGGGGAGCAGGTCAGATTTTCGAAAATTTGACCAGGAATAAATACCCTTTTCATCTGAGTACGGATAACGATCAGCCTTTGACCCCTTTCTTGGAAGTCGACCAAGCACGGGCTTTTCTGCACGCGACCAAAAGACAGCATACTCATGATTAGCAGAGAATCCAGAGAGTGTCGGACGCCCTTGAGGCTTACTTCTAACAACAGCAGTGCCACTATGATTGAAACCTAAGTTTCCACTCATTATTGAAAACTGATGGTGATATTCAAAGTCATCAATGGCGACACAAACAAGACTACCATCCTCAAGAAGTGGCATCGCCATAGACATTCGATCACCAAAAAGACTAGCCCAAGATGAATGTTGGTAACCATTCTTATAAACAATTGGCGAAGCATCGGTATTGTATGGCGGATCTATATACACACCTTTAATGCCATTACGATATTTATCTTGCAGAACATTTAATGCCTGAAAGTTATCACTATGCATCAAAAGTCCATCTAGCTCACAATCCAAATCTTGTATTTCGCTTAACAAAGACTTTTTGAATTCACCATCAAATACCGACGTATCCACCATCAGGAATTGATGCGATTTAAGGTAATCAACAGAACCAACACTGGAATCACTCAGAAGATCTTTCTTTTCAGAATCAAGCATTCCCAATAGCGACCACTGCTCCCACTGCTTCTTGTTAGCCACAACATCTGGATAAAGACTCTCTGGAATGCGATCAAGAGTAATGCAGTAATTCGTGCTAACCACAAACTTCTTCTTCAACCAAAGTTTCTTCTGGAAGTCTTCCAGTTGTGCAAGAAAGGTGATCAGGTCTAACGCAATGGCACGAAGGGTCTGGATCAGGCGAAGTGATTTCTCAATGTCAGAAAACTTCTCTGCCGACTGCACATCATCAAGATGCATGACTTCATTCTTGATGTAGAAGTCCAGTTCGCGACGAAGGAAGCCACCCAAGTCTTTATGAATGAAGTAGTCGGCTGAATTCTTCGTGGTGTAGCTGGTCAGACACTTTTCCAACAATGTCCGTTGCGGGTTTTTCTCTGTCGGTTCCCTTCGGCTGAGATCCAGCCAACGCGCTTGAACGGCAGGATCGGCAAGAATGGCATCCACAGCCTTGGACACCAGAACATCCTGCTTACTGCCCTTGGGCATGGCCTTGTAATCAAAGCGAATCACCAGCTCGTTGCCGACTTCTTCAATCGGCAAATACTCTTGCTCATACTCATCGCCGTTCTCATCCAGAAGGGTTCTGGTGTGCCGGTCAATCAGGACAAAAAGGCGTTCCTTGTCATTGTCCTTGCGGTTGTCTTTGGCGGTATCTGCCGCCACCAAGCGGAACTTGACGGTACGACCATCATCCAGCTTGAAGCCATAGTTGGAGAAGTTCTCACCGCTCTTGGTGTAATACTGATCTTTGTTCGCCCAGTGCAACACCACTTCTTCCCCGGCATAGGGAATGGCATAGGTATCGCCCTTGTAGCGCCGCTGGCTGATGAAGTCGCCCTTGTCGTAGTAGCGGGAAAAGAAGGTCAGCAAATGGGTGAAAACGGCATTCTCATGTTCTGCCCCACCTGAACCAAGGTCAGCAATCTTCTGCCGCAATTCCTTCACCTTCGGCACATTGTCAGGGTCCATGCCGTCAGCCCGATACTGGGCTTCCTTGTCCTTCAGCTCTTTTTGCAAGGCTTCTAGGTTGCCAGCACCAGAGGCAGCAAGGCTTTCAACGACTTTTGCTTTCAGTCCGTTCTCAAGGTAGTCATTGATCTCACCCACACGGGCATTGAGAATCCGATAGACACCAAAGTCCAGCTCAGGACGGTCAATTTGAAAAATCTCTTTTAGCTTGCGAACCAGGTCGTCGTATTTGCTCATGTTCTCACTCGTTCAATCATTTTTAGACCACTGCCCACTCTAGGGAGAACAGGGTCTTGGATTCGGTTTTTTGGGTCAGACGTTTTTCCAGCGACTCAATCAGGGCATCCCGCTTTTCAATGATGTCGTCTTCCACCTGAAAGATTTCCTGTCGCTGTCGGCGCTGCTGCTTTTCCAGCTTTTGGATACGTTGCTGTATCTCGTGCTGTTCGTCCAGGTTTGTAGCCAGCCTAGCCTGCCGCTGTGCAATCTTGATCTGCTCTTTGGTGTCTCGCAGGGCTTTTTCAGCCGCCAGAACCAAGTCATCAGCCCATTTTTCCAGCTTCTCACGGGCTTCATTGAAGTGCTTGTTGTTCGCTTCCAGCGACTGACTGACGGTGGCTTTGGCATGGCGCTGTGACTCTGCCGCGAGTCTCGTCACCACCGAGTCAGGGATTGTCGTCGGAACGGCGCTGTCAGCCATGCAGTTGAACAACTTTTCGCAGGTTTCTTGCTCAAGGGGTGAGCCATCGGCATCCAAGGCGGAGAACAACAAATATTCTTCCCGCTCGTAGCTGTCTATCGCCAAGGCTGTCAGGGTCAGGTAGCCCCGCTTGCCCCGCAGAGACTCCACCAGGTGCAGGCGGGTTGGGTGCTGGCTGACATTGAAAACCACCTTGGCAACGGGGGTGTCCAATGCTTTGGCCTGATCAATCACATACTCGCCCAGCGGATGCGACAGTCGGTACAGGTAAGTGCCGTAGTCGGGATCATCCTTCTCTATGGACTTGGGCCCTGACTTGGAAATCAGGTGATAGCGACCCGCAGGGATGCTTTGCGCAGGTGGCTTTGCAATATCAAAAGCAAGGTTTTCGTCATCAAACCGTGCTTGGTCACGGAGCATGAACTGAGTGACTGACCAAAAGCGTTTGCTGAATTTATCTAGCTGGGCCTTGGTGTCGGACAACTGAACCCGCAACCGCTCATGGACATCTTCGTCAAAATTCTCAAGCAGCATCTTTCGGGTATCGCTCATCCTTGCTTGGATGCGCTCGTCCATTTCAGCTTGCAGGGTTTTGAAGGCAGTCTCGATTTCTTCTGGGGTTCGGCATTCCTGGTAGATGGTCAGGATGCGCTTCTCAAAATCCACCCCTGATTCAATGCTACCCAGCACTTCATCGGAAGCCCCGAACACCCCGTTGAACAGGTTGAATTTTTCGGTCAGCAGTTCCAGCACACGGCGATCTGCCTGGTTGCGCTCGTTCAGAAAGTTGATAACGACCACATCATGCTTTTGGCCATAGCGGTGGCATCGGCCAATCCGCTGTTCAACCCGCTGGGGATTCCAAGGCAAGTCATAGTTGATGACCAAGGAACAGAACTGGATATTCACCCCTTCCGCCGCCGCTTCGGTGGCGATCAAGATGGTGCCCTTGTCCCTGAAATGCTCAATCAGGGCCGTCCGAATATCAATGTCACGAGAGCCAGCAATCCGCCCCGTGCCTTGGTTGGCCATCAGCCACTTCTCATAGATGGCGGTAGCTTCAGGACTGTTGTTCGTGCCACTGAACAAAACCACTTGCCCGGCATAGCCGTTCGCTTCAAGGTAGTCCTTCAGGTAAAACTGTGTCCTGCGGGATTCGGTGAAGATCAGTGCCTTCTTCTGTGCCCCCGTCACCGCCATCTGCTGAAAACCAATATCCAAGGCCGACAACAGGCTTCGGGTTTTGGTGTCGGTGCCGATACTGCGTGCCAGCGCAGCCAACTCACCTAGCAGGCGAATTTCTTCATTGAGCTGCTTGCGATCTATGTCTTGTGGCTGGGTGTCACCGTCTTCTTCAAGGTCATCCAGTTCCAGGATCTCGTCCAGCAGATCGCCTTCAATGTCTTCGTCGGTAATCAGTGACTCGGCGAAATCGGGGTCATCCTGCACTTTTTCATCCCGCAACGCTTCCAGCCGGACCTTCATGGTTTCCAAGGTGCCTGCAACTGCCAATGACGAAGAAGCCAGCAGTTTGCGAAGAATCAGTTCGGTCAGGTGCCGTTGCCGATGCGGGATGGCGTAGCTGTTGGGACGGGTCAGAAACTCACCGACTGCTTCATACAGCCGGTGCTCATCGTCCGTAGGGCTGAAGGGCCGAGTGATTGCCTTTCGCTCTGTGTAGCGGATGTATTCAGTGACCTGATTGCGAAGGGTGCGCCGGCAAAACCCCGACAGCCGTTCCCGCAAACCGTCCAAGTCGCCCCCTGCCGATACATACTGACTGCGGAAGGCATTCACATCACCAAAGATGTGGTCATCTATGAGCGTGGCCAGTCCGTACAGCTCAAGCAGGGAGTTTTGCAATGGTGTTGCCGTTAGCAGCAGCTTGCGACAATCTTCCGTAGCCCACCGAAGACCTTGACCAATCTTGTTGCTCTCACGGTAGGCATTGCGTAATTTGTGGGCTTCATCAATGACCGCCAGATCCCACTGGATCGCCTTGAGCTCATCCCGAATCTTGTGAGCATAGTTGTAGGACAAGACGACAATGGCCTTCTGATTCAGCGGTGACTTGCCTTGTTTCAGAAAATCACGGGAAGTCTTGGCATCCAGCACCACGGCGGGCAAGTTGAATTTTTCTTCCAGCTCAAGCGCCCATTGCTTGCGCAACGAAGCTGGACAAATGACCAGCAGACGGCGACGCCGCTCAGACCAATACTGGCAAAGGACGATCCCTGCTTCAATGGTTTTACCCAAACCGACTTCATCAGCCAGTAGCACTCCCTTGGAGAGTGGCGACTTCAAGGCGAACAAAGCTGCTTCAATCTGATGGGGGTTCAAGTCGACACTGGCGTCAAACAAGGACTGAGACAGACGACCAACATCATTGGGAGCATGCCGTCTGGTCAGCTCGTGAGCAAAATACTTGGCATGGAAGGATGTGATCATGGCCCTGAACTATCTAGTTATATGTTCAACAAGGGGACACTGCCCCCCAGGAACCGGGCTCGTCAGCATCCGATGCAACGGCACCCTAGCATTCTAAGCCACTACCCCTTGTCATAGACAGTCTTGACAAGGCTATCTTCATCAAAACAAAGGGCAAAGAACACAAGAACAACATGACGTAACTACATATGTGAAAGATGAAAGCAGTCTTCTTACAAAGACTTTGAGCAATGTCTAGCGAGCATTGACGCAGCCACACTTGATGCTATGATCCATACAGATCAACGAAACACCTGATGAGCTTCGTTGAATCAAATGCTTCAACAACTTTGAAAGGTAAAGAGATGACTTTCCCAAAACAGGCTGAACTAGCGGAACTAGGAAAAAGAGTTTCCGATGGCTTGAGCAAAGAAGAATTAGAAAAGCTTGTTTCACTAACCGCAGAAAAATCCGAATGGGAAGCCAATCAGATCAAGAAGGTTAAAGATATTGTCACATTGATCCAAACGGAAAAGGTTTCATTGGTCTCATTGATTGAAAATCAAGCTTACACAAAAAATGACCTAAAATTAGCAGCAACCCGTTTTGGTATCATAAAACCTGACCAAACCGGTGATGTCGACACAACCCAAAGTGACGACAGCGGGAAAACCAGAAAGCAGAAAACAGGCCCTGTCGTTTTCACCTTTGAATCGGTTAGTGGTTTGCGTTCTGCCCTGATTCGCCAAGATAGCAATCTCCCCCAGACTCCCAATGAGAGCCACCTAGCTTTCTTTATGAAACCGGGCAGTACCAAAGAGAAGCTGATGAAGCTCCAAGAAAAAAATGCCCAAAATGCAGAGTTTTTGGATTCAGATAAAGGCAAAAAACTTATCAATGATTGGGTGAATTGGTTCGACACAAAAGTGAAGAAATACGTGGAAAATCATCCAGAAAAAGTTCCCGCCAAAGCTTGATCTAAATTGATTTCACCCCAGCCCACTTCGGTGGGCTTTTTTACGCGAGTAACCCATATGCACGGACGACCGAGCAAACTGGATCAATCAGGCATTTATGCCAGCCCGAACACTGCCCTTGGACAAGAGATCGCCCGTGCTTTGGTTGAGCAAGGCGAATTCTATTTTTCCAACAGCCAACAAATTCTGGATGCCTTTGGGCAAGCCTTTGAACGAGCAGACACGCAGCAAGCCATAGACAACATCCTGAGCTTCACCAAACAACTCAAGGAACTGGGTTGCCACATGCGGGAGTTTGGCTATCGGGTGATTGACGACAGCCAAGGTAAATACGCCCTGACCTACACGGTTGAGAGCTACCAATACGAGAACGATCCGCTATGGGTCAATGAAGTTTTCACCTTGGACATGCCGTTGATCATGCTCATCAACGTGTTCGCCAGTCACTGGAATGCTTGCTATGAGAAGGTGCCTATGCAGGACATCATCACTGTAGCGAAGGGCAATTAGCAGACAGGCAACAATCAGTTGCTCTCAGGTCCATGTACGGATTTCCAACGTGCTTCAAATGGACTGAAAGCCACTTTTCTTTTTCTCAAGGCATCATCTATCTCTGATGCTCGTCGTTTCAACATGTTCAGCACATACGCCTGAATGCCTTCATTGAAGACATCAGCGATGGTGCCGTAGCACAGCCCCACCAGCAGCCATTCAAGACGCAGCACCAGACTTGAACCGCTTGCCATACAGATATGCCATAGGGCCAGTGCAGCCAGAATCTGGTCGTCTATAGACTGAACTTCCAGCACCGTATCCGGTTCATCCTGTTCATTGAGATCACGATAATGCTCATTGATACGCGTCAGCCAGACTGGATGCAAGGACATCTGAACTTTGCCTAAATCAGGAATTTCGCCCACCTTCAAACGATAAGCTGGGGCGATCAGTGCATCCATGACTGCCTGAACCTGCGTCTCAATCCCTTCGTCAAGGCCGCTGCCAAGGGGAACGGTTATTGCCAGGTAGTCCCGGCAGGTATTCAAGTCTCCATCAAGAATTTTCCAGACCGGCTCACCGTTCAAGCCCAGGTCATACACGGCTTGCGAGCCTGGCAGTAACTTGTCGAACACGCCCAGGGTGATCTCCCTTGGACTGCTTTCACCCTTTTCATAGTGTCTGGCAGCCATCTGACTCGCTGAGTCTTTTTCTAGATCGCAGAGCGAATCCCCTTGCTCATCTAGCCAAGCCTGGAGCGAACGGGCAAGCGGCACCTGATCCAAAACATTCCCCAGCACCGCTTTTTGCCACTCGACCCACTGGAAATGCTCAAGTTGGCTACCAATGGCACGTTCAACCACATGGAAAAACCAAGTCTGGACTCGCAGGCGCTCCAGATCGGAATTTTTAGAAAACCGAGCAGATGAGCGGCTTTGACTGGTAGGTGAAGCACGACGGGCCTTCTTGAAAGTCTGTGGCTTGTCGTCGCTTCTATTTTCCTTACTCAGGGTTGAAGGCTGCAACTGAACAAGCGTAGCACCTAACACACTATGGTCACTCATGTCAAATTCCGAACTGGTTTTTGCACGAAGAGATCATTTTATCCCTTTGGTTTGTAATAGACATACTTTAACAACAAACGAAAGGAAACAAAATGAAAACAATAATAGATGCAATCAAAAACAAGCAAATGCTTGTTGTTGTTTACAAAGGATTACCACGAATCATTGAACCACACATTGTCGGCACCGCAGCAAATGGCAACGAGTATGTTCGTGGATTTCAAACAGGAGGAACAAGCTGCACTGATGGTTATGGCTGGAAGATCATGAACACTGAAAAGATTCAGATGGTTTCATTGCTTCCCAACCAGTTCTTCCCCGATGCACGAAAAGACTTTACCAGGAATGATCCACTTATTACCACTGTGTATGCAACCGTATAAACCAAAAAACAAATTACCAAAAAAAGGAGAAACGATGAAAAACAAGAATCAACTCGGCAAGGCACTCAACAAAGGTATGAGCAATTTAAGCAACAACCAAATCAAGGGCTCAATCCTTACCAGCTTTATGGTCTATCAGGAGTGCATTTTACATGAGCGTGAAACCCCAGAAAGCCCTTGGTTTCACTTCCTTGACCTAGTGGCGCTTATGTGGGGCTACTACGGTGATCTTGACTTGCACATTGACAAGATGGAAGAGCGATTGACAGCCGTTGTAGAGAGCTTCAAGTCTCGCTCAGATATTGAAACCTTTGTGCAGTCTGTGGGGGACTACAAAGAACAATACGACGAGCATGTACGTCAAATTCGTGAAAACTACAATTGCATTAACAACTAAACAAGTGGGAAAGGAAACAACAATGGGAAACGCCAAATTATTTTACAGCACCAAACCACGTGAATTCGTTGCCGACGCTTATGCATCACAGATCAAGTCAGATGTATGGGAAAAGCTATCTAAAGGGTTTGAATGCAAAACCATAGCCGAGTTCTACAAGGAATGTTCTCCCGAAGAACTAGAAGAAGTCACGCAATGGAATCATACCGTCTTTGGTAAGGCGCTTTGTGATGAAGTTGATCAAGCGATTGACATTGCTCTAAGTATCGAAGAGACCGAAATAAGCAATGTAAATTGGTTCGCAATAATCGAATCATCCTGGTCTGGGCAGTTGATGGCAGTTTTATTTTTAGACGACCCAGACCACAAGAAAACTAAGCATCGCCGTGAGATGCTTAAAAACAGAATCTATTACTAATTAAGAAAGGAAACACAATGACCCAATCCAAGAAGCTTCACATTCTAACCACAACCATCTTACGTACTGCGAAAGCCATCCAGAATGAAACCGATGAAGTGGCATTGAAATTTCTGCACAGTGTTCAAGATGTCGCACTCGCAGATTTCTTAAATACTGTACAGCACATGAACGAACAGAAATAACTACCCCAGGCACTTGGGGAAATACTGGGGAAATTACCCCAGGCGATTTGGAAACTTGGGCAAAACAGGAGAAATATGCGATGAAAAATTTACACCTGAAGACCAAAACTGTGATTTTTACCCCAGGCTCCCCAGGGCTTCCCCAGGCGCTTGGGGAGGGCAAAAGCCAGTATTCATGGGGCTTTGCAAGGTTTTCCCCAGATACCCCATCCTTTTTCAAGTTAACAAGAAAAAGTGGATATATATAGCTTTTATACCCTGCTGTATCGACTTTGAAAAAGCCTGGGGTGTCTGGGGAATCCGGGAAAATCCGACGATTTCATTGACAACATTCTCAATCTTGACAATCAGAAATAAATTGTTATGTACAGATAAACCACAGGAGACATCAAATGATCAAAGAATCCAAAAAACACAACTTCTTCAATGTCGTCATTGACGACAAGCTAATGAAGGATATTCGTGAGCTACGACAAGCTGGCGTTAACTGGCAAGCACTGACTCGCAACTTTCTTCAAGGCAAAGCAGAAGAATTTAGAAACAACGAAACATTCACCATGAAGTAAAAAGAAAAAAATGCGACTCGCCAAAGTCGCATCCATAAAAAAAACAAACAACAAGAAAGGTTCCTTATGACTCTAATCAAAAGAAAGGTAAATGTCAATTACCAAAGCATTCTAAACAATGACGAAACTTACAATGCTTGTTCATCTATCAAAGACAAGCAACTTATGCTTCAATACTGCAACGAATTTTCTAATTACTTCTTCATTGAAGATATGGGTGGAAAGTCTGTGATCATCTCGCCCATCCTTCAAAGGCGTTCAATTACCAACAACGACCGTAGTGAAACCTTTGTCAATGACTTTACTTACTCCTATTTTTCACAAAATGAGTTCCGCAAGTCAAAGATCAAGTCACACTTCAAGATCGACAAGCAGTATCAAAAAACCACTTACTCAGAGAAGGTCTGGTTTGCGGACTACTGGCTTGAAACCCGTAGTGACATCTGTACCAGCTACAAGCGCACGGTATTTGACCCTAACCCAAAGTTTGACGATCCGAACGTGTTCAATTTCTGGACGGGGTTTGTGGAGCCCATCAAGGGGGATGTAACCCCTTTTCTGAACCACATTGACAATCTGATTGAAGGCACAGCAGAGCAGAAAGCCCATATCATCAAGTTGATCGGTTTCACTGTGAAGTATCCCCATATCCGAACCGATACAACGATCATCCTTCAGGGTAAGCAGGGTTCAGGCAAGACCACTCTTTCCGAGACCCTACGTGCGATGTGCCCCAGCCATACGGCAGTTGTGGATAATCTGGACGAGCTTTTGACTGGCTTCAACCACGAGTATCACCACACCAAGTATTTTCTGCACGAAGAATCCATTTTCTCCGGCGACAAGAAGACCAACGAGCTGATCAAGCCTTTGATCACCGGTATCACACGCAAGAGCCGAATCAAGAACGTCACATCCGTGGAAATCCAGAATTATTCATTCCACATTTTCACCAGCAATAACGACAACCCAGTCCGTATCGAAGACAGTGACCGTCGCCACAATGCCTTCACCTGCAGCAACAAGTTGATCGGCTACAAGTCATACTTCAAAACCTACTATGACTGGCTCAACAACGGCGGCGCCAACGCTTTGGTGCATTTCTTCCAGAACGAAGTGGATTACACCCATTTCGAGCCCACGATTTCCATTGAAACGGACGCCAAGAACTTGATCAAGGCGCAGAACCTTGCCCCTGTGGAAAGCTTCATCTTCAACATTCTGGCCGGGGCGATTGATCCGATCCCCGAAGACAAACGCTATCAAGCCGAGAAGATGGAAGACCAGGAGCTCAACATTCCCCGCCGCGAACTCTTTGAACACTTCCAGTCCTTCCACAATACGGCAGGCCGAAATATCAAGGGCTTCAACCAGCAGAGTTTCAACGCCAAGGTGCAGCAGATTTTTCAGTTCCCAGACAGCTATGCCGAATGGAAGAACAAGGCGATTGGACGCTACTTCAAGTTTCCGAAGCTTGCCGAAGCCCGTAAGCGCTTTGCCCAGCATATCAAGGTCAGTGATTTCTTCAGTCTGACCCGACCAGGCGCGAACGAAACAGACCAGACCACTCCCCCAGAGTCCGATTTGCTTACCTTGGTAACACAACCATCCATGCCATTACCAGAAAAGGACAAAAAGGTATTGGAAGCGCTCAATATCAAACCGATTTCATTCACCATGCCCGTGAAGGTGGAAGAGCCTGTCGTTCAGCCCCCAGCCGATCAAGCAGAGCCCAACACTCCGAGCATCAGCAAGGCATACAACGAGTGCGATCCCTTCGCCGACGAGTTCTACGACGATCCATTAGTCTGGAAGGTTCCAAGCCAGGAATCCGAACACTGCTGGACAGACGATATTTTGGACAAAGACTGTGCCGCACCACCATTGAAGAAGAAGTTGGCCTTCTGGAAAGAAAGCACAACCCACTAAGCTCAAGAGACTCTTCGGAGTCTCTTTTGCATGGTGTTCATCGGCGATCTACCAATTCCCGTAGTTCCTTACCTGCCTTGAAGTGCGGAACGAACTTCCCTGCTACGGCAACCTTTTCGCCCGTTTTGGGGTTTCTCGCCGTGCGAGCAGGCCGATAGTTCAAGGAAAACGAGCCGAAGCCACGGATTTCAACGCGATTTCCCGCCTTCAGACTATCGGCAATCGCAGTGAGAATTTCACTAACACAGCTATCGGCATCTTTCAGGACAAGTTGTGGAAAGCGCTCAGCCAAACGAGCAATGAGTTCGGATCTGGTCATGGAGAAATTTTACTGAACAACAAGATTTCAACAAAGCATCTTCCAACGTTTGATTTACTGAAAACAAAGACGATGACAACTTCCTTAAATTCAAAGAAATAAAATCAATTTAAGCATAAAAATTGACTTGATTTACTATTGATTTTTTCTTTGTTTTTTTGTAAATCAAATAGACAAACAAAAAAGAAAGAAAAGACATGAAGAAAAAAGTTGTGATTGTGGCATCCGATGCAGGCAACATTGGCAAGACGCTCGTAGCATCCGTGATTCTTGAAACATTGAGAATGACCGAGAAGGTCGATGGTTATGTCTGTGACCGTAACTTTCAAGGCTTGTATGAACGATATGGGCAGAAGAACAGTAACGGTGCATTGAAGCCATTGCATTTGCAAGACCCATCCCAAGGAGTTGCCTTTCTGGACATTGCTAACCCTGATGAAAAATCTAAAGTAGCTAGTAGTCTTGGGACTGACTCCAACTACCTTGTTTTCGATTTGCCAGCCAATGCCACGCACCAACTGGCAACTTGCATGGGTAGCCCACAGGATTTCATCGACTTTTTGGACTTCGCCGACGCCGAAGTGATCTTCGTTTGCCCTATCAAGGATCAGAAAAGCATTACTTCCTACAAGAGCTTGAGAGAAACCTTCCCCAACGGGGCAAAGTTCATCCTTGCTATCAACGTGGGGTTCATAAAAGCCACCGAGAACAATGCCCAATCTCTCATTGATGGCTTACTTAAACAGTTCGGACATGAACCCCATTTCATCCTTGAGCAGACTTTGAGCCCAAGAATCTTTGACTTGCTCAAAAACAATACCCTACGAGAGGTTTTCACCCCTAGATCGGAACGCAAACAGACAGACGGCTCTTACTTCCCTGGCGATGGTGACTATCTGGCGCAAGACAGGGGCGACCAGTTCATCATGAACAGGTTCATTCCCAGTGTCAGCCAAGCTGTGGAAGGACTTTTCTTGAACGGGTGAATTTGGCATCCTAGAAAGCCACCCCCAGAAAACCAAAAGGTAATCTTAATGATCAGTTTGCGGCAGCAGTTGGTAGAAACCGTTCTGGCTTGGGAACGAGCCTACGGGAATGCACCATCGATTACTTCTGCCTTGTCAGAATATGATGCCGCTCATTTAGTTGGGTGCCCCACGGAAGAATACTCTTCTGTGATGCAGGGAATGACTGCTGTCCAGAAGGGACATGACTTCATATTTCAGGGTAAGAAGTATCAGGTTAAGGGGAATCGACCCAGTGGCAAGCCAGGAAGCTTCGTGACCTTGGTTCCCAAAGCCAAAAACTACGACTGGGATTTTTTGATCTGGATACTCTACAACACAGAATACGAAATCCAAGAAGCATGGCTTTGGGAAGTCACCGACTACAAGGCAGCCTTTGATACAGTCAAACGGCTGTCACCTGCACACTATCGACAGGGTAAGCGGATAGCATAATCGACTGGTTCATAATCGGATACCGGCAATTTCACCTTCTTCATCCTGCGCCCCTTCATAGCCAGTTTCGTAGAACCCCCCCTTCAACCACACATAGAGTGGTGCCCAAAAGGACTTTTCATAGATGAGATTCAGTGCATCACGAACAGTCACGGGGAGTTCATGACCGACATAACGAAACAACACATGGTTCCAGTGCAACTCATTTCGATAGTCTTCTACTTCTTCTTCGGTCGCCGGCTCACCTTCATCTTCGCAAGCTTTCCGAAAGGAAGCCAACAAATCCTTTTCGCAAAATGCTAGTGCCTGCTGATCTTCGATGAAGATGTTCGCGGGGTCAAAACTCCCCGCATCCTTCATGTCGAAGGCGACGATGAGACCTGATAGGTAAGCCTTTTCTGTTTGTGCAGTTATTTCTGCTGACTCAGCCACTTTGTGCCAGTTAGGTAGCCCAATGCCTTTGGCAACCTGTTCCAGTGCTTCGTGGTGCGGAATTCCCGCTGATTTTTTCAAATCACGAGCCTTTTGCTTGAGTTGGCTCAGTGTCTTGGAAGTGACGATATAGCTGTTTGCCATTTGAGATCTCCAACATGGAACACGGTGCCCACTGCCGACCCCATGAAATGGAATCTCAAAATATGCGGAGTGCTGATCGTCCTATTCGGGTTTGCCAAGGTGGGCAGCAGGCTTCGATCCAGCCAGTAGAAATTCTACCCCAGCAAGCAAATTTCATAAATACTTCTGCGACTGCATCGATGAAGTGGCGACTGGATTTTTCAACCACCTTGGCAACCTACTCCCTTGGGGTCAAGTGGCACCCCTGCCAAGTTCATTAACCGACGCACCTTGCTCAAGTCCAGCCAGAGATCGCCGATACTGGCACTGATTTTCTTGAAGCCAGCATACACCGTGCGATCAAACGAGTTCAGACCGTGGGTATCAGCCAAGCAATAGAGCCAACGCCACACATTTTCCCAGTGAGTATCCCAGTCTTCTGCGACTTTGGGACGACGAGCACCAGGCATCACCAGCTCAGTCCAGTTCGGTTCATCCCCTAACCAGGAAGGATCGAGCCAATCGTGATCATCGCTTCCTGATGCGCCCTCCGTCACCGATTGGGTGGGGGGGACTGCTGGATTTTTTACTGTTGCCTTCGCTGACTGAGTGACCGTCACAGGATTTCTGTTTTTCTTTCGCTCGTCCCTGACCAGTTTCATGTAGCGGCTGACCATCGCTGGATTGACCGTGCTGAATCCGACTTGGTTGAGTAGCAAGGCAAGTTCTTGATGACACACCTTGCCGACCTTCTTCCATGCCGGAAATAGACGAGCGTTCCAGTCATCGTAGTTTTCCCTGAACACATCAATCAAACGTGTCTTGTTGGTTGTCGCAACAGCTTCCTGTTCTGCTTGCACGACAGCATTGTTCAAAATAGCTTGAATCTCCATGACCTTATCCTTTGCTCTTGTCTAGTCATGAAGTAATAAATTTTTGTCACAAAATCAAGTGATATTGTCTGTTTGTTGTCAGAGCATTGTCTTTTCTTTGTTTTTTGCTTGTTAGCCTTTGTTCCAAGCTTGTCTTGTCAATGATTGTTCGTTGTCGTGCATTGTCTTCGCTTGTCTACCTTTGTCTTTTTCTTTGTCGCTCTCTCTGTTTTTTACCGTTTTGCAGTTCATAAGCACCTATCACATTAAAATGTATCTTGATGCGTTAAGTGCCTTCGAGACAGTCAAAACGACCTTATAGAACATTTTCGTTCCACTTGTCAGATTAAACCTTGACTTTGCAACTTCGTTTGTTACCTTGAATCAAAAATGGAGAACAAATGAAAGAACACTCACGTATGGATGGCATCAAGGTTTTTGAAGATGATGCGAAGCTTCTTGACCTTGTGATGAAAGATCACCAGACAAAAAACAAAAGCGAAGCTTGGCGAATCGCCCTTCGTGAATACGAAAAGAACAGGGATCAGTCAGACGCCTTCGATGACTTGAAGGATGAGTTGATTGCGGTAAAAAACGAAATTGCCAAGCTCAGTTCAGGGATTGAAGACTTGTACTTTATCGTTCAGAGCATGAACATGGAGTAGCCGTCATGATGTTGCGTAACTATGCTTCCATGACCAATCTGGAGTATCACGAGAAGCAACTGAACTACAACAGCACGTCGTTATTGGCTTCGATTGCCGAGCAGTTTCCCGACGAGCAATCTCATGACTTGAATGATCCCCGATTTGCCGAGTTTCTGGCCGGCAATCCCTACAACCCAAAGCTATTGGGCGATCTGGCGCAAAGCTTGGGACTGGACGGTAAATTTCTCAGCCCTGAGCTATGGAAGGACTTGTCCAACGGCTGGTGTCCCGTGTCCGAATCATCGGCGTTGTTCAGCCAGGCACAGGACACCCCAAGGGGAAAAATGGTGCAGTTCAGGAAGACGGCCACCCCGATCAATCCTGACGGGAGCTATCGTTACCCAGCCAAGGGCGAGCAAAAGAACCGACTGGGAACGGAGTTCATCTTTTGCTTTGGCGAACGACTTTCAACGGCGATGGCGTTACTGGCCACCGAAGACCCCAGCATTGAAAAACGCTTCAGCCAGCTTTGCAACGATGTTTTCAGGCAGGCTGTTGTCCCTGAAATGCTCAATCTGGCCCGTATCCGCAAAGGTCAGGATGGCACCGACTACCAGTGTGCTGCCGAAATCTTGGGTATCCCCTTCTTTCATATTGACTCACGCTCAGAGAGTCCCTTTCTGCACTTCCACTTTGATCTGCTGAATGTTGCCCGTGGTTACGACGGCAAGCTCTACAGCCTATGCACGGATGAGATCGGAGCGAATGCTTCAGCACTGGACGCCATTTTCATGCGCCACATGAAGGAAGGTCTGGAACGAGAATTCGGCTTTGTCTTCGATCCCGTCAAGCACGATGAAGACGTAGCCAACGAGTTTCTTCAGGAGCAGGAACGAAAAACGGTTTCCTTTGACTTGCCCGAATCCTTGATCCCTGCCCAGGTCTGTGACTGGCGATCCACTCGCGAACAAGAGATACAGAAGGTGTTGAAAGCTTCGGGGAAATCTGGCTACCAGGCTGAAGAGCTCGCCCGTCTGACGTCCCGTGACGAGAAAACCAACAAGTCACCGGTTCAACTGAAAGCCGTCTGGCATCAGGAATTTCAGCGCATGGGCTGGACACCGACCCAGTTCAAGCAGGAATTATCCCGTGTCAAAGCAACCCACAAACCCCAGCCGCCGCTGACGGCCGAAGTCATGGAAGAGACCTTTCTTCGCCATCACAAAGATGTGGCGATGACAGAGAGCCAATATCTGGCCCACATCCAGAAACAACTGTTGCCCAGCATGAGCGGCGAGCAAGCCGAACGAGAAGCCACCCGAATTTTTGAACAGGATTGCGTGCTGTCCATGAGCAAGGCGCAGATGGACTACTTCAAGCCCTTATTGGACGGCACGATCACCGATCCCAACCACCGTCAGTCCATGCAACTGCGATTCATGCGCGAAGCCCGTTTTCTGCACCGATCCACGATTGCCAAGGACACCTATATCTCATCCAGCCTGAAGGCACGTGAGCAGGAACAGGGGTTCAGGTTTGACCGTGATCAGGTGGCCCGTTTCATTCTGGACTATGAGCGTCAGCAGTCCGGCCCCGACCGAAAATTCAAATTTGCACTCGGCCAGCGTGAAGCCGTGCAGATGATCCTGACCGAACCAGGGGCTGTTTGTAATGTGGCTGGCAGAGCCGGTGCCGGTAAATCCACCTTGTTGAAGGCGGCCCGTGAGTTCTATGTGGCCCATGGCTTCAAGGTCTTCGGGACTTCGACCAGTTCAACAGCAAGCAAGGGTCTGGCCGAATCCACAGGCATGGGGTCAAACGATTTCCACAACACCACCAAACTGATACGTCTGCTGGACGAAGGGAAGTTGAAGCTGGATCGTCAGTCCGTTCTCTTCTGGGACGAAGCAGGGATGGCCGACACCAACACCTTCTACCGTGTGATCCAGCATATTAATAATGCAGGGGCGAAGCTGGTTCTAGTTGGTGAACGTGAGCAGCTCCAAAGCGTGGGATTTGGCTCAAATTTTTCCCAGCTTAATAAGGATTTCGTCACGACCCCGGTTCGAGAAATCAACCGACAGGTGGATCAGTGGCAACGCGAGATGGTGGAAGACTTCGCCAGTGGCCGAGCCCATCAGGCAATTCGTACCCTTTACGAAAACGGCAAGGTCATCATCACCCCGTCTGACGAGCAACGTCTTGCCCAGATCGTCAATGACTACCTATCGGCGAGTAGCCCGGCCAAGGACAAAATCATCTTGGCCACCACCAACGACGACATTGAACGCATCAATCTGGCAGTGCGATCCCAGCTCAAGCAATCGGGACAATTGCCAGAGCAAGAAGTCGTGGTTCAGTGCAAGGATAAGCAGGAACGAGCATTTGCCATGGGTGATCGTGTGGTTTTCACCAAAAACCAGAAGTCCGACGATGCCGACACCCAGCAACTCAACAACAGCGATACGGGGGAAGTCAGTGAGATTTTCTTGAGCAAACTCACCGGCCAGCCGAAAGCGATCAAGCTCAAGATGGATGACGGCAGGGAAACCGTGCTGGATCTCGGAAAATCCCATGCCCTACGCCATGCCTACGCAGTCACAGTGCATAAAAGTCAGGGGCAGACCAAAAACCAGTCGTTCTACTTCGTATCCAGCAACACCAACAGCCTGCACCATGCCTATGTCGCCTGTTCTCGCCACCGTCACGAATTGAAGCTGTATCTCAGCGAAGACATGGTCAGCCGCATGGAAAGCAAGCTGGACGGCAAAGCCCCCACGGCATCCATGAAACAAGTTGCCCAGTGGATTGCCCGTGAAAAAAATCTGGACCTATCCAGTGAAACCTTGGAGTCCTTCACCGAGACCCGAAGCTTTCTGGACCAGCACTGGAAAGCGACGACCGGACATGCCCCCCATCCCTTGGATCGCCTGACCAGTATTGTGGAAGCGATGGCGAAGACCAATTTCAAGAAGACCAGCCATGACTACGAAATCTTGGATGGCAAAGCCCGAAACACCTACGAAGCCTTGAAGATGGCACGAGTTGAGCAAATTCGTCACGCCAAAACCCAGCCCCCTACGATTCCCGAAGCTGTGAAAGCCCAATTAGTGCAGCACAACCTTCAGGCCCAACAATCAGCCCGGTTGAAGCAACTTGCTATGCACCAGGCACAACAGCAGACACGATCCACGATGCACAGATAATAAAAAGGAGAACCGCATGATCATCAGCCCCACACTCAAAGCACTCGCCAAATCCGAAGAAGCACACGAACTCAGTAGCGACATCATCTGCCGAACTTGCGCCAACGCCATCTGGCGAGAAGGACGTATCCGTCGTGTCGGGCAACCGAGCAGTGACATTCTGCAATGTTATTGCCCCATCTTCTTCAGCGTGACCTGGGCGACACAGGAACCCCTTGAACTCACCCAGTGCGATGGATTCAAGGGGAATCTCGAATGAGTTTGGCCATCAAATCGCCTTGCACCTGACCACCAAATATTGTTGTTATGACCGGCATCGTTCAGGCAGGGAACGGCCAGAAGCAGACATTCGTTTTGCTATTTATATTCTATTGAGCCTAAATCCGGAGAATGGAGAATCAAATCTGCAAGGCTTGCCACCGGACCGCTTAACGAAGTTTCTGAGCGATGTACGAGATAAAGATCTTTGTAAACATCTTCTTCAATCGGAATTGCATGTAACCATCCGCTTGCCTGTTCATGCTTGACCGCGCTTTCCATCACAAGCGAGATTCCTAGCCCTGCGTGGACCGCGTGTTTGACCGCCTCGGTGCTACCTAACTGCATACCCACTGTGAACTCTGCCGAGTCGGCACCGGCATATTGTTGTAGTAGGCGCCCAGTTCCGGTAGCCGCTTCGCCTCCAAGCAAGTTCTGGGATTTTAACCACTTAAGTGGAATGGTCGACTCGGCAGCCCAAGGATGGCCGGGGCGAACAATGACAACCATCCTCTCGCGCCGCCATACTGTTGAGACGAACCCAGGACGTGAGTCCCACCACTCCATTACCGCTACATCCACTTCAAGCGTTTCCAGCAAAGCGGCAATCTCGATATTTTTGCCGATCCTCACATCGATCTTGTTTGCTAATTTATCTTGGAGCGCCTTGATATAGGGTTGTAAAAGATAAATGCCGATATTGGAGCTTGCACCAACGACCAGGCTTTTATTGTGGAGGGCTGCCGTAGCCTTATGGCTAGTACGGAGCAATTGTTCCGCATAGGGGAAAAAAATCTTTCCCTCCAATGTCAGGCTTTGCGGCATTGTTGCGCGGTCAATCAGCCGGGCCTGCAAAGACTGCTCCAGCCGCTTGATATGCTGCGTTACTGTTGGCTGGGACAATCCAGTTTGCTTCGCCGCTTCGCGAAAGCCCCCGCATTTGACGACGGCAATGAACGTCGCCACACGCTCCAGATCTATCACGCCGCCTTTACTCCCGGATACGGCTGATTAATCGCGCCCATCGGTTCTTCACCAGCGAGTGCCTGGATGATGTTCATCGCTGCCTGCCGCTCGATTTCAAGCCGAACTTCCTTGACCGCCGATCCCAAATGCGGCGTAAAAAACGTTTGTGCCGTATTGTCGAGCAGCGCCTTGGGGATAGCCTGCGGGCGATCAGCGCGTATCCATTCTTCCATCTCGAAGACATCGGCTGCATATCCAGCTAGTTTTCCAGACGCCAGTGCTGCTATCACCGCATTCTCATCCACGACCGAGCCGCGACATGCATTGATCAGGTAGCTACCGGTTTTCATCTTGGCCAACGCGGTGGCATCGATCAGATGCAGTGTCTCTGCGGCCATCGGAACCATCGGCACGACATAATCACATTTTTCGAGCAGTTCATCGAGCGTGACGCGCTGTACGTGCCAAGCCTTTTCTTGTTCGGCATTGAGCGGAATCGGATCGCAATACAAGAGATTCATTTCAAAGCCAGCCAAGCGCTGGGCGATTGCACGGCCGACCGCCCCCATACCAATGATGCCAAGCGTTTTTCCTGTCAAACCAGAGCCATATAGTGTCGGCCGCCAGCCTTGGAAGTGTCCGCTACGGATTTGCCTATCGCCTTCCAGCATATGCCTTGTCAAACCGAGAAGAAGGCCGATAGTCAGTTCAGCGGTCGGGATCGTAAGCAAATCCGGCACAATCGTAAGCCATACACCGTGGCGTGTGCAGGCGTTGACATCGAAGTTATCATAGCCTTTAAGCGCGGCGCCGATGACACGCAGCTTTGGACATTCCTCGAGAAACGCGCTGTCGATGCTGTCCGGCATGAAAGCCATGAGTGCATCCGCATCTTTGGCTCGCGCAATTACCTCAGAACGCGGCAAGGTTTCCCGTGTGGTGTTGGGGATAACATCGGCGCTAGCGGACAACAATTCGATGATTTCCGGGTGCACCCAGTGGGTGAGGACGACTTTGGGCTTCATAAAAACCTTTGTAAGCTTTGGGAGTTATTTGAACTTGCGACGCAGGAAGGAGCTGAAGGCGTCGACGAGGGTAACCATGCCTAAAATAACCAGCAAAATAGCCGAGACATCCTGGTATTGCATGATGCGCAGAGAGCCCATCAGCTCGAACCCGATTCCACCGGCGCCGACCATGCCCATCACGGTCGAAGCACGGAAGTTGTATTCCCATCGATAGATCGCGGTATCGGCCATTTGCGGAAGCACTTGGGGAAAGATCCCATGAAAAATCACCTGCAATGGCGTGCAGCCCGCTGCATGCGCGGCTTCTACCGGTGCCGGATCGGCATGTTCGATCGATTCCGAAAAAAATTTGGCGATCATGCCAACCGAATGTAAGCCTAGGGCTAAAACACCCGGCAATGCGCCGAAGCCAACGGCTGCCACGAACAGGATGCCCATGATCAGTTCGGGTATCGATCGCAAAGCGTTTAACATGCCGCGTGTGGCTTGATACACGAGTGGATGAGGGCTAGTATTCCGCGCGGCGAGCACTCCTAAGGGAATGGATAGCAATACCGCGATTGCCGTGCCGGCGATACTCATGGCCAAGGTATCCAGTACCGGTTTGACCCAGGTGCCAGCCTGCGAGAAGTTCGGTGGGAACATCTCGCCGGCAATTTTTACCAGGCTTGGCATGCCATCCTTCAATCGCTCGGCATCAAATAGGCCGACGTAATACCAGCAACCGATCACAATCGCCAGCACAACGGCAAACTGCAGTATCGTGCGGTTCCATACGCGCTGGCGCTCGGCCAGAATCAAACCAAAATCAGCTTGCATGCTGTCGCTCACTTAGAACTTCGACAGATCGAGCTTGAGCAGTGTGCCAAGGCTGCGCACCACGTCATAGTCTTTGTCGCTGATCGGGCCGAAACCATCGGCTTTGAAAGGTTTCAGGACTTCCGGATCTTTGAGATTCAAGAAGGCTGCACGGATCTTTTCCTTCAGTTCCGGCTTCAGATTGCTGCGCATGGTCCACGGGTATTGCGGATATGGCTTCGATTCGGCAAGAACTTTTACTTTGTTGGGATCGACCAGTCCGCGCTGAACCAGGGATTCAAAAATCGGCTTACTCAAGCCGCCAGCCTGCGCGTGACCGTTTTGCACGGCCATGGCCACCGCGTCATGCGCACCGGCAAAGTGTTCGCGATAGTTTTCGCCGGCTTTCAAACCGTTTTCCGCCAATATCGACTTCGGAATCAAATGGCTGGAGGTGGATGCCTTATCACCGTAAGCGACATTCTTGTTGACGATATCACTGATTTTGGCGATGCCGGCGCCAGTATTGGCGATCAATACGGACTGGTAGGTAGTGCTACCCTTTTGCTTCATCGCTGCGAATGGCTCGATGTCGCTCTTTTGCTTAGCCAGCACATACGACAAGGGGCCAAAATATGCCATGTCGATACGGCCGTGACGCATGGCTTCGATCATTGACGAGTAATCAGTGGTAACCACCAGCTCAATTTTCTTTCCCAGCTCTTTTTCCAGATAGATTTCGAGCGGCTTGTTGTTTTTAATTACGGTCGATGCGTTTTCGTCCGGCAGTAGCGCAACTTTGAGCGTTTCTGGATCGGGATTGGATGATGCATGGCCAATGCTGCAGACGGCGGCAAGCAAGACAGACATTAATGCGGATGCGAGTTTTTTCATAATCAATCCTTTACGGTAGCAAGTTGCATGGGAAATGAAGTATCGATAAGCCGTTCCTCTCGAGCGTCTTGTGGAACGCTCAAAGAAGAACGGGGTACTTGTTCATACAGCGTGTCGTAACTGGCTTGATCCAAAGTCTGCGGTGCGGCATCAAAAATGACTCGGCCATGGGACAGGCCAATAATACGGTCGGCATAACGTTGAGCGAGGTCTACCTGATGCAGGCTGACGACCGCCGAAATCCCGTCCTCTTTACAAATGCGGTGCAGCAGACTTAGCACTCGCTCTGCAGTAGCAGGATCGAGGCTGGCTACCGGTTCATCAGCCAACACCAGTTTAGGTTGCTGAGCCAGAGCCCGGGCAATACCGATGCGTTGCTGCTGGCCGCCGCTCAATGCGTCGACACGGCTTAAGGCTTTGTGCAATAAGCCGACTCGGTCCAGACTTTGCAGGCATATGGATTGATCCTTCGCCGGGAGGGGGAATAGACTGCGTAATGCCGTGTGGTAGCCCATTCGGCCCATCGAAACGTTTTGCAAAGCCGTCAGTCGGCCAATCAATTGATGCTGTTGAAACACCATGCCAGTCTGTCGGCGATGCATGCGCAATGCACGCGAGTTCGCCAAATTTCCTAAGCCGGCGACAATGGTGGTGCCGCGCTGCGACGCATGCAGCGAATTAATACAGCGAAGTAGCGTGGATTTTCCAGCGCCGGAAGATCCGAGCAATACGGTGAACTGTCCCTGATGGAGTTTGAGAGTGGTGGGATACAGTGCAATCGCATCACCATAACTGACTGAGACATTCTGTAGTTCGATCATGACACCTCCGGCAGATTTGAATTCGTAATCAAAAATGATGACCTGATTACGAATCTGAATTGCAGCGATGGTAATGTCGTGATATGACACCCTGATGACTCGTTGATGTCATTTTTGTGACATGGTCGCGGGTGCCTGTGAGGGAAATAAGTTGTGCTATCTATGCCAAATATAGACGTCTGCTATGGGTCGGTTAGAGTCGCTCAGGTTGAAGCGATTAGGTGGTCATCAGAGAGCGATTTCGCAGATTCAAGGGAATGAACGACTTGACCGAGGACTCACAATCTCGATCACCCCCTGGGGAAGTCCTGGGGAAAATTCAGCTTTAGCCGGGGATATTTCCCCATGGCCTGGGGTAATTTTTGACCAGCACGGGGAAGATCATGTGTCCCCAGCGGAAAAACTGAAGCATTTTCCCAACATTTACCCCAGCTTCCCCAGAGCTTCCCCAAGCGCCTGGGGAAGCTCAAAGCCCCTGTTTATGCTGGTTCCGAAGGATTTCCCCAGATACCCCATTCTTTTCTTAATCAAGAAAAAAATGGGTATATAGATGGATTCCATACACCGTTGTGTCGACTTTGAAAAAGCCTGGGGTATCTGGGGAAGTTGGGAAAGTTGAAGTAACAATTTTTCTTTAAACTTTTGATTGTTAGCTTGCTTTCTCTGATTATTTTTGTAGCTTGTACAAAAAGAAGAAGAGAAGATCATGGAGCACAAACAAGAAGATTTGACAGAAGAAGATTCAGTCTTCATCCCCACCGAGATCATGGGGGATTACAAGTACAGAAATCAATCGTACATCAACCCCCCAAATCCATGGTGGGCAGAACATAGTTACAAGCTGAAATTCATCATTCCAGTCTTGTTGTATATCTTGTTTTATGCAGCGTTTCTCTTTCTTGAATTCATGGCTTGAGAGTTCAGAATGACTATCAAAAGAGAGAACAAAGCAAAGTGGATGTTACCTGGCGATCAGCAGCCCTTGGACACCACCATCCAGACGGTTCATGTCGGTTCAGCCATGTTCATGGGGCTTTTCGTCACCGTGATTGTTACCAGCCTTGTGCTGTTGTTGTCATGGGCCAACTATCCCTTCTTTCCTGCACCACCCAGCGAGCGACCACCGATTTTTCATGTGCAGGCGTTCTGGCAAGTCCTTGCTGGACTCGTCTCCAAGCTCTTTCAGGGGGAAGTTTTTCACTACTACCATGCTTATCTACACCGTCTGAACCAGATCGGTTTGGGCGATTACCTTGTCTATCGTTGGCTGATGGCAATGGTTGTCGGTGTGGCTTGTGGTGGCTGGATCTTCTGGAAATCGCTCAACCCCGTGGGGGGTGTTCGCCATATCAGGGGCAAGGAACTGCTGGAAGGAAAAATCGCCTACCGTACCTTGAAACGCGAATTCGGCTTTCTTTGCCGCAACGGGAAAGGTTCAGGCTTGGTGATCGGCGCCGACCAGGAATTTAATCCCACCAACCCGAAGCATTACAGCCCCCAGCATCTGAAGCCAGGCCGATTCATTGAGAAGCCAGAAACCCTTCGTCGTTCGCACGCGCTCTATATTGGTGGAACGGGGCGCGGCAAGACCCAGCTCATCTACTTTCTGGAAGTAGCTCAGGTCTATCAACGTATTCGCAACGGCGAAGCCCTCAAATTATTGATCGCCGACACCCCAAAATCGGACTACTGCAAGTATTTCCACAGTAGCCACATCATCAAAATTGCGCCGCATGAAGAAGGTGGGGTTTGCTGGAACATCGCGGAAGACTTACGCAACCCGTTGGTGGCCAATGCTTTCTGGAAGGGAAAAATCCCCGTTGAAGAGAGCAACGAGATTTGGTCACTGGCTGCCGTAGCCGTCTGTACAGGGGCAACCAAGGTGTTACAGATTTTGGCACCGAAGGCATGGAACTATGGCATGTTGGCCCATCTGCTCACCAGGAACGGCGAAGCCTTGTCCCTGATCATTGGCGAGCACTATCCTGAAGCCCGACAGGTCTTGAATTCAGCCAAGGACACCTTGGCCAGTGTCATGTTCAATCTGGGCACCTACACGGCTGACATCATTCAGTTGGGACGAATTCACGACTGTTACGACAGCAAGACCCCGGTCTATCAAGCGACAGCCAGAGCCTTACGTTCTTCGGCTTATCTGAGCTTTGTCACCCAGGATATGGTCAATGATCAATTGAGCGATGAGAACGAAACCATCCGTTTGAAGAAGACCTGCTACTTCAAGGGGGTTTGCCTACATCTCAAGCGAAAACAGCCAAACTGGCAATGGAAGGACTTTGCCGAGTTCATCAAACAACCGATTGACGAGCAGAACCAGCGCATTTTTCCGTATCTGAGCGGCAATGAGAAAGCGGCGCTAATGAAACCGGCGTTCATGGATGGCTGGAAAAGCTTGTGTGCCACTATCGTTCAGTATGCTGACGAATGGGACAAGGCAGAAAGCATCAAAAAGCTGTCAATACGTGCTTGGATCATGAGCGAGAAGCCGAAGCGAAAAGTGCTCATTTTGAAGCCGTCCGAGAGTTTTCCCACGCTGACCGAAGGACTGATCAAGGGCATTCTCTACTTCGCTAACACCGTCATTCTGGGTGACTTGACCGACAGCCGTAGCCGCCGCTTCCACATACTGATCGATGAATTCCAGTCTTACGGCAACATTGAAGCCTTCACCGCACCTGCTTTATCGTTGTATCGCTCAAGGGGGGTCAGTCTCAGTCTGGCCATGCAGGATCTCGCGCAACTGGTGAAAATTTACGGGCAGGAATTCGTCGATTTCATAACCGCGAACACCGGAAGCATGTATATCTTGGGGGTCAATGACGGCTTCACAGCCAACAAGTTTTCCGAGTTGTTGGGTGAAAAAACCATCGCCAAGCTGCACCGTAGCGTGAGCCATAGCGACGGGGGAAAATCCACCTCCGTGGATGAACAGCACCACCAGGAAAAAGTCATGGGGGCCAACGAGTTCAACTTGTTGGGGGCCAATGAAGCGACGCTAACCATCACCTATCTGGCTTTGTTCGCCCGACAGAATCCGGCCTACATACTGACAGTACCGATCTTGTCCTACAAAACCAGAGCAGAGAGCAAACCGGCTGAATGGATCGATGCCCAGCCGAGCAGTCCCACACTCCCTGATATGGACCGATTTTGGGATGTTTCCCACGACAGCTATCAAGCGCCGCAACCGCCAATCTTAGCCACCCAGATCATGATTGATGAACAGCTAGACCATCTCTACGACGGCTACTGTGACGACCTTGAAAGGGAATTTGCCACACAGACGGATGCGGATCGCCTTGGATTCATCGCCGAACCAGGTCCTTTTGCCATGTATCAGGAAGATTAAGAACGTGAATCATTGCCATCGTTTGATCAGTTCATAGCCGATCAACACAACCGCCATGCTGGACGACCAGACTAGAAAATCGCGAGCGATTCCTTTGATGGTGTAGGGAGCTTCCACCATCTGCTGAAGGTAGGGTTCAATCAGATCGGGAAGCTTGGATCGCATGGCACTGATGAACAAGTGGCGGCTCTTCTCACGTAGCTTCTCGTTTTCCGCATCAAGCAAACTGGCGTAGCTTTGAATTTTTTCCTCATGAGCCTGTAGCAGTTGGGCGAAACGCTGACTCATGTTCTGAAGATTACCCGCAGCACGGCTACTGTGTGCGTGTATATCCATCTTTATGCTATCAAGATTCTTGTTCAAAATCGCCTGCATCGAACTTTCAAGCGAATCAGACATTTGCCAGACCACATGATTCATTTGCTCTACGGCATCAGGCATATCTTCATACAGTGTCTTGATGTATCCCATAATATAGAGAAGAGCGAAGGCTTCATCATCCGATCTTAAACCTGCATCATTGATGACCTTCATCAAGTCAAGCTTTCTTTCTTCAGGAAGCATGGCAAGTATCTTGTCCCTGAAACTCTCACGCTTTCCTATTTCTTGCATTTGATTTCCTTTTTTAATCAAACATACAAAAACAAAAAAGGATTGCAAGAGAAATGCCACTCATCTTGTTAGATTTGACTTTATATTTTGTTTTGCTACTTCTTGATCATGAGCGAAAGGAAAGCCATGACAACAAGAGCAAGTAAGATACAAACAGGGGAACTGGATGGTGTGACTGTGATTGCCGACCCCGACAACCAGCGATACCTTGTAGATCTTCCGAACAGCTATGATGTGTATTGGTTATTCAACAGCAAGGATGAAAAACATGCTTTTGCCAAGCGTATTGAACAACCGGACATCAAACGTGCCATCTATGAAATTCCAATTGAAAATCTGGCCACGGATGAGCAGATCAAGAGCTTCACGTACAAATTAAAGGAAGCCAGGAGCACCGCCAAGGCGATTGCCAGCGAACGAGAAGCTATGGAATCCGTGTTGTCCTTCAACCAAGCACATGACAACAAGACGGTTGCCTTCATCTACAAAGCTCCAACCAAAGGCTTTGCTGTCGGAGAAATTCTGCACAGTGGGAAATATTTTGTGGCTCAATCTGCTGGCGAGAACGACGAAAAGATATTCGTCCGAGTCATCCACAGCACCAAGCTACTGCAAGGCAAAGAAGAGTTTGCCAACCGCGAAGAGACCTTGAAGGAAAAATTCCCAGTAGGCAGTCACAAATATCTACGATACGACGAATTGGGAAGAATCAGCGCCAAAGACTACCAGCCCAAGGAGGTTGCCACTACTGAAAACCAAACCTTAACGGAAGATCAGCGTGCAGTTCTCAGGGCTTACAGTGAGAAGAACGGTCAGGCTTGGAAGGAAAAACTCAATGCAGCTTGGACCACTGGTAGCTACAAGGGACTGGACAACAATCAGTCTGCTCTTCTTCAACAAGTCCGCAACCAATTGGGCCCTGAGTGGCTGGCACAGTTGAAAACCGACGATCTCTACCCTGAAACGGCCAAACAGGCGAGTGTTGCCAAGCCAAAGGGCACTGCACAATCCCGATAAGCCACGCCACGACGTGGTTTTTCAACTACATACTGATCGCACAGCCCTTTTTTGCAGTGGCAATCGCCTGATCTGCCATGTCTTGAGCCTGCTGGTTTTTTAGCTGAAGGGTCAGTTTGTAGGCTTCCAAATGCTCAATCTGATATTCGGTAGCCTTGGATGCCTGATTAGCTGCCTTGGTGATCAAGGTTTTGTCATCTTTCAGGGCAGAAAGCCACGATCTCAAGTAAGCCGCATGATTTTCATGGCTGGAAGGATTGTGGGGGATACCCAACTCAACAGCCATGAATGATGAAGTCAATTCGGCAATCAGCTCTTCTTTTGCATACTCGGACGTGCCGAACCCATTACCCATTTTTCTGCCCAATGCTGGCCCCGTGCTATGCCCAAACTCATGTAGCAAGGTGTCGGCATAGGCTTCACTACTCTTGAATAGACCGGGTTCAGGCATATGAACCAGATGCTTGGCAGAAGAATAGTAAGCACGAGATACCCCTGAGTGCTCCACTTTGAGATCGGTTCTTTCCTGCAAAGCCTTGGAGAGTAGTTCAATCTCTTCAACCGGTTTCACTTCCTTACTGGCTTGAATGTAAGGTGGCATTCCTTCAATCTGACTGGCATTGAAAACGGGATACCACTTAAAGCCGATCTTGGGATTACCCTTTTCATCAAGAACAGGAAGAGCTTTCCCATCACTATTCTTGAGAACATTGCCGTCACTATCTTTCTGATAGGCTGGAACGACCTTCATGATGTAGCTGGCCTTGGAACCCTTCTTTATGTGAAGTGGAGTTTCCATTGCCTTGGACAGTTCTTGCATTTGAACGAAGGTCATCCAGCGTGGATCGCTGAACTCTTCAGTCATCAGAGTTGCAACATTAGAGCCATGATATTTTTCACCAGTCAGGGCATTTCTTGGCCATTCGTTGCAACTAAAAAATGGCTTTTCCCACTTCAAGCCTTGCTCTTCACAAGCAATCGCTTCTTCAATACGTGCAATGAACTTGTTGGTTAGCTCCTGCTGATAGTCTCGCTCTTCAGTCTTGGCGTATTCTTTTTTTTGGTATTGTTTCTTGTATGCCATCTATGTCTCTATGATTATTACAATTAACCATAAAGACAAAATTCACAATGTCAAGCTTCTACCGAATATCAAAGCCAAAAAACGAATTGACGAATAACCAGCAAGACAGACTACTTCTTTCTTCTTGCTTCATTGTCTAGTTTTCTCAAGAAATCCATCTTTTCTGTAATCTTTGCTTCCAGCCCCCTAGGTGTTGGCCGATACCATCCTGGTTCTTGTAGTCCATCAGGAAGATAGGTTTCACCCGCAGCATAAGCATTGGGTTCATCATGGGCATAGCGATATTCATGTCCATAGCCTAGTTCCTTCATCAGTTTGGTAGGAGCATTCCTAAGATGAACGGGAACTTCTCGGCTCTTGTCCTGCTTCACGAAGGCACGCGCCTTGTTGTAGGCCATGTAGCCTGCATTACTCTTGGCAGCAATCGCCAGATAGATCACTGCCTGTCCAAGTGCCAACTCACCTTCTGGACTACCCAGGCGCTCATAAGTCAGAGCTGCATCGTTAGCGATCTGCATAGCTCTTGGATCGGCTAACCCAATGTCTTCCCAAGCCATGCGAACAATGCGACGAGCCAAGTATCTTGGGTCTGCCCCGCCATCCAGCATTCTGGACAGCCAATAAAGGGCAGCGTCAGGATTTGAACCCCTGACTGATTTGTGCAGGGCGGAAATCTGGTCATAAAAGTTGTCCCCGCCCTTATCAAACCTCCGCGAGTTCAATGACAGAGCATTCTTGATGAAGTCCGCATCAATGTTCGTTACCCCAGCAGCCCCGGCTGCCGTACTGCACTGTTCCAGCAGGTTCAGGAATCTACGGGCATCACCATCCGCATAACCGACAAGTGTTTCAATGGACAGCTCGTCAAAGGTCAGATGACCCAGTACTGTTTCTCTTGCCCTGACGAACAGTTCCTTCAACTCATCGTCCGTCAGAGACTTCAGAACATAGACTTGAGATCGGGACAACAAAGCAGAATTGACTTCAAACGAAGGATTTTCTGTTGTCGCACCGATGAAGGTTACGAGCCCGGATTCCGCATAAGGCAGCAGCGCATCTTGTTGTGACTTATTAAATCGGTGAATCTCATCCACGAACAAGATGGTGTGCTTACCTTGGGCAAGGTTTTGCTCGGCCTGTTCCATCGCTGCACGGATGTCTTTGACCCCAGAGAACACCGCCGACAATGCAATGAACTCACAGTCAAAAGCTTTGGCGGTCAATCTTGCCAGTGTGGTTTTGCCGACCCCAGGTGGCCCCCAGAAAATCATTGAGTGCGCTTTGCCAGACTGGAAGGCAAGCTTCAGGGGCTTACCTTCCCCAAGCAGGTGCGACTGCCCAATCACTTCGTCCAACACCCTAGGTCGGAGGGCTTCAGCCAAGGGCGCAACAGGCGATTTTTCGAACAGGTCAGCCATGTTGAACCCGCCCTAAAATCATGCAGCTACGAGCCTGGAAGTTGTGCCAAGGCACAAAAAAGGCACAAAAGATATTTTTAAGTCGTTGATTTACAATGACTTTTATATATTTGTTGAAGCGATGGATCTCATCGACGAAAAGCACCGTCGATCGACCATGGTTGTCCAGTTCGGCCTGGGCCTCGTCGATGGCTTGCCGGATGTCCTTCACCCCGGCCAGCACGGCCGAGATGGCGATGAATCGGCTGTCGGTCGCACTGGCGGCCAGGCGCCCTAGGGTGGTCTTGCCCACGCCTGGCGGCCCCCAGAGGATGAACGAGTGCAACTTGCCCGCCTCGAACGCGAGACGCAGCGGCTTGCCGGGGCCGAGCAAGTGCCGTTGCCCGACGAATTCGTCCAGCGTCTTGGGCCGCAGGAGTTCGGCCAAGGGAGGCTTGGGCTTTGTCGTGAATAGATCGGTCAAGTTCCTCTCCCTGGCATTTCTGATAGTTGACGTTCCGATAAGGTGGGCACCTCAATCCAGAGAGCCGGATTTATCCAACGCCGTGGGCTCTTTGTCGGCAATCGCATGCATGATGATGCGAGAGCCGCGGTAGCCGATGCTGTGGTTCCATACCCAGCTCAAAGCGACACTGAGACGATTTCGCGTGCCGATCAGAAAGTAGATGTGCGCCAGCTTCCAGATCCACCACGCAAAGGCACCACGCAGCTTCACCCGCCCCATGTCAATCACCGCCAGGCTGCGGCCGATGGTGGCCAGGTTCCCCTGATGCCGGTATTTGAAAGGCCCGTCAGCGGGCTTGCCCTTCAAACGCCGTCCAATCAGGTTAGCGACGTACTTCCCTTGCTGTTTGGCGGCCGGGGCGATGCCCGGCACGGGCTTCCCATCGGCCATGGTGCACGAGGCTGTATCGCCGATGGCGAAGACCTCCGGGCGACCGGCCACCGTCAGGTCAGGGCCAACGACCACTCGACCAGCACGATCAGACGCAGCGCCCAACCAGCGAGCCGCGGGAGACGCCTGGACTCCGGCGGCCCAGACGATGGTCTTGGCCGAAAGGGGCTTGCCGCCATACACCACGCCGTCGGCCGAGCATTCGGTGACCGGAGTACCCAGCACGACCTCGACCCCGAGTTTTTCGAGTGCCTGGCGCGTATAGGCCGAAAGATCCTCTGGAAAGACCGACAACAGACGCGGGCCAGCCTCGATCAGTACAACCCGCGATGTGCTCGGGTCGATCGAGCGGAAGTCACGCGCCAGCGTGTCTCGTGCCAGCTCGGCGATGGTTCCGGCCAATTCAACCCCGGTGGGACCACCACCGATGATGACGAACGTCTGCAGCGCGGCACGCTGCTGAGGATCGCTCGTGCGCTCTGCTTCCTCGAAAGCCGCGAGGATTCGGCCCCGAATGGTCGTGGCATCTTCCAGCGTCTTCAACCCCGGCGCGAAAGCCCCCCATTCGTCGTGTCCGAAGTAGGCATGGGTAGCACCTGTCGCGAGCACGAGCGTGTCGTAGGTTTGCCGCATTCCATTGTTGAGAATGACCTGACGCGCGTCCTGGTCGATACCTTCCACTTCCGCCATCAAGGTGTTCACTTCCGGGCGATTTCGGAAGAGATAGCGAATAGGCCAGGCGATCTCGGATGTCGAAAGTGACGCACCTGCGACCTGGTAAAGCAAGGGTTGGAACAGGTGATGATTGCGCCGATCGATGATCGTCACATCGACCTCGACACCAGCAAGCTGGTTGGCAACCTCGATCCCGCCGAAGCCCGCTCCGATAATGACGACGTGATGTCGGTTTTTGGAGGTCTTTGTCATGACCTGATCTCCTCTCTCAGCGTTTCAGCGCCGATGCGTGGTGTGCCATATGCTCGCCAATGAAGCTGGCAATGAAGTAGTAGCTGTGGTCGTAGCCTGGGCGCAGATTCAACGTGAGCGGGTGCCCCGTCTCGTCGCAGGCTTTGCGCAGCAGGTCGGGCTGAAGCTGGCTCTCCAGGAACTCGTCGCCCAAGCCCTGATCAACCAGCAACGGCAAACGCTCCTGCACGGTGCGAATCAGCTCCACGGTGTCGTACTGCTTCCACACTTCCCGATCGCTGCCCAGGTACGCCTCGAAGGCCTTGTGCCCCCAGGGAACCTGGGTGGGGGCGACGATGGGCGAGAAGGCCGAGACGCTTCGATAACGGCCCGGGTTGCGCAGGGCGATGACCAGAGCGCCGTGTCCTCCCATGGAATGGCCGCTGATGCTCCGCTCCGCTGTCACGGGAAAGTGGGCCTCGATCAGCGCCGGCAATTCCTGCACGACGTAGTCGTACATCCGATGATTCGCAGCCCAGGGTTCCTGTGTGGCGTTGACGTAGAAACCCGCCCCCTGTCCGAGGTCATAGGCAGGATCGTCGGCAACGCCTTCGCCGCGAGCACTGCTATCGGGCGCGACGACGGCAATGCCATGTTCGGCCGCGTAGCGCTGGACGGCGGCCTTGGTGATGAAGTTCTGCTCGGTGCAGGTGAGGCCTGAAAGCCAGTACAGCACCGGCACCTTGCCGTGCTGTGCCTGCGGAGGCAGATAGACGCCGACCTTCATCGTGCAACCGAGCGTCGTGGATTCATGCTGATAAACGTCCTGCCAACCATCAAAGCTGGCGTGATGTTCGATGCGTTCCATGTAGTTCTCCTATGTTCAAAGGAACGGCGCAGCTCTCGCGCGCCAGGACGGCAGCTCGTCAGGAAGATTTCTCTTCCGCTGCCGTGTCGCCGTGGGCGTGTCTGATCCTGCGCACGATCCACCAGATCGTCAGCATCACCGCAGGCACCAGAACCGCCATCACCGGCGCCACGCTGTCGTGAACCATCGGAATGCCCTTGAGAAAATAGCCGAGAAGACTCACGACGTAATAAGAAATTGCCGCGACCGACAGGCCTTCGACGGTTTGCTGAAGGCGCAATTGCATCTTGGCCCGGTTGTTCATCGACGCAAGCAGATCGCGGTTCTGGCGTTCAAGCTCGACGTCGATCCAGGAACGCAGCAACGCGATGGCCCGGGTCAGCTTGTCGGAGAGCTTGGTCTGGCGCTCCTTTACGGATTGGCATGTCCGCATGGCGGGAGCGATGCGACGCTGCAGGAAATCCGCCCAGGTGCAGTACCCGGATACGGCCTCTTCCGAAAGCGCTGCCAGCCTTTCCTCGACGATCTCGTAGTAGGCACGACTGGCGCCGAAGCGATAGAGATTCGCCGCAACGCCAGCTTCCAGTTCGGCAGCCAGGCCGGTCAATTCGGACAGCAGCACGTCGCTGTCGCGCCGTTCCACCAAGCTCGTACACATCTCGTCGGTGATCGCCGCAAGGCGCGACTCCATGCGCCGCAGCTCCGACGTCATCGACCGCGTCAACGGCAAGGACAGCAACGCCAAGGTACGGTAGGTCTCGATCTCCAGCAGACGTTGAGCCAGCGCACCCGCCCGCGCCGGGGTCAAATCGCGGGCAAGGACGAGGATCTGCGTCAGGCCATCCTCATCCTGTCGGAAGTCGGTGAGGATGGCGGCAGAGCCGTTCTCCACCAGCGAGTAGCACAGGCTGGCAGGATCGAAGCGATCGGCCTCCTTCTCCGTTTCCGGCGTCCATGGAAGAAGTCTCAAACGGATGCCGGATACGACCGGGCCGGGAGGAACAAATCCATGCTTGAACGGATTTTCGCCGCACGGCTCTCCCGTCTCGGAATCCAGCGAAGCGCACCAGAGATACGTTGAGAACTCGGTGTGCTTTTCACAGTGCAGGTCTCCCTCATCCCATGTCATGCCGTGAAGCGGCGTAGCGTGGTCGGGCTCGGCAACGCCGAAGCGATGAGACAACTCACTCATCGCCATCTGATCCCTGGCCTGATCGCCTTCGGTCATGAAAGCGAGCTGCAATATGCCGCGGGGGGCCTGAATCAACAGATGCGGGCGCGCATGCACTTCACCCACGGCCGCAGCACGATCGGCATAGGCCGGCATGCCGTACACGGTGGCGGTCGGGGCGGGTTGTACGGTCGTCGCATTGATGTTGGCCGGCTCTTGCATAACGACCTCATTTCTCATTGGTTGAAAAACACGCTTCAAAGCAAATGCCCGCAGCCATGCGTTTCGCACATGGCTGCGGGCCGATCTTCATGAGCAGGCACCGCTCTACACGGTCCGTCTAATAGGCTCGCCGTATAGAGGCTTGTGCTGGCCCTTTCAGAACGCCCTCAGCTTCCTTGCTTTCAGACGAAGGTGTACGAGCAGACCTTGTTGCCCGCCGGATCACGCAGGTAGGCCGCATAGGCACCCGGCAGGTGACCACGTGCGCCAGGCTGGCCCTCGTCGGTGCCGCCTGCGGCAAGGCCGGCAGCATGGAAGGCATCCACTTCGGCGGGAGTGGCGGCCGCAAAGCCGATCGTCACGCCGTTGCTGGAGGGCGCTTCACCATTGCCCGGACGGGCGATGATGAAAGCCGGCTTTTCGCGACCGAAAAGTACCCATCCGTTGTTGAAAGGACCGAGGTTCTTGATGCCAAGAGCACCCAGAGCGGCGTCGTAGAACGCGACCGACTTCTGAAGGTCGGCAGCGCCGATAAAAATGTGCGAAAAGATGCCATCGCCAGAAATGACAGGAGTGGACATGATTAATTTCCTTGGTGGTTGGTGTTGAATGGGTAGTGGGCGGTCAGTAGTGGATCACCGTGCGAATCGACTTGCCTTCATGCATCAGGTCGAAGGCCTTGTTGATGTCGTCGAGGCCCATGGTGTGGGTGACGAACGGGGCGAGATCGATCTCGCCTTTCATTGCGTCCTCCACCATGCCGGGAAGTTGAGTGCGGCCCTTGACCCCGCCGAAAGCCGAGCCCTTCCAGGTGCGACCGGTGATCAACTGGAACGGGCGCGTCGAAATTTCCTTGCCTGCACCAGCCACGCCGATGACGATCGACTGGCCCCAGCCACGATGTGCTGCTTCTAGTGCCGAGCGCATCACGTTGACGTTGCCGATGCACTCGAAGGTGTGATCGACACCCCAACCGGTCATCTCGATGAGAACCTCGTGAATCGGCTTGTCGAAGTCCTTCGGGTTGAGGCATTCGGTCGCGCCGAAGGTACGAGCCAGCTCGAACTTCGCTGGATTGGTGTCGATGGCGATGATGCGACCTGCCTTGGCCTGGCGTGCCCCCTGAATCGCAGCGAGCCCGATGCCGCCGAGGCCGAAGATGGCCACAGAGTCACCCGGCTGAACCTTGGCCGTGTTGTGAACAGCGCCGATGCCGGTGGTCACACCGCAACCCAGCAGGCAGACATGCTCGGGATTGGCGTCCGGGTTGATCTTGGCCAGCGAGACTTCGGCCACCACCGTGTATTCGCTGAAGGTCGAGCAGCCCATGTAGTGGTAGATCGGCTGGCCGTTGTAGCTGAAGCGGGTGGTGCCATCGGGCATCACGCCCTTGCCCTGGGTGGCGCGCACCGCGACACACAGGTTGGTCTTGCCGGACTTGCAGAACAGGCACTCGCCGCACTCGGCGGTATAGAGGGGAATGACGTGATCGCCAGGCTTCACGCTGGTCACACCTTCACCCACCTCCACGACGATACCCGCACCTTCATGACCCAGCACGACCGGGAAGAGACCTTCGGGGTCGTCGCCCGACAGGGTGAAGGCGTCGGTATGGCAAACGCCGGTGTTCGTGATCTTGATGAGCACCTCGCCCTTGCGCGGCGGCTCGACGTCGATCTCGACGATTTCCAGCGGCTTTCCTGGCCCGAAGGCAACTGCTGCACGTGATTTCATGATGTCGCTTCCTTTACTAGCTAACTAAATTTGCCCTCACCGAGGGCACCCTGGTGCCTCTACCGCAGATAGGAGCGGACGATAGAGATGGTCTCGTCAATGGACTTGTTCTGCGAATCGCTCCTGATTTCGCTACTGGGAAACTCTTCCCGCAGATAGCTCTCCAGAACGGTTGCCATCAATCCGTTGACTGCCCCACGAACGGCCGCAAGCTGCTGAAGAATTGCAGGGCATTCCGCACCTGCATCGAGCGCTTGCTCAAGAGTCGCTACCTGACCTTTGATGCGCCGGATGCGCGTCAGGGCTTGCTTCTTTTCTTCCGGGCTGTGTGGCATCGAACACCTCTCTACTTGGGTACACCGCCGCATTATACAATACTCCACCATAGTATATGCGGCCGAACTTCGCCACAAATTCTGTGCTCTTCGAGCACTATTACAGGCTAGTACAGATTTGTTCCCAAGAAGCGCAAAACATTCAAATCAATGAATATTTCTTGCATGTATCGACAGCATCGGGGCAAGTTCAAAACCGGTCAAACTGGAAAAATCTATGCGCAGATAGATATGGCCTATCTAAGCCAACTCATCGAGCTGAAGCTATCAAGATGAGACCGGCTAGGCGACCTGACGACCCGAGTACCGAGCCTTCCTCAGTGCAGGCAACATCTGGCCGTCCCAGTCACGATCGACCGCAACCTGGGCCTGTTCCTGGTTTCGTTCGAGGGCTTCAACGTCCAGATCAGCAATCGCCCATGTCTGCGTGCCGCAAGTCGTCGCGAGAATGCCATCCTCCGGGAATCCGCGATCAATGGGTGCATAGATCGTGGCCTCGCCAGTATTCGTGTCCAGCGCCGGGCTCCAGTCAGCAGCTCCGGTCGTCACGGCCTGCGCGATGAACATTCGGTTCTCCAGTGCCCGCGCCATGCAGCCCACACGGACCCGGGTTGCACCTGCTTGGGTGTCGGTACAGCTCGGGACCAGCAGCAGGCGCACTCCCGCCTCTCGCTGGGCTCGCACGGGCAATGGAAACTCACTGTCATAGCAAACAGCGATGCCGGCACGCACGCCTTTCAAATCGAACACCTTCAGTTCGTCGCCACCCTCGATGACGCCGGCGTCTTTCTCGAACCCCGTCAACTGCAATTTGTCTTGGTAGTCGCGTGTGCCGTCAGGCGCAAACCACCAAGCCCGGTTGCGGTAGCGGTCCAATCCAACCTGGGTCAAAAACGTACCGGCCTGAATGGTCATGCACAACTCGCGCGACAGGTCGGCATACAGTGCCAGCCACGCAGGCTGCAAGGCCTGCAGCGCGGCCAGAGAGGCGTTGAAATCATGGCGGATGCCAGGCTCGAACGTTGCAGCCAGTTCGAGGGATAGATACTCGGGCAACACGGCCAGTTCCGCCCCGCCACGGCGCGCCTCCTCCAGAACCAGCCGCTGCCGCGCAGCAAATGCCTCGAAGCCCGCGGGCTGACCCACTGAGTATTTCGCAACTGCTACTTTCATTTCGCGTTCTCCAGGGAGTGCAGCCACATCGTGAGCGTCTGCTCGGTTTCGCTCGGCTCACCCACCTGCTTCCAGGGCAGCGTAACCTTCATGTCCGACTGCCGCACGTAGCCGCGACGGGTCCAGAAGGGGTCATTACTGCGGTAGTTGGAAGGACGCCGGAGATCGTCGTCTGCACGATCCACCGACGCGAACGATGCCCACTGCATGCCGCCCAACGAACGGGCATGCGCTTCGCGCTCGTCAAAGAAGCGATGGCCCAGGCCAAGGCCCCGGAAGGCCGGGAGCAGGACTGATTCGCCACAGTAAAACACTGCCTCCACCGGGATTCCTCGATCGGCGAACGGCACATGGAAGGCCGGCTCCGCATCGCCGAGCGGCAACCCCGTGGACGCACCCACGACCACATCATCAGCGAGCGCGAGTACCAGCAGGCTGTCTGCCGAACGGGCGTACATGGCGAGGTAGTGCTTCTCGTATTCGGTGTCGCCCTCGTACAGGTAAGGAAAGCTGCGGAAGACGCTCGCCCGCAGGCCTGCCACGGCATCGAACCATTCGGCAATGTCCGGGCCACGACGAACCAGCACCTGCACGTCGCTGGTCATTTCAGGCGTCCCCTCCAACCTGTGCGATCCAGTCGCCGAGGTTGTAGTAGTTGGTGACACGAGCGATCTTGCCATCGCGGATCTCGAAGAACGCGCCGCCCGGCAGCACGTAGCGCTGGCCCTGGGCTTCCGGCAGCCCGTCGTCCGTCACCTTGTATTCGCCATGCACCACGTACTCCGCGCCTGCACGCAGGCCGTCGGCGCTGACCATCACCACGATCCCGCGCAGTTGCTCGCCATAGCAGCGGTCCATGCGCTGCAGGAAGGCGCGGAAGGCTTCGCGACCGACCTCACGAGCGCCCTGGTTCAAGTCGTGCGCGACGTCATCGGTCAACATTGACAGCATGGCCTCGCGGTCGCCGCGGTTGAAGGCGTCGTAGTAGGCAGTGATGAGAGTCGCAGCGTTCATTCGCGTTCCTTGTTGGGTTGTTCGGAGCGGAGCATTCCGGGGTGTTGTCAGTCTGGGCAACCGCGCTCTCCTTGTATATGGAATTGTTGCGATTTTATAATTCCACAATCTGGAACAATTAACGAGCAGCGAAACCGGCCATGAGGCGTGCGTCATGAACAAAGAAATGGAACTACTGCGCATCTTTCGGGTGGCGGCCGAAAGCAGCAGTTTTCGCGATGCGGCCGTCCGGCTGGGGACTTCTCCGCAAGGTGTAACCCGTGCCATCCAGCAACTGGAGCAACACTACGGCGAGGTGTTGTTTCATCGAAGCACGCGCCAGGTGCGCATCACCGCCTTCGGCGAAGGGCTGCTAGACCAAGTGCGCCCCGCATTGGAGCGGTTCGAGGATCTGTGGCGAACGCCTAGCTCCGACCAGCAGGCCTCTCTGTCCGGCACGGTTCGCATCACCGCACCGCACAGCTTGGGCACCAGAGCGGTGCTACCGGCACTGGAGCGCGTGGCCGCGCGTCATCCCGGCATCACGCTGGATGTGCGCCTGTCCGATCGCATCAGCAATACGGTTGACGAAGGGATTGACGTCGGGATCAGGGTCGGATTCATGCGCGATAGCCGCTTCGTCGCACGCAAGGCCGCCGACATGAGACTCCCCATCGTTGCCGCTCCGCGCCTGATCAAGAAAGTGGGCGTACCTGCAAACATCGATGCGCTAAGCAGCCTGCCAGTTACCGTGGCCTTGGATATCAATACCGGCCGCCCCTAGCCTTGGCACTTCAAGGCGGGACGCCAGTGGACACCTACCGCACCCACTCTCGTCGCTGACAATGCCGACATCGAAATGGGGGCAGCGTTGGCCGGAATCGCCTTCGCGCAACTGGCGGACTACATGGCTGCCCCCTACATTGCCAACGGGAAGCTGGTGCGAGTGCTGGAGAACGAAGAACCTCCGGCATGGGGGTTGTACGTCTATCGGCCTCAGCGTGGCCCCATTCCAGGACGGGTTCGAGCGGTATTTGATGAAATGCTGCTCGCCGTGGGATCGTTGCCAGCTTTGCCCTGACTCCTCGCAAGACGCTGTAGGGCACACATCTTGGAAAGCGGGGCACTGAGCCTCGGCGGCTCACCCCTCCGGTTGAATGATGAGCCGACCGTCTGCCCGCTTGCCCCAGATGCAGATCGGTCGGCCATGCAACCCAATGCCGGCGAACGATTAGATGTAAATGAATTGCCGGTACAACCCATCCAACTGACGACGAATGTCTTCGACGCGCTGCTCGTCACCGGTATCGGTAAATTCGAGTAGCTGCTGTTCCTTGGCAGTGATCTGATCGCAAAGGTCGGACAAGTTCTCGCAGAAAGCCTCGGAATGAACGGTGGGCTCCTCCGTATTCGTCTCTTCCCCTGCTAGTTTTCGCACAGACGAGGCTGGAGAAATCCCATTTTCCTCGTTAAAGGCAATTTGAAGCTGCCTGCGCCTATTGGTCTCATCGATCGCCTGCTTCATCGCCGGCGTCACCGCGTCGGCGTACAAGATCGCCTTGCCGTTTTCATTCCGAGCGACTCGACCGATCATCTGAATGAGCGCATGGGCCGAACGCAAGAACCCTGCACGGTCTGCATCGAGAATGGCAACCAATGATGCCTCTGGAATATCCAGCCCTTCGCGCAAAAGACTAATCCCAATCAAAACATCGAACTCTCCTGCGCGCAGGCCATTGATGATCTCAACACGATCCTCCGCTTTTATGTCCGAATGCATGTAGCGCGCTCGAATCCCGTTGTCCGTCAAGAAATCCGTTAGCTCTTCTGCACTGACCTTCGTCAGCGTAGTCACAAGCACTCGATTCTTTCTCTTCACGCACTTCGATATTTCGGCAAGCAGGTCATCTATGTATCCATCCGCTTTCCGCACTTCAACCTTGGGGTCAAGCAGTCCCGTTGGCCTGATAACCTGTTCGACAACCCTGCCTTTCGACACCCTCAGCTCGTAGTCGCCCGGAGTAGCGGAAACAAAGATGGTCTGAGGCTTGACCTTCTCGAACTCGTCAAAGTTCAATGGCCGGTTGTTCTTCGATGAAGGCAAACGGAACCCGTAATCGATCAGCGTGTCCCTAGAGAGCGACATCGGTTTGGCATCACCCACACCGTAGCCGAGGGCTCTGCAGTCATGGGTGGATCAGCTATCCGCCAGGTGGCAAAAACTTAATCAAAGAAGGCCAGGGTGCGAACTTCGATACTCTCGCGCGGTGGGGCTCCCGGCGGCGTATTTGGGTCCCGGAAGGCGGTATGGGGCGTGAAGCGGGCTCGGCCGTCGTGACGCGAGTCATACCCCTTGATCAGCAAGACTTCGTCACGGAGCATGTCCGGAAAATAGTACCAGCGCTGGTGCGGATTGTAGGCCAGGTGGTAGATCTCACCGATACGATCCGGATAGACCAGGTCGGTGGCCAGCAGGTCATTGGGGTCGAGCGTCGAGGCGTCCAGCACGGCCAGCGGCGAGCGCTTAACGGGCCCGCTCATCGGGCGCCAGAGGTTGATCTGGGCCACCGGCACCGCTGCCAGTGTGGCGGCCTGATCCATGCCCAGCGCGTCGCGGATACGTTCAGGCCCCGAGTGCTCTGTGTAGTCATTATGCACACGGCTGGCTGGGCCGCGAACATCCCGCCCCTCGGCGTCGCTGCGCCTGGTGTGGTCGAAGATGATGACCCGGCTCGCGCCCGTCAACTCCTTGATCAAGGCCTTGACCTCTTCATAGTAGACGTTTTCCACTGAGGTATCGTCGTAGAGGTCGTCGACCACCGTATCCCGCCGATGGAATTCGAACCCCTGCTTGTCCAGAGAAAGGCTGTCTGCCAACGGACGACCGCTGTGTATCGTGACCTCGCGCTCCTCCTGCTCGGCAAAGTAATGCGGTTCACTGTCGCCGGTCAGAGCCTCGGTATGCACATAGGGCTTCGCATCGTGCTTGACCAGGTAGGTGAGTGTCGTGATGACACTGGCGGGCATATCGGTTGTGCATTTCAAGTAACACCTCCCGGTCTGCTGACCGCATCCGGCGTGGTGTCACCGTGGCGGCGCTGTAGCTTGCATGTAGACTCTCGATTGTATGCCTTCGAACGGACACTTTCAAATGCTCCCCGAGGTGCATGGTCCCCGACCGGTAGAAAAGGACATCTCTCAACTCGGCACCGACGACCAGCTTGACCAGGACTGGCGCGTCGGACTCCAGGCCCGCGCCCAGGGCGACTACTAGGGATGGTCTGAAGTAGTTGTGTATTTCTGGCTGACTTCAGCCCCTGCCGATTTTAAAAGCGGCAAATCGATCAAAAACGCTCAGATCACCCGCCTATTTCTGTGTTTTTAGCCGCCGCGAGCACCTCGCGGCAGCCATTTCCCACATTACAGGCGCACCTCTCCTGCATTCGCCAGTAAATGTCGGCGCGCCATCCACAGGTTCGACAGCGCGAACAGCGTCACCAGTTGCGCCGTGTTCTTCGCCAGACCACGGAAGCGCACCTTCACATAACCGAACTGGCGCTTGATCACCCGGAACGGATGCTCGACCTTGGCTCGTACCTGAGCCTTGGCCTTCTCAATCTTGCGCTTGGCTTTGTACAAAGCACTGCGCTTATCAAGCTTCTTGTAAGTACTACGGCGGGCGGCGATCTGCCAGATGACCTCCCGGCCTTCATGTTCAGGGCGTTTCTCGACGCCGGTGTAACCCGCGTCGGCACCGACCATGTTCTCATCGCCGTGCAGCAGCTTATCGACCTGGGTGACATCGGCCACGTTGGCCGCCGTGCCCACCACGCTGTGCACCAAGCCCGACTCATCATCGACACCGATGTGCGCCTTCAGTCGGGTAAAGCAGGAGTGTTACCACTCCTGCCTCCCCTAAGAACCGTACTTGAGAGTCACGCCTCATACGGCTCAAGCCTTCCAGCAGCCTGAGTGAGACCGGGCTACCTGACAATGCGCTCTTCGGCGCTCAAGGTAAGACGTCCATGCCGGATCGAACGGGTTCGCTGCACTGCATATTTTGATATGCCGAACAATCGAAACACTGGCTGCGGCAAAAAGCCAAGCGGGTTGACTCATGCCACGTACTTTTTCCTTGCTGGCGAAAATCCAGTGCCGTTGACCCACTACACGAAAGTATCGTTGTTTTACCCAATGGGCACTTTTCATGGCATGCCGGCGGACAGCCCAGCGCCATAACACTCGCCAAATCTGATGGTCGATCCACGCGAAACGCTTGGCAGCGACAACATGACGATGATACATGGCCCACCCCCGGATTACCGGGTTCAGGACCTGAATCAGGTTTGCTTGCATCGCCGCCTTGTTTCCGTTTGTGATTTCCCGGACCTTATCCAGAAGCGCTTTCACACTCTTGCGAGCCGGAGTGATGAGTAGCTTGCCAGCGTACTTACGTACGTTCTGGCCCAGAAAATCGAAGCCTTGCGAGATATGCGTGATGTGAGTCTTTTCATCAGAGAGTTCCAAGCCTCGCTCTTTCAGGAATGCCTCAATTGCAGGTCGAACCTGACTTTGCAGGATAGCCTTCGAAGTTCCCGTGATGATGAAGTCATCGGCATATCTTACGACGTGTATCTTGAATGGCTGTCGCTTTCGGTTCGTCGAAGCCACGCTTGTGTGGACAACATGTTCCAGCCCATCCAACGTCCAATTCGCAAGTATCGGGGAGATGATTCCCCCTTGCGGGGTTCCTGCCTCCGTTGCGAACAAGGCTCCCTGATCGACATACCCGGCTCGAAGCCACTTACGCAGAACCGCTTTATCCATGGGTACGTTGGCGAGCAGCCAATCGTGGCTGATATTGTCAAAACAGCCTCGAATGTCGCCCTCAAGTACCCATTGCGCCGAACTGCGTTTCGCCAGTGCATTGAAGCAATGTGCGATTGCATCGGCCGTGGATCGCTGCGGCCGAAATCCATACGAATTTGGATCCGCACGCGTTTCTGCAACCGGCTCAAGTGCCAGTTTCCACAGTGCCTGCATTGCGCGATCCCGCATCGTTGGAATTCCCAGCGGGCGCTTCTTGCCATTGCTTTTGGGTATGTAGATACGTCTGAGCGGTTGAGGGCAATAGCCCCGATGCTGTAACGCTTTCACTCCCTTCGATTTGGCCACAGGGGTTGACCAGATCTTGCCATCAACTCCCGGTGTTCTCTTGCCTCTATTCTCCGTCACTCGCTTAACGGCCAACATCTTGCCGCGGTACGAGCGAGTCAGCAGCCGCTGCAAGGCTTGCACCTTGCCCCATCTGCCTTCTCGTGTTGCCTTGGCGATACGTACCTGGAGTCGTTTCACTTGCGATTCGATTTGGCACCAGGATAGGGGCCAGACCGACTCGAAGTTCGAAGATGCACCAGTGCCCGCCGGTGCTTGTGCATGGGATGTGAGCACTACCATCTGCTTTCCTCCGTACAACGATTGATCAGGTTGTTTCGCCATGGAAGACCTTGTGGAAGTCTGCTCGCTTTCGCGCCAGATGATCTTTCAACCTGTATTCGCCCCATTACAGGGCGACCTTCGCTTTTTCCACATTCCTTTACCCGCAGCACCAACAGCTTGCTTTACAGCTCACCTGCCGAAACCGGCAGCGCTACGGGCTTACCCTGTTCCACATGGATTTCCGAACGGGTCGGGCTCCTCGATTTCGCCGGCGGCACCACATCCACGAGGGGGTATCGGTAAGACCCCCTGCCTGTCCGCTTACCTTTTGGTTCAAGCCTGTCAGCATCTTTGGCTTGGCTATTTTGACGACGTTTATATGAGGTTCACGTGTGTTAGCCGTACCCGTTCATCCCTAGCACCTCTCCGCCTTGATGCTGGCAGATTCAGTCTGGCCTCACGGTTCGACCTACCGAAAATCGGCGGTTACATTGTCCCCAGGGCTTCAGACCCAGCTGTTACCGGCCGCGCCTGTCTGGGTAGGGAACGAGTGGTGGAACAATCGGTTCCGTCGGGCGTTAACCTGCGGAACAGAAACCCATGCGACTTTCAGGTCGCACTGCCGAAGTGGTGAGTCGGCCACAGGAACTGCCCCCGTAGCCGCTCGCAGAACCGTACGTGACACTCTCGCGTCATACGGCTCCCGTTATCCAACCTGTTGCTCGGTTACTTGCCAGTGATAAAACAGTCGAGGGGCAGCCGTCTGCACCGTGTCCAACCATTGAGATATGCGCCGCTTGCGCCCGTGAAGTATTTTGTACTTACGACCGGCCCAACGCTTGAGTGCGCTATCGATATGTCGAAAGATGCCAAGCATGGCCGTCCGATAGAACGCGCCATAGTACTGCCACCAACCTTGTATCACTGGGTTGTAAAGCCGAGCCACAGCAGCCAGCGTCACGTGAGTTTGGCGGTTGACCCGCCACTCGCGCACTGCTCGCCGCATCCGCTTCAACGCTTGCGCACTGACTCCCGGCAGGAAGCTGGTGAAAAGGTTGTTCTGTTGGCCGATTGCCTTCCTGGGTCTAAAAGTGAAACCAAGGAAGGTAAAGCTCACATGCGGATACTCCGCGCGTCGATTGCTGTCCTTGCAGTACACGATTTTCGATTTCTCGGGATGCATCGTGAGACCACAAACTGCTAGACGTGAAGCGATTGAACGCATCACGTGTTCTGCCTGCCTCTCGCTACGACAATGCACTACCGCATCATCGGCGTACCGGGCAAAAGGACAGTTTGGGCTGTTTCGTTGCATCCAAGCGTCAAAGGTGTAATGCATGAACAGATTCATCAGCATGGGACTGATCACGCCGCCTTGCGGGGTGCCACGTTCGCGTTGAATGCGAACGCCATCTGCTGCCTCGAACGGAGCAACCAGCCATCGTTCGATGTACAGCAGTATCCAGTCCTCTTTGATATGGGTTCGCACCGCTTTCATCAGCAGTTCATGATCAATGTGATCAAAAGCCGCCTTGATATCAAACTCCACCACCCAGTCGTATCGCCAGCAGCGCTCGCGTGTGATCGCTATGGCCTGTTTGGCTGAACGCCCTGGTCGGTATCCATATGAGTCCGGATGGAAAAGCGCATCCAGCTTCGGCTCGATGAGGAGTTTGACTACAGTTTGTGCGATACGGTCGCTGACCGTAGGCACTCCCAGCCTGCGTATACCCCCCGATGCCTTCGGTATCTCAACAACCTTGACCGGCGGCGGGAAATAAGACCCCGACGACATTCGATTCCATAGCTTGTAAAGATTCTTCGGCAGGTTCCGCTCAAAATCGGCAATGGTCTCATCGTCGATTCCAGCAGCTCCCCGGTTGGTTCTGACCTGCTGATAGGCCTCCCATATCACGCGCTATGTTGTAAGGTTTGTTCGAACTCACGCCACTCATCCCCTGAGGTTGACAGCGTTCGTTGACAGGATAACGCCTCCCCTTCGCTCCGCCTTCATTACAAAGGCTTCATCACTACTACAGGAGGCTCCGCCCCTCATTCCAGCATTGGTATTCTTCCTCATGGTTTTAGCCATTTGTCATTTTCCTTTGCATCTGGAACAAGGTTCTCACGTTCCGTACCCAAGCCTGTATGGAGATCATGCCGCCTTTACACCGGCTGCCACTGGGGCCGTAAGCAGGTAACGCCCCAACTCGTCCTGAAGCCAGTACTCAACCTCAGTTTCGACAGCACTTTAGGGAATAACGATGCGTCATCGGACGGTTTGCTTTCGCTCATCTTCTCCATACTCACCTGCCATCATCATGGGATGACTTTTCCTCGGTTGCTCACCACCGCACCTTTTGGATGCAGCAGCACCGGGTGGTTTGAAGCCTGCTCCTGCAAGCCGACTTCGGAAGGCCTACTTCCATCTTCGGTACAGCATCACAGGTCATACGACCTGTGTTCGTGACACACAGTACTGGTTACCCTTCTTGGTCTGATGCATTTCCGGGTCGCGCTTACCGTCCTTGTTCTTGGTCGAACTCGGCGCATTGATCAGCGTGGCATCGACGATCGTGCCTTGGCGCAGCGACAGCCCTCGGTCGCCCAGATAGCCATTGATGACAGCCAAGATGCCGGCGGCTAGTTCGTGCTTCTCCAGCAAACGACGGAAGTTGAGGATGGTGGTTTCATCGGGGATACGCTCCAAGCTCAGCCCCGCGAACTGGCGCAAGATGGTGGTCTCGTACAGCGCCTCTTCCATCGCTGGATCGCTGTAACCGAACCAGTTTTGCATCAGGTGCACGCGCAGCATCGCCATCAGCGGATAGGCCGGACGACCGCCTTCACCCTTGGGATAATGCGGCTCGATCAAGGCAATCAAACCCTTCCACGGCACCACCCGATCCATCTCGATCAGGAACAACTCTTTGCGGGTTTGTTTGCGCTTACCGGCGTACTCGGCGTCAGCGAAGGTCATCTGCTTCATGGGGAAACTCAGCGGGTGGAATCCGGGTATTTTGCCAAAATCTGGAAGTCTTCTTCAGATGGTATGGACGCCTCCCCCCGGCAGCGGGCCGACCGCCGCACTGTGCACGACAAGCGGATCTCGCGGCCCCGATATACAAGTGTCAAAGTAACGCGTGTGAACAGCAAGAACACCTCTAACAGGAGGATCCACCATGAAACAGAGTGTGATTGGTATGGACATCGCCAAGAAGGTTTTCCAACTGCATACCGTCGATCAGCGCTCCGGAAAAATCGAACGTTTCAAGCTGCGGCGTGAAGAGGTTTTGGCGTTTTTCGCCGAGCGTCAGCCCTACTTGGTAGCGATGGAGGCTTGTGGCAGTGCGCACTGGCCTACTTGGTAGCGATGGAGGCTTGTGGCAGTGCGCACTGGTGGGCGCGCCAGCTTCAGCAGTTGGGGCATGAGGTGCGCTTACTGGCTCCTCGCTCGGTACGCCCATTCGTACTCAGGAACAAGACCGATGCGGCTGATGCCCAAGCGATATGGACAGCAGTGCAGCAGCCCGACGCCCACCAAGTCGCAATCAAACAAGCTGATCAGCAGGCCATCCTCTCGCTGCACCGCATCCGCGCTCAACTGCTGAAATTTCGCATTATGCAAAGCAATGCATTGCGCGGCTTGTTCTATGAGTTCGGGATTGTGTTGCCGGAAGGCTACACCCCGCTGACCAAGGCGGTGCCTAACGCCTTCGTCGATGCGGAAAATCAAGTACCCCATGTGCTGTTGGAAAGTCTGCGCGAGCAGTGGGCACGGGTAATCCGGCTGGACGAAGAAATCCAAGCGATTGAACTCCGTTTGAAACACTGCATGCGTGAGCGTCTCGATTGTCAAAAAATTGCAGAAATCCCCGGAGTAGGCTTGTTGACGGCCACAGCCGCAGTTGCCTCGCTGGGCGATGCCAAAACCTTTCGCTCCGGTCGGCAGTTTGCCGCTTGGGTGGGACTGGTTCCTCGACAGACAGGCACAGGTGGTCGAGTTCGGCAACTGGGGCTGAGCAAGCGCGGTGACACCTATCTGCGAACACTGTTTATGCATGATGCCCGCTCAATCATTGCCAGGGGGCAGAAGTCTGAGTGGGTTGAGCGCTTGCTTGCCAGGCGACCGTATAACGTGGTGGTGGCCGCAGTTGCCAATAAACTCGCGAGAACCGTTTGGGCTGTGCTGGTCAAAGGCTCCCGATATCGCGCAGAACTCTTTACGGCATGCCCTGTAGGGCATTGAAAAAGCTTATAGACAAAAGGCTTCACAAGGAGCGCACGCGGTAGATACGTGATGGCGAAATAGGTCAGACCGTGACGAGGTAAACCTGGTAGGGAATATGAGCTATGGGCACACCATCAGCTCGATTTTCAGATGAGGGCCTCGTCAGCGGATTCCATCAGGGCCAGTAGGCTTGTCGGCCTGCACAAACAGGCCGGATATAAGACTGCTCCTACCTATACGTCAGCATGACTACCCCATTGAGCTTCGGGAGGCGTCCATATAAGTTTCCCTAAGCTACATGAGGACGACTCGCCCACAGCGCAAAGCACCTGTGTTCGCGCTATTGGCTGTCCCGTGCGTTGTGGTGCTGACCGTCGATGACGAGTCGAACCTACTGTATGGACACTGCGCGCGGCAGCCTTTCATGCGTGCCAGCTACGTGCCCAAGGTTGGACGCGGATCGAAGCGTGCGCAGGGTTTTTCGTGAAAGTATAAAATCCAATCAACTTTATCAGAAGAAAATATATGATCGTAAGAAACTTTGAATACTTGCTTGCTTTGCACCGTGAAGGCCATTTTGGCAACGCGGCCAAAAGCTGCAATGTTTCTCAGCCGACACTCTCCGCGGGCATTAAGCAATTGGAGGAAGACATGGGTGTCGAGATCGTGCGTCATGGCCGACGCTATGACGGCCTCACTTCTGAAGGGATGCGCGTACTGTCTTGGGCTCAGCAGATGTATGACGACTGCAAAGGGCTGGAGCGAGAACTCTCCGCACTACGGCGAGGTATAGAGGGGCAATTCCGGCTAGGGATACTCCCAGGAACTGCCGGTGTAGCGCCCACATTAAGCATCGCCCTTGCTGAAAAAACACCCTTACTTCAACAATCAGTTCTGGTTTCCGGCGCTTCTTCCCTGCTACAGGCGATTCGAGAAAACAATTTGGATATCGCACTCATGCATTTGGAGGATATCCCAGGGGAAGACTTCGATACTCACCTTCTGTACCGTGAACGCATTTTCCTTTTTCACGCCGCGAGAACACAGCAACCCCGAAGCACAACGTGGGACCATGTTCTCAATAGACAACTCTGCGTGCTGAACTCGGCAGTACCTGAACCCATTCAAGATAGGCTGATGCAATGTACCGCGCAGACTATTCGCACTGATTCAATTGACGTGCTATCGGCACACGTGGCGACAGGAAAATATTCGGCAGTTCTTCCGCAATCTCTCGCCGGCCAACTCGCGCACATTCCAAATCTCCACGCAATCGCAATCAATGGACCAATGTCGCACTCAAATGTCGGATTCGTTGCTGGGAAAAATGCGTTCGAGGCACCGTCATCGCGTGCATTGCTCGAAATGGTGCACACCCCCGAACTCGCCACCACTCTTCAATCCGTTATATCGATCCATCGTCGGTTCCAGCCCAAAGCAGACTCATCTCAAAGCCCCCTGAAATAGCGAGTCTTGAAGAGCAACTCTGTATTGCTTCAACCAGGCGAAGATTGCAGGCATGCCGTGTGCGCCGCTAACAGGCGCCACGTGCTGAGCAACCCATCGAAGGCCACTAGGTCCAGGGGCAACTCGGGGGGGCAGGAGTACCTGCTGCATGCGGCCTCCTCATGTCTCGCTGGGTCGAGCTGACTGTTCCTAGATCAAGCTAGGAGGCGCGATGTAGCGATGATCGTTGCCCTCTCCCGGCTAGGAGACGAGCACGGCTCGACGATCCCGCGTAGATAGATCGTGCCTATCTGCACATAGATTATTCCAGTTTGACCACTTCTGAGCTTGATCCGATGCTGTCAAGACCGCAGAAGGAGACGCGGCCAACGGCTAGGCAATACCACGATCGTTCTTCTTGACAGCGGTAAATTTCGTTTCCCACTTCGATTTAGAAGATGGAAACATTAACGCACAGAGGTGACGAAATGACTCCGACCGGTAACCGAATCGTGACTTTCGAGAAGCCCTTGGAAATGAAGGTCAACACCTTCAAATTTCCAGAGCTGATAACCCCTCAAGGGAAAAGCGCACCCCATGGCGCTATCCTCAAAATAGTTACCACAAATATCTGTGGCAGCGACCTTCACATTTATCGCGGTTCGTTTGCTGTTCCCAAGGGAATGACCATGGGCCATGAAATGACCGGCGAAGTGATCGAAGTGGGATCAGACGTCGAAGTCGTGAAGAAGGGCGACATCGTTTCCGTTCCCTTCAATGTGGGGTGTGGGCGTTGCTACAACTGCAAGCATATGCGCTCCGATGTATGCGAGAACACCAACCCCGAAATCGACTGCGGAGCCTACGGGTTCAACCTCGGTGGCTGGACGGGGGGGCAAGGTGATTATCTCTTCGTACCGTATGCGGATTTCAATCTCCTTCGCTTCTCTGACAAGGATGCCGCCATGGAAAAAATCCGCGACCTGACCCTTCTCTCTGACGTATTACCCACAGCTTTCCATGGGTTCGCTGGCCCAGACTGGCCAGCCGCGCCGGCCTACGTCGTCGGCGAAAACATCCTGATCTTCGGTGCCGGGCCGGTCGGCAGAGCGGGTGCCGCCTGCGCCAGACTTCTGGGTGCAGGCGCCATCATCGTTGCCGATTACATTCAAGAGCGGCTGGACCTTCTCAAGCCACACGGCGTGGAAACCATCAACCTTTCCGACGGCGTGCCGATCGAGGAGCATCTCGAACGCATTACCGGGCACAGGGAGGTGGATCGCGTCATCGACTATGTTGGTGTGGACTGCCGCGGGTTTGGCGCGGAGGCTGACAAGATCGTGGAGAGCGCTGTTACCAACGCAATGCTCAAATATGTCCGCTTCGGCGGAATGACCAGTACGGTCGGTGTGTACTGCGCAAACCCGATCTCGAAAGACCCGAAAGCCAAGAAAGGCCATATGGATCTGGAATGGTCCAACGCCTGGATCAAGTCGCCGCGAATGTCGGCTGGTCAATCTCCGACGGCCAACTACAACCACGCGTTAATGCGGGCGATACTGAACGATCGCATGCCTTACCTTTCGCCGATGATGAACACTAAGTTCATCAAGCTCGAAGACGCGCCCGCCGCGTACAAAGAGTTCGACGCGGGTTCTGCATACAAGTACGTCATCGACCCGCATGGTTCAGTGCGGCATTAAGCATCCGGCGCGGGCTAAGCATCAGGATGTCTCACACTTTCTGGTGAGAGGCATTCTGGTCCCGCCAGTCTCCGGGCAGCAACTGGAGCCGGCGAATATTTTCGCCGGCATTTGCCGTCTGCCCCAGGGTACTTGCCTTGGCTCGGACCAGGAGCAGAGCCTCAGCAATCCGCAGGTGATGATCAACCGCAAGCGTGTTCAAGCGCTTGGTTCGCAATCGGCCAAGGGTCAGACGGGGACGATGCACGGCATCCATTGACGTGCGTGGCTGGAGATAGCCTTCGTCTGATCCTTATCACCCCACGGACTTGATCAGGCTCGCCTGGTGTTGTGCCTGCCTCGGGCCATCGCACGGTCAACCCAGCCCTGGCTCATTCAGCCAGAAGTTTCCAATGATGTGGCCGAACTCGCCGCCGCCAGAATGGCAGTCACTTCTATAGGGAGATAGCACAGTGTTGGATAAGTCGGAACGGGAGGGTGGCCTATGGAGCTGCGCCATCTTCGCTGCTTCGTAGTTCTTGCTGAGGAGCTACATTTCACGCGGGCGGCTGAGCGCCTGCATATCGAACAACCACCGCTATCACGAGCCATCAAGGAACTTGAGGACGAGTTGGGCGTAGTGCTCTTCGACCGAAACCGACGAGGAACAGTTCTAACGGCGGCGGGCGCGGTCTTCTTGCAAGATGTTCGCCGTCTATTCACAGTGCTGGAACAGGCTCGTGAAAATGCCAAGGCTGTGGCATCGGGCTTGCGCGGTAGCCTGCGCATCGCTGTATCAGATGGGGCTATCGATCCACGGCTGTCGGCATTTCTGGCTCGTTGCCGCGCCGAGGAGCCGGAGATCGAAATACGCTTGTCAGAAGTGCTTCTGGCAGAGCAAGTGCGTGGCTTGCGTTCGGGCGACTTCATGATCGGGTTCGCGCACACGGGCGATGTCGGCGACGGTATCGCTGCCGAACCAATCTGGCACGACCCGCTGGTGATTGCGGTGCCAGCTCGTCACTCATTGCTCACCTACAAGGAGGTGCCACTTCAAGAACTTCAAGGCCATCCACTTGTCCTGTGCGACCCGCAGGTATGCGAGGGCTATTGCCGCGAACTCAAGCGGCTGCTCAACACGTTGGAGCACAAGCTGAATGTTGTCGAGGAAGTGTCCTCGCTGGACATGATGCTCACGTTGGTCGGCGCCGGCTACGGCATCGGCTTCATGACGGCGACCAAGATTCCCATCTCCCAACGGCCGGATGTGGTGATCCGCCCCTTGGCGATGGATTCTGCCGTGATCACCACCTACCTGCTTCGGCCCGACGGCGGCAATTTATCGGCTTCGGTGGAGCGATTTATCGTTCGCCTTCGCGACTCTTCGGACGGTTGACGGAGCCTGGCAGGCTAGACACTCAGGGATCAGTGTCGGCACGCAGATTGCGTTCGGTCGCCGTCATCAGGTCAGCCGCGCTTATTCCAAGTGCCGTAGAAATTTTCAGTATGAGCGGAAGCGTGGGCACGTGCTCACCACGCTCGATCTTACCCATGTGAGAACGCGAAATGCTTGCCCGAGATGCGAACTCGTCTTGCGCGACTCCTTGAGCGACGCGCGCAGCGCGCACGGCCTGTCCGAAGGCTAACGCCGACTCGGATTCATACGTCGATGTGCCAGAAGGACGGCCTGGCTGAATTGTTGATTTCTGCATTAGCAGAAGCGTCAAACAATCTGCCACAATTAACCACGTTAAAGATAACGACGTTAAACTTCACTCTTTCCTGCAACGCTGGTTTGCCTTTCTGGACAGATCGCTTATTGGGGGCCCTCATGCATGACGCCACCAGCCAGTTTTCCCATTTCAGGCTTGCTATCGCGCCCGGAGTGCCATCCTCTTGCCTCACAACGCTTCTTGCCCTACAGCGCGCGGAGGAACCAGAAGTCACCATCACGTTCTTTGAGACCTCAGCCGATGATCTGTTGACGGGCCTTGAGGAAGGCCGCTACGACGCTGGAATGACGCTTCGGAACGCTGGTGCTCCGGCCGTGAAAAGCCAACCGCTCTGGGTGGAGAACGTGGCTGTTGCAGTGCCGCTGGGGTCCCCCTTAGTTGCCCAGGCGAAGATCACGCTTGCCGAGCTTCTGGACTATCCGGTGTTTCGCTGGCCGGCGGAGGCTTGCCTACTGCTGGATCAGCGACTGTCCTTTCTTCCGTTGAGCCAGCAGAGCATTCAGCACGTGACTTCGTTCGAGATGATGGCGCTTTGGGTGACCGCTGGCTACGGAGTGGGGCTCTCCGCGCAATCGCGCATTGAGCGTGCCCATGCGTGGGGGATCACTATGCGACCGCTTTCAGACGGCCCCTACGAGATCGTGACATATCTGCAGCGGCCCCACGGACGAGCCAATGTTGTTTCTGAGCGGTTCGAGCACAGGGCAATGTTGGTTGCCAGGGACAGGGCGGCTTGCTCGAATACCCCATAGCCCGCTCTCGCCGAGGCTGCGTGCGGGTAATTGCAGCGGCACGCGCCTGTTAGCGCGCCAGTGATAGCGCTTCCATCTCTGGCAATATGATGAATTAACATGGTCTTTGGAGGCACGAATGGTTGGAAGTGGTTGGGATCGAGTACCAATTGACTCGCAAAGCATCGATGCGCCGCTGTCGCGCGCGGCGGTGTTTCTCACGTTGACAGTCGCCGAGGGCCACGAGGCCCTTCAGGCGGTCGCCGGCGTCTTGGACGGGCTGGACGACCTGATCAAAACGGTGGGCTTCCGCGATCTCAACGGCCGGCTGTCGTGCATCACTGCACTGGGATCGGCGCTATGGGACCGTTTCCAGACCGGGAAGCGCCCGAAGGAACTACGGCCCTTCGTGCCCATCGAGGGTGCCAAGCACACCGCGCCTGCCACGCCCGGCGACCTGTTCTTTCACATCCGTGCCGAACGCGAGGACCTCTGTTTTGAATTCGAGCGCCTGCTGCTGGACCAACTGGGCAGCAGCGTGACGGTGGCCGACGAGGTGGTCGGTTTTCGCTACTTCGACTCCCGCGACCTGCTTGGCTTTGTCGATGGCACGGCCAACCCGACCGGGCACGACATCGGCGCCTCGACGCTGGTCGGCAGTGAAGATCAGGCGTTCGCCGGCGGCAGCTACTTGGTGGTGCAGAAGTATCTGCACCAAATGCAGCCGTGGGCTCGGCTCGCCAAGGACGAGCAAGAGCGGATCATCGGCCGGGAGATCGTCAGCAATGTCGAATTGCCCGACGCGACGAGCGGCCAGAAATCGCACAAGACCCTCGCCACGATCGTGGACGACGACGGCACCGAGCACGACATCCTGCGCGACAACATGCCCTTCGGCCGCCCCGGCCAGGGCGAATATGGCACCTACTTCATCGGCTACTCCAGGCATCTGTGGGTGACGCAGAAGATGCTGGAGCGCATGTTCCTCGGCGATCCGCCAGGCATGCACGACCGCCTGCTCGATTTCTCGACGGCGCACACCGGCGCCGTGTTCTTCGCTCCCGCACCGCGCACGCTGAGCGAACTCGTGGAGGCGGTGCAAGCGTAATGCAGGGGCCGCAAGGCCCCTGCAAGGTTTGAGAGCCCTATGCTCCGTCTAGAACTACTGCGCTATCCACCAGCCGACGAACGCTTTGCCGCACATCCTCGGGGATGGGGTACGGGGCAATGGCCTCGGGCATATCCGCATAGTGCTGGTAGTCGCCCATGATGACCTGGATGATCGCCGGCACGTTGGTCGGCGTGACCGCATCAATGGCCGCGCGGTCCCCCAGGTCAGGGTGCGGCTGGGTCAGCATGCGGTACAGATCCCACGAATCCGCGTGCGGGCACTGGTTCATGAGCACCTGGGCCAGCTTGTGCTTGAGCGGCACCAGTTGCCAATCGGGAACACGCTGCCCCCGATTGCCCAAACTGATGGACAGCAACTTGCCCGCTTTCAGTTCGCGGTTGATCTGGTCCTTGGACTTTCCGGCCAGCTTGCCGAACAGCGGGACCGGCAAGCTGCTTGGAGACTCGTAGATGGTCAGCATTTCCTCGCGCTCGCGCTGGATCGCGGACACTTCCGGCTCTGGGGCATGCGTCGGAGGCGGCGGTACCTGAGACAGCCGCTGGAACGTGATGCCGCCGTTGCTCGGGGTTACGACAATAGGCGTGGCCACGACGGGCGGGACGCCGGGAGGAGTGGGCTCGGCCATCGCGAGGGTCGCATCCACCGCTTCCTCCACTTCTGCCATCGCCGGCACCCCGTCGATACGGATGGTCAGATGCGCGCTCGCGGCTTCCACTTCGCCCTGTTCGAGCAGGTCGAGCCGATCGGCCCAGTCCTGCATCATCCGACGGCGCGGCTCAACGTACTTGGCGTGGTTGTAGGACGAACTCACCTTGTTGGGGTCGGAATGGTGCGGATTTCGGTGAAGGTGATCAGCGGTTTCGGCGAACGTGATCAGGGAAGGAAGGTGGTACTGCGCGGTCAGGAGATTGTAGCGTAGGTGATCACG
>NZ_JWMB01000051.1:0-76150 GCF_000812445.1 Cupriavidus sp. SHE | reverse complement strand
CTGACCACCGGCAGCAGCAAGGAACTTGGCATCCATTCCGGCACGGTGAACGCGACATGCGAGCAGTACGCGAAGTCGCGCAGCCAGCACCGACGGCCCTTCCTGCGCTATCGCGGTAGAAGGTCGCTTGGCTGGGTGCCCCTGAAGGGCCGCGACCTTAAACGCGAAGGCGAGGCGTTCCGCTTTGCCGGCAACACCTTCCGTGTGTTCAGCAGCCGCCCGCTGCCCGAAGGCAAGATCAAGGACAGCACCAACTTCGCGCGGGACGCCCGCGGCAACTGGTTCCTCAACATCGTGATCGAGGTTGCCGATGTGCACGCGCGTCCGATCCGAACCGGTGTGGGAATCGATCTCGGACTGAAAGACTTCGCCGCGCTTTCCACCGGAGAGAAGCTGCCCAATGACCGTTTCGGGCGACGAGCGGCCGAAAAGCTGGCGAAGGCGCAGCGGGCGCGAAAGCACAAGCGGCATATAGCCAAGCTGCATGCCAAGGCGGCCAATGCCCGCGCTGACTTCCAGCACAAGCTCGCGCTCGACCTCGTTCGACGCTTCGATTACATCGCAGTCGGCAACGTGTCGGCTTCGAAACTCGCCAAAACCAGGATGGCAAAGAGCGTCTACGACGCATCCTGGTCGTCCTTCCGGGACAAGCTCCGCTATAAGGCGATCGCGCACGGGGCCACGTTCGAGGAAGTGAACGAAAGCGGTTCTACCCAGTCCTGTTCGTCGTGCGGGTCGAAAGACAGCACGACGCGGCCGAAAGGTATCGCAGGACTGCGAATAAGAGAGTGGACTTGCAGTGTTTGCGGTGTCGTGCATGATCGTGATACCAATGCTGCGCTGAACATTCTCCGATGCGGACGTGCATCGCCAGCTGTGGGAATCTCCTTCCTCTAGGAAGGAGAGGACGTCAAATATTCTCCTTGGACGGCCATCCGGCCTTGATAGATATGCGGGCGGCTATTTGCCGACATGGAAAGACGCCGCTAGGCGCCAGCAGAGCAAGCCAACCAGACAGACGCCAAACGTCCACCAGGTGGCGAGCAGAGAAACAGGAAGTAGAAGGGCAGAGGCACCGAAGCCGAAGCACAGCATCAGCCCGTGTGCGGCGACGTGGAACGTAACGGGATTGGCGAAGCCCGCGCCGGCGGCGCGAATCTTGCGCGAGACGGAGCCATCATTGAACAGAGCAACGAAGATCACAATGGCGCCGAAAAGCCAGTGATGCGCCACCGCGGCCCGATACACCGCGCGATAGATCGTCAGCCAGAAATGTTCCATCCACCCGCGGCCAACTGCGGCGGCACCGCCATCGGACACTACGGTTTGAGAGTCTGATCCGGAGAACGACGCCTTCACGGCACCGGTCTGGATGAACCATCGATGGAAGCGTGCGTTGGCAAGAGACACGGCGATATCGGCCTTGTCCTGGCCCAACGTGCGCTCGACAGATGCCTGTTCCGCCTCCGAAATCTCAAAGGCCTTCTCGTCCTTCATGAACGGTGCAACAGTGCAGATCATCAGCGGAGCGAAGATCAGCCACAGGCGAACGTGCGATGCAAAGCGACTGTTGGCCATATCAGATCCAGCGCAAGGCGAGCAAAATGGGAAGGCTCGGGAGGGCAATCAGCCCTCCCCAGAAAACAACGGGCCTGACCACGGACACTTTGATCAGTGCACAACATGCTGCAGGCGCCCCCGTTTTGAAGGCTGCAGGCATGTGCTGTTCGCCATGAGGTGCGGCAGTCAACCACTCGTGCATTTGGAGCGCAAGCGACAACTCGACGCCACATAGCTTGGCGGCGATGCGCGCCGGCACTTGCTTCAGCAGGAGCGCCGCGCGGTGGGCGTCAGTGTGCAAAGTTTCCAGCGACATCGTAGTTCTCAAAGTAACGTGTGAAGCTGTACCCGGTCAGGACTCGGGCAGCGAGCTGAAATGCTGCGCAGCGCTGGGAGATATCACCCGGCACCGGCTCCTCGACCACTTGGCAGATGTACCCCGTTGGCTGACGCTGCTCGAAAGATGGGATGGACTCGTGGAACGGGTCCCATACGTTGTACTTCTCGCCTTTGAAAGCGGCGTAGCGCTTTACATAGAGATCGTGCGAGCGCGCGAATAGCCCCTTCATAAACGCGACGTTGGGATCGCCATGTTTGCGCGCTGCCCGCCAGGCAGTGATGGCGTCTGTGAGCATCTCCTTTACCAACGGCTCATCACGGATACGGAAATTCACACCGATGTAGTCGACCACACGCGTACAGATGTCATCGAGATCCGGCGACAGGGTAAATATTGGCGAGAGCTTCGCCGAGAGCTTGTTGTCCTTGACGATTTGTCGGAACAGGCTGCTACGCATGGATATGATCAGTCTTTGATAATTGGAATTCGACCCTGGTAGACGGCGCCTCCAGAGATCCGCAGGAAGTACTGCAGGTTCGGCAACTGCATGACGAGATCATGCGGAATGAGAGGTGCCTTCTCCAGCTGTGCGGAACGAGACACGGAGCCACTGAACTCGCCAACGTGTGCCTCGCTTCCCGTGCTGGTGCTACTTGAAACCACCAGGTTTCGGATCGCCGTTGTTCCGGCCTTCTCGGAGAACCATTGGGCCGTGTCGATGTCTTCCAAGCGTAGGACGATCTGATTGTTCAGATTTCCCAAAACCTGCTGCATTTTGGCCACGTTTCCGAGTTTGGCCGTGAAGTCGGAGCGGGTCTGATAGGCGACGAATGCCTTGAAGCCGGCACCGCGGCCCTTGTTCAGGATTTGCAGCATCTGCTCGTTGATCGCTTCGGCAGCTTCGTCGACGATCAACACGATCTCCGGTGGCACGTCGTACCAGTTGTAGATGGCCCCGGCCACCGAAGCGACGTCGGCGAGGAGCATCGACATAACGGCCTGAGCAACCATGGAGTTGGACAGAGAATCAGCGCCGACGTAGAGGATCGCCTTCTGCTTGACGACCTTCTCGATGTCCCAGATCTCGCGATCGTCATTGAAGTCGTCCGCCTTGGGCGCGAGCATGAGGCCCGTCTCGCCGGTGGCCAGCATCTGCAGCAATGGGAGGGCCGAGGCGATGATTCGCCCGTAGTGATCTCGGTCGTGCTGAAACGTCGAGATCAGGCCGTCAATGGCTTCATGCCCCTTGCCGATGTTGGCGAACCGATCAACATACAACTGCACCATGGCATCGAGGCGTGTGACTCCTGCCCTCTGGCCAGCCTGAGCGACGTAGCTGGTTACTTCCTCATCCCAATCTGCCATGCCTGCTTCAGGAAAGAAGCGCTGCAAGGCCCGCTCAAGCAAATTGTTGATGCCGTTCTGTGCGTACTGCAGGATCGACCGCAGATTCGGCTTGTCGCCGACATAGAGCTCGCCCTTCACGGAACGGTCAATGAACAGGAAGGCAAACTGGCGGAAGGGGCCTTCCTCCATCAGCTGGGCGATACGCGTTGGGATCTCCGACGGCTGCGACCAGTTCTCGAGCGGGTTTAGGCGGACGGACTGCGACGGCTTCGCCTGACTCCAATACAGGAACTTCCGGCCTGCTCGCTTGCATTCACGCTCGACTCGGTTCTTCCAGTCGCGATCGTTCTTGGGATCGATGATGATCAGAACATCGTTGGGGTTGTGAATGACCTGGGTCGAGATCAACTGGTAGGTGACCGTTTTCCCGGCGCCAGTGGTACCGCTGACCGAGGTATGACCAGCCATTGCCTTGTAGTGGAAGGGGACTGGAATCTTGAGAGATTCCATACCCCCAATCCACGACTTGCCCTGCGGCGAGCCATCCGCGACGCTGTTCGCCGGGGCGAACGCTCTCTCGATTGCCTTGACCGTATTCTTCGGCAGCCACTTCGGAAGCCCTGGAATCTCGCTCGAAGGCATGCGCAGAATGTCGTGGGCGATCTGGCAGTGCTTCTGAGTCCATTCGAAGCCAGTTCCAAGGTACATCGCGTCCTCGTCCTTGTCATTCGAGCGCAACAGTCGGCTCTCCTCCAGCAGGTCCTCAATCTTTATGAGCGTCAGCCACTTGGTGGAGATGGCCAGGCGGAACTTGAGCGCCCGCCAAACCTGTGTTGAACGGAACGCCAGAAATGCGAGGCACAGGAGAGCGAAGTACCCTGCGTTTGGCATTCCGCTTACCAGGATCAATAGGAGGGCGCATGTCCAGCCGACTACGGCGCGAAACTCGTAGATTGGGCGGAAATGGTTGATGTAGTGGTTCATTGGGACTCAACAGGAGGCGAGATCAGATCGCCGACTTCATCAACTAACAGGATGTCCTGTCCGGAGGTTTTGTAGAGATGCTTGAACTTGCGCAGGTTCTCGATCAGCGTGTCGGAGGCGATGCCATAGTTGCTGAGGATGCGTTTGCTGATGGCAACCTTTCCATCGACGCGCGTTACCTTAGCCTTGCCGGCGGCGACATCCTGGGCGAGCGCCTTGAAGAACTCGCGCATGAGATTCGAAGTGCCGGATAGCGCTTTGAACGGATCGTCCGTGTGTTCCTTCCGCAGGGACTTCGCTCCCTCGAGCTGTACAACGTTGCGCGAAGGCTCAGTTGGGTTCGGCGGCTCAGTCGTAGCGGGCGCGGTCGCCGGTGGATTCACCGCTGCTGCCTCCGGTACCCTTTGCTCCGGCACCACGGTACTTCCTTGCGTGTCAGCGGTGGCTGGTTGCCGCGCCGATGGTGCCGGCGGAGCTTCCTGCGAAGGTGCGTTAGCGGACAGCCGGTCCGCAGAAGGGGCTGGGGTGGCGTCGGGCGCAAACTCTGCTCGACGAGCTTTGACCTCGAACTGGGTCAATGCCTCAATCGCCTGCCGGACTACTTTGTGCAGCAGCGTCTCTGCACCAGACGGTCGCGAGTCCGGATTGATGGCGCCAAACAGGTCGGTGAGGACCTGGCTGTCGAGCGTGCCAAGTCGCTCGGCGCCGAGGACCTCGTTTGCGAGGAGGGCAGTCCGCATCCTTTCGAGTGGTAATGCAGTCTCGCGCCGCCTGACGTGGTAACCAGCGTCGCCAAGCCACGGCCCAAAGGCGCCGTGTGCAGCAGGCACCCACTCGGCGTTGTCACTGGCGCGAATGAATCGAAAATGCCTGCATGGCTCGTCAAGGCGCGAGCAGCACGCGGCAAGGAACAACGCGTACAAGTACTGCGGCTCGAGCGCACGCCGGCGCTCCGATGGCTGATCAGCGGCAAATTTCTGTGCACCGGAGAGGCGCATGGCGAAGTAAGCCGCTTCGACAGTCGCGCGAAATGCGCCGCCGGGCTCGGCGTGTTCGGCGGCGCGCAGTGGCATGCTGGAGAACCATGCAGCGCATCGCACCAGAACGCTCAACCACTTTTGATCGAAATCCGCTGCGCTGGCCTCGTTCGCGTACTGGCGAACGAGTGCGATGCGGCTTTCGTGAGTCGCCAGCAACTGGCTGGGGGTCAGATGGAGATGTGCCGTCATTTTCCCGCCAGCATCTTGCCAATGCCGCCTGCGGCCTTCATGCCTAGACGGGCGGCAGCACCACCACTCAAGCCGCCTCCCGAGCCGAAGATGGCACCGGCGATCTTTGGAATTTCCAGTGCCACGAGCAGCATGAAAAGAGCGACGCCGAACGCGTATGCGGCACCAGCCATGGATGCGGTACCGATGTCGGGTTGCGAGACGATCGTGGACGTGAATGCGCTTGAGACGAGCCGCGCCATGATTGCCGCGACCACGGTGTACATGGACGCGCCAATCATGAAATCGAGCCATGACATGAAGTAGCGGCGCGAGTAGTCTGAAAAGGCTAACGCGACGGCCAGCGGTCCGATGACGATGCCAACCGAGGCTTGAATCTCGCCAAGGGAAATGAAGAACGTGTACAGCAGCGCAGCCACCGCGCAAAGCAGGAACGCTAGGATAAGGATCAGGCCTGAAACGGCAACTCCGATTTTGCCGAAGGCAGATGCTGCATCCATTGCCTGGTTGAATGAATCAAGGAAGCCGGCACCAACTGAGACAAGCACGGCCGCGGGATTGCTGGCGCGTGTTCCTGCGATCTTGTCCGCGAGCAACTTGAACCAATCGAATATTCCAGGCGCGAAAGTTTCATAGCCGGCGTAGATTGACGCGAAGATCCCGAGCACTAGAACTGCGTCAAAGAAGTCAGACCACGCGGCTAAAGGGTCACTGGTCGCGGCGAACCTGATGCCTGCCAACGTTATCGTGACGATAGCCAGGCCAAATGCCACCTTATTGGTCTCAGGACGAATAGTCTGGCTGAGGGAGGTGGCACCATCAATTAAGCCGGTTCGAAAGGAATCGAATTGAGACAGCCAGCTCTTTAGCGACTCGGCTATGCTGCCCCGTGGACCCGCAAACGATGGCGGCGTGCTCGCAGCTTCTGACGCCGGCGGGCTAGCTTCAGGGTTCGACCCTTGAGCCATCGCCACTCCCGTACCAAGGAGGTAGACGGTGACCAGCAGTACGATCAGGCGGAGGAGTGGCATGGTTCGCTTGTACCCCTATCAATCAGCCTGGAGCTTGCGAGAGAACACCCGCGCGCGCAGTTGCCGCAGCTCTTCGTCCTGTGCATTCACAATCGAACGCATGGCGTCGGCGCTTTGCGTTTCCTTTGCGACAGTCTGCTGATCCTTGTCGGCATCGGCCTGAGCCTTTGCGCTCATGAGTTGGAGCAGGTCGGTGTTCTGGCTGGCAAGTACATCCAACATCTGATTTGTGGTCTGAGCAGCCGCCTGTGCGGTAGGCGAGAGCTTCAGTTGCGACTGGATCTTCTCGCGGCGCTTTGCCACAGATTGAGTGTTCTTGAAGATCTGTTCGCCAAGGCTGAACAGGTTCTTGGCAGTCTTGTCGCCATTGAGCAAGAGTGTCCGTTGATCGGCGAACCACTGTTCCTTCGTCTTGCCAGAGGCGACGACCATGCTCCCGATCTTCTTCAGGTAGTCAGAGTTGTCTGACACCGTGCCGTAGAGGTCCTTGAGCGTGCTTCCGTAGACTTCGTACTTGCCGATGTCGTCTTTGATCGAATCGAGCTGTTCGGTGATGTCGGAAACGTCCAAGCCTGTAGCCTGCAGCAACTGGTTGGCCATCATCTTGTACTGATAGACGATGTTAGTGTTCTCGTACACTTCGGACTTGAGCGACTGCAGCGCGGAGATGGTGGTTTGCACGAGACCGACCCAATCCGTTACGGGTAGGGCAGCATGTGCAGACGACGCACCGAAGACTGAGGCTGCAATTGCGATGTTGGCGATCCACTTCTTCACGTTGATTCTCCCTAGTTAGGCTGCACGAGCGAGCATCTCGCGCACATAGCGGTCCTGCCAGTCCGGCTCGCCGGAGGCGTAGTGTTTGTCGCAAATGGACTGTGCGACGCCATCCGAGCGCAGCTGCGCGACCATCTCGTCTGAGAATGCGGTCTGCAGCATGCGAGTCTGGTTGGTGCTGGAAACGATCCAGAGATAGTCGCGGTTGGGTACCGCATCTGAGATCATCTGGATCTGATCGCCAGTGAGCCCGAACTTTTCCTGGTATAGCTCGGGGCTAGTCTTTGCCTGGCTGTTCGGCAGATAGATCCAGTTGGCGATGTTTTCCTTGAGGATCTCGAAGTTCGCCACGCGAGCGATCTGTCGCAAGGATTGCGTGGCTGCCCAGATGGAGCCGTTGAGTTTCCGGATTGTCGTGATCCAGTCCTCGAAGCGCTTATAGAATCGCTCGTTCTGGAAGAAGAAGCCGCATTCCTCCACCTCAATGACGGTGTAGCGGATGCCGTCCATCGACTGGCTGATCCGGTAGAACGCGTAGTCGGTGAAGAGGGCGGCTGCACGAGGGAACTTCTGGAATAGCTCGCCGCACTCGATGCAGAGGTTGTCACTTACAGCGAAGGCATCCTCGACGTGATCGAAGAAGTGGCCGTACTGGCCGCCTACCAGCCAGATCTGGAGGCGTTCGCGCAGGTCGCTGTGCAGCATCGTTGAAAGCGAACTGAGTGTCCAACGATCGGCTGAGTAGCTCGCAAGCAGTTTCACCGCTTCGAACATGTCTTGCCGTTGCTGCGGCGAAAGCGAAAAGCTGTCATCTTCGATCGCGAGCGACAGCCATTCGGTGACATAGGTGAAGTTGCCCGGATCGGAGAGCAGCGAGAGCGGATTAACCGGCGTGCTTGCCTGGAATTTACCGGTCACGTCGATGAATGCCCCTCCACTCAAGAGGGTGGGAATGCGTGTGGATCGGTCTTTGTCGAAGCGAATCCGACGCGCCTTGTGTCGGTCGGCCTGGGATACAAGGAAGTTCAGGAAGACGGACTTGCCTGCACCAATCGGACCGATGACGAAGAGGTGGCCGTTGCCGCCCGGTTGGTGCATGTCGACGCGCTGAGGGGTGCGATGGCGTGTCGGCAGGCAAGTGAGCGGCGGTACCTCGGTACCGGTCTTCTCCGACAGCCATGCATTGCGGATCGGGCCTTCGAGCACTGACCGCACCGGCGCGATATCAGATACGGCAGGTGTCTCGACGAACTGCAAACGACGTTGCTTGTCCCAGCGCCCGGGGAGGGTGCTATTCCACGCCGGCATCAGGTTGGTTTTCTCGCGGATCGCGCCGAAGCCGGCGTTCGTCAGCGTGCCAACTACCTCGCTAACCGAGTCCTCCAGTTCCGATTCTGTATCCGCGTAGACGACAATGGAGATGTTGGCGAAGCCATGCTGGACGCCCTCTGCGGTCAGCCGTTTCAGGGCCTTGCCAGCTTCCTTGGCAAGCTCCTCGCGTCCTTCATCGTTCTCGTTTTCCTCTTTCGCCAAATACTGCTTGACCATCGATCGGAGGTTGACGGCAGCCATCTTGTAGAAGCGCCGTACTTTCTCGATGTAGGCCGTGGCGCGCGCGGTATCAAGGAAGCGGAACATGATGCAGACATCCAGCTCCGCGTCCACCTGCAGTAGCTTGTCGAGCGCAGCTTCCTGGAAGCTCATCCATTCCTTCACCGCGACGATTGCTGCGTAGCGCTTGCCGTGGGCCGACTCGAACAGCAGGCGCTCTGCGCCCACGGTGATTTCGGATTCACTCAGATGGGTGTCGAGCAGCGTGACCGGAAACCGGATGCGCCGCTTGGGCACGCTCGGGTTCGCAATCTGATGCAGCGCCTCGTAGCTTTCCTGCATCGCAAGGCGGGTCGGCTTGATGCGCGGAACACCACCCGTGAATGCATCGAGCATGGCCTCGAAGCGGCGCGTGTCGGAGCGGATCTGCTCCATGTCGAACGCAAATGCGCTGCGGGACAACACAGTGTCCTTGGCTGCTTCGATGATGGCGCCATAGACCTTCTTGCCGCCGACCGTCATGTGATAGCCGATCTTCTCAAAGAACTTGGCCACACCGCTCTCGGGTGTGTAGGCGATGCTGAGCGAGTGCGTGTTCCGGAAGTAACGCCCTGTGGTCATGTGAGCCTGATTCAGGGCGTTGAGGCGGGCGTCCGTGCCATTGCTGAATTCGCCGTCGACATAGCCCTTCGTGCGCCTGTGTGCGAGGCGCCACCATGCGGTGATGCGATTGTCGAACGACCGACAGACCTGGTCGAGTTGGTCACGTGCGGTTGTAATGTCGCTTGCGTCCGCACTGTCAGCATCCACGCCGCAGAACTCGTAGTTGGCGAGCAACGAGCCATCCTTGTTCAGGATGAGTTCAGGGGTGATCGAGGTGAGCCACGGTGCGATCTCAGCCAGTGGACGTCGCTTGAGTTTCAGCATGGCAGGTCGCTGTCAAAGCCATAGGGACGACGGAAAACGGAGTGGGCTTTTCCGTGCCACGGAAGTGATTCGTAGAGATCGCCGTACTGGTTGTAGAGGTTCAGAATCTGGTTCCACCACGGATCTCGACTTGTCAGCCAGGCCAGTAGCGCATGAACGCTCAGCCCCAATGCGAAGAACGACACTGGGATCTGCCAGCCGCTACGGTAGGTGACGTAGATCAGCAGTGCTGTAATCGTGCCGTTGGCGATGGCCAGGGTTCTCACCGCGCCGGCAATCAGGCGCGGCATGGACAAGCCTCTGCTCACGTGGTGTTTGCGCATGTCAGAAGCCTGTGCAGGACGCGACGATATTCAGCGTCTTCAGGATCGACGGCGCAGCAGCGGCAAGACCGATACCGACGCAAGCGCCAGAAATGAACTTGGAAAGCGAGGATTCCGCATTGGCGTAAGCAATCGCACCGAGGACGATCACAACAAGCCCCAGGACGAAGAGATACTTGGTGTTGATGAAGGTCGCCAGGCCGCAGATGAAGTTGCCCAAGTTGCCGAGAAACGAATCGTCGGCGGCCGCCGCGGACGTGGCGACAGCCATCATGCCGATCAGCAGCATGGCGGAAGGCGCGTACTTGCGAGCGGTAGCGCGTACGCGCGGGTTGATCGCGAGGTGCATGTCGAGAATGACTCCGTTGGTTAAAAGACGCGTTTGATGTCGTAGTCGTTGTCGCGGAAGCCTTTTATTTCAATGATTTCCGAGACGTGACGCATTTCGCCGGTTCGCTTCATGTGCACCACGTAGTGGATGCAGTCGGCAATAAGCTTGCGCATGTCATCGAGCTTCCAGCCCGAGCCGGGCGGGATGCCGAGTAGGGCCATGCTTTCAAGGCGAGAGAGAGCAGAGCGCGCGCTGCTCGCATGTAGAGATGCCATGCCGCCGTCGTGACCGGTATTGAGTGCCTGCAGCATGTCGAAGGCCTCGCCGAACCGAACCTCGCCAACGAAGATGCGGTCGGGGCGGAAGCGGAGGGCCAGTGCGACAAGGTGCTGGGTGGTGACGCCCTTGTCCTTGTTGGAAAGCAACCGCACCTGATTCGGTACGGACAGCTTCAGTTCCATCGTGTCCTCAATCGTTAGCACACGATCATCGGCGGGAACTTTGCCCGCCAACGCGTTGAGGAAAGTGGTCTTTCCTGAGGACGTCCCGCCGGCGACGATGACGTTCTTACGGCGGATCATCAGTTGCTCGAGGGCGCGAGCAAGGGCCTCGTCTTCTTCACCACCAAGGAAGATGGGTTCCTCTTCTTGGGTCGTGGCATTGCGCAACGAAAAGGCGCCGGCTTGCGCGTAGTCCGCCAGGGAGAGGTTGGTTTCCCGGTGTCTCCGGATGCTCAGTGCGTGGCCATCAATTGCAGTCGGTTGCATGACCGCAGCAATCCGCAGACCTTTGTGGCCGGCGTTGATGATGCCTTGCTCGGTGCCCCGCACTGCAGACTTCTCGACGGAGGACGCGAGCGAGCGAACGGCGCCTTCGACCTTGAACGGATCAAGTACCACGTCCAGCTTTGTAAGGACGCCGCGACGTTCTACCCAAATGCTGTCGTGCCGGTTGATCATGACTTCCGCAACGTCCGCCGCATGAATGACGTCGTGCAGCGGCGAGAGCGACTCGAAGAACATCGAGACAGCGCTTTCTGCCAGCTGTGTGAGCTGCAAGAGAGGATGGTTACTGGACGAGGATTCCATGCCCGATATTGTTGGCGGGCACGCTGCGCGACGGTGGGGCGAAAGCTATGGCATTTGTCGTAGCTTTCTCAGGTTCCGCAAACAATAGAGCGAGTGCGGCGACTCATTGGGACGTTCGCGGTCTGAGCACGCTCAATAGGAAATCCCGGAAAGCTCACAGTTTCGTGTCGCCTTTCCGGCGACTGCACTGTGGGTCTACGAGATCCACGTTTCGGCATCGCAATCACCTACTTCGGCGATTTCTCAGAAAGCTCCGCAAAATCACCTGTCTTTCGCAAGCAAGTCGGAGTGGGTTCACTGATTCAATAGGCGCATCTCAGAGAACTGCCGCAGCATGCGCCTCTTTCCGAAATCCTCCTCCGACAAAGCCAATCCCCTGACCGTTGCGCCAGGGATGTACGGCAATGAAAGTCCCGAACAAGCGATCTTCGATCGGACGACGCGTATCAGCGTTGACCGCAATCACTGGAAGCTCGCAACGCTGGGCTTGGGGATCGTGGCGGTCGCAGCCATCATGACGCGGGAGCCACCACCCTCAGTGGTGAAGGTCGTTGGTGTTTCCGCAGATGCGACCGGCAAGCCGATTACGCGTGAGTTGGATGCCTTCAAGCCGGATGAGCGCCAGGTGCAAGTCGCGCTCAAGGATCTCGTGCAACGCTGGTTCACGATCGAGCCCGTCCTGACGTCCCAAATCGAATCTTCGCGTATGGCCGCGAACCTGCGCTCGGTGCGCGAACAGATGCTCGGCTCGGCCAAAGGCCAGTTCAACGCTTGGGTGGATGAGGACGAGCCGTTCCGCCAGGTGATGTCGTCGCCGAATCTCACACGCGAGATCAAGTTCCTGAATATCGCCAGTTTGCCGGATAGCACCGTGGTCGCGGAGTTCGTGACCACAACGAGCGAGGATGGCTACAAGCCGCGCAAGCAGCGCTATGCCATCACGTTCCGCTATCAGGTCAAGCCAGTGGACAAGGAAGCCATGCTCGGCACCAATCCTTTTGGCGTGTTCCCCATCTTCTTCAGCATTCAGAAATCCGCGGCCTGATCCGCGCAATCGCCCATGGAAGCCCGTACCCCCTCCCGGTTTGTCCCGCTGGCTATCGCTCTCGGTTTCGCATTCGTGCTCTCCGCGCCGGATGGCCAAGCTGCGGACAAGAGTGCACGCCGTTCAGGCGCAGGCATTTCCAGCCTGGGTATCGGTGACCTAAGCGACGCCATGAATCCCGCCAACCCGTTCAACGGCGGCGTGGACCCGATTGCGCTGCCGGGGGATTCCCGCTTGGTGGTGTTCACCTACAGTCGAGACCAGATCTTCCGCGTCCTGAGTGCACCGCTCAAGGTGACGACAATCGAGTTTCCGGATGACGAACAGATCTTAGGCGATCCCGCATGGGGTGAAAACGTGCGCTGGGACTACGACACGGACGGCGCGAATCATCTTTACGTGAAGCCGCAGGCCGCTGGCTTGGTCAATACGCTGTCAGTCAATACCAACAAGCGCAGCTACGAGTTCACCCTCGTCTCCTCCCCGTTGGGCGGCATCTTCTACCAGAAGGTACGGTTCCGTATCCCGACCTCGATCTCTGCGAAGGTCAAAGCCCGCAACGATGGCGTTGCTGTCACGGAACAGGACGGCGGTAACGGGCCGGCAGCGCGCAATCTCGATGCCGTAGCGGTCTCTCCGGACAAACTCAATTTTGATTACACGATCTCGGGCAGCGCGTCGTTCAAACCGGAGACTGTGTTCGACGACGGCAAGGCGTTGTGGATTCCCATTCCTCAAGGCGCCGACTGGCCCGTTCCCCTGATCAAGGATGGGAGCGACTATGTCGTCGTGAACAGCATTCGCCGTGGCAATTACCTGGTCGTGCAGCGCCTCGCTGATACGTTTGCTTTGCGATCCGGCAGCGATGAAGTGAAGATCGAACGCGGCCGACGCCGCATTCTGGGACTCTTCTGATGCGACGTGCAAAGAAGGACCAGGGCGTCACGGACGTGAGCGAAGCGCAGCAGCGTACGGTCAAGGGAAAGCTCCCGCGCAACGTCGTGTTCGCGATGGGCGGAATTGCTGCCGTGGCTGTCGGTGTACTTGGCTACTACTACCAGACGATCTCGGAAGAGCAGATCGATGCAAAGGCCGAGCAGGCGAGGGCCGAGCAGGTCAAGCAGCGCTCCGGCAGTGTCGACAATAACCAGGGCCTGGAGCAGGCCATCCGTGAACAGGCGGAGAAGGCGAGGGAAGAGGCGGAGAGGCAGAAGCGGGGCTCTGTTAAGCAGGATACGGGCAAGGCACAGCTCATGACCGCCGGGGATCTCAACGTCGGGGCAAATACAACGTCATCCGTGCCGGACGCGAAAAAGAACAAGGAGGACGACCTGTTCACCGCGCCTGTGTTTAAGGGCGGTACGCGCAAGTCCCAGCTTAGCCAACCCAAGCAAGTGGCGGGGATGGTAGACGTTACTGACCCCGCCCAGATGCGTGCGATGCAGCAGGCAGTGGCCGCAAGGGCGGCCGCGGCGAACGCCGCTGGCCAGAACCCGGATGGTGCGGCGGTACAGCCGGTCTCGGCCGACAGCCAGTTTCTGCGGGACGCCACGGCGACGAAGACCCTGCGTACGGGCTTCGACGGGAAGCTGCCCAAGTGCACGCTTAGCCGTGGCTTCAACATTCCGGCGATCTTCGCTGGCGGCCTGAACTCCGACAAGCCGGGCGAATTCCGCGCGAGCGTCTCCCAAGACGTCTACGACACGGTGAATGGCACATGCAAGGTGATACCCGCTGGCAGCACGCTCGTGGGCACGTATAGCGCCAACGTTACCGTTGGGCAGGAGCGCATTCTTACGGCCTTCGTGCGCATGCAATTGCCGAATGGCAAGACAGTGCCGCTAATGGGGATGCAAGGCGCAGACCCGAATGGCTACTCGGGTATCAGCGGTGACGTCAACAATCACTTCCTGAAGATTTTCAGTAGCGCGTTGATCGTCGGTGCGCTGACGCTGACCTTCAATGACTCGAAGACGGCAACGACGGTGGGTCCGGCGGGCCTGGTCACATACGGAAACGCTGCTGGTCAAATCGCTGCGCAGACAGCGCAGACGATGTTGAACCGCAACCAGAACATCCGCCCGACGATTACGACCGAGCCGGGGCAGAAGATGATGGTTCAGGTCCAGCATGACATCGTCTTGGAGCCGTACCGTGACTAAGCAAACAGCCAATGCGCTGCTGATGGCTGCCGCGCTCACGGTGGGTGCCGCTCAGGCTGCAACGATCGAGGCCGCCATCAGCCCCAACGCAATCGTTGTGCGTGCCGACGGCCAGGTTCGGGTGCATACGATTCCGGGTAAGCCGGTGCTGTATTGCGGACTGGACGCCTTTCTCGGATGGTCCGCCCGGCTTCTGGGCGCGCAGATCGAGCCGGGAGCCGAGGCAGGTCCTGTCGTCACGCTCCATGGGGAGGCTTTCGCGATCGCAGCGCTCTTCGTGCGCGAAGGCTGGCTCCGCCCCCAAGCCCTGACCGATGCTGCTCAAGAGGCTATTGCTGAACGCCGCGGCGGGTGGGCCTGCGCCCCGAAAACCGAGCCGTTCGCCCAAATGGGCGGTCGCGTGGATCCGAAAATCACCGCTGGCATTGCCATGAATGAGTCGGCGTACCGTGGCCGTCCCTGGCCATGGACTCTCAATGTCGCAGGGCGCGGCATGTTCTTCGCTACGCGCGAGGACGCTTACATGGCAATTAAGCGCTTGCTGGCCAGTGATCGTTGCGATTTTGACGTTGGCCTTATGCAGGTGAACTGGTGCTTCCACGGCAAACGCTTTGCGTCAGCGTGGGAGGCACTTGCGCCGGTGACCAACATCCGCGTTGCGGAAGACATTCTGGCCGAGAACCTTCAGCGCAGCGGGTCTGCAATGAAGGCCGTGGCTTGGTACCACAGCGCCAACCCGGAGCGTGGTGGGCCGTACTTCTCCCGTTTCATGAAACACGTCGCGCAATTCCAATGATCAGGCCGCTACTCCTCTCCGCACTTGTGCTGATGGCAGGCCATGCCGCCGCGGCCGATACCGACCCGCTTGATTTCGACTACCAAGTGGTTGCGCGTGCGGCCGACCGGCCCGCGATGGTCTTCAATGACGGGCAGTCGACCTATATTCAGCCGCGTCATGGACAGGTCGTGCAGGCCGATGGGGCCATCCAAAATGGTCCGTACTGGGTGATCGACGGCGTGCCCGATGTGGTTCGGTATTCCGTCAACGGACAGCCGGTGATGGCCCGCTGGAAGCGCGCGAACGGCTTCACTTCTGAGCCGGCTAACCCAGCTGGCGACATGCCGCGCAGCCTTGCTGCGATCTCGGGTCGCCTCGCGCTCATTGGAAGCTATTCGGATGTGCCGCTGGTCCGCCCCGGTCGCTCGTCATTGCCGCTGGCCCAGATGGTGAAGGCCATTGCCCCGTCAGGCTGGAGCGGCACGGCGCAAAAGGAGATTCCGCTGACGGATGACGTTGGCCTGGACGCCCGTGAAGGGGAGAACTGGCTGCAGGCGCTTGCCCGTGTCCTCGAACAGCGAAACCTGTACGCGGAAGTCGACTTCACACGCCGAAACATTGCATTGCGTGCAATGCCACCAAAGGCATTTGCAGTCGAGCCCGAGAAGCGGCCAGCTTTGGATGGCACGCTTTCCGTCTCGACACCCGCAAGTGCAGCCACGGCGGCCGACACAGCCGTGCCGACGGGCACAACGCTGCCAGAAACTCTCAGCCTGGCCTCCGCGTTCAACGCTCTGGCAATCCGCGACGCCAAGAACGGGCGCATCGAGGTGCGCTTTGACGATGAGCCGAAGGAGCTGGAGATCCGTGATGGCGCCGGTGAAAAGCTGCGCACTAGATGGGATGGCGGCGAAAAGGTGCTGTCCTTCCCGACAGCGGACCGCTTTACGGTGATGGGTGGCGGCAAGCGCGTCGAAGTAGCCCGGGTACCCGGGATCAACTTCCTGTTTCCGATTGAGAACGATGCCGGCCTGGAGCGAGTCTTCGAAAAGGATGGCGCCACGTATCTGAGCTTTGCCAAGTCTATGGCGAGCATCTCTGTATTTGGCGAGCATCACCAAGGCAGCGGCGAGCAGAAAGACCGCTATTACAAGTTCAACGGAGTCTCCGATCACCTAACCGTGATTGCAGACGGAAACGTTGTACGCGTTGATCGACTTCCCGAAGTCCGGTTCTACGAGCGCGCCGAGGGTGCGCAATGAGCGTGATGCTGCGCGCTACCTTCTGGCTCGTTGCGAGCATGGCCGCCACCGGTGTGGCGCAAGCCGACTGTCTTGAAGATGCGGCGGCATATCACCGAGTGAGCCCTTTGCTGGTGCGCGGCATCGCACAGACCGAATCCTCCATGCGCTCGTGGGTCACGAACCGGAATGCGAACGGCAGTGAGGACATTGGTCTCATGCAGATCAACTCCGCGCACCTTCCCCGACTCGCGCGATACGGCATTTCACGCCAAAGCCTGTTCGACCCATGCACGAACGCTTACGTGGGCACGTGGATTCTCTCCGACTGCATCAGTCGCTATGGCGAGACTTGGACTGCTGTTGGTTGCTACAACGCCGGCAGTTCGGATAAGCGTTTGCGCTACGCGAATCGCGTGTACCAGGTGCTGCAGTCGCTCGGCAAATAACTCTATCGAATTCAAACGGAAATCAGCTATGCACCAGCCTCGATCGATGTCCCGGATGCTCCGGGTCCTGCTGAGCGGCACCGCCGCCATTGCGGTATGCACCCATGCTGCCGTACCCGGTTCCTCACCGTTCGGTACGAATGCGCCGGGCAATTTCGAGCCCACGAAACCGTTGTCTGGTGGCGGATGGCAGTTGCTGTCGGACCGTCGCCTTCCCACGCAGGGTACGCAGGGCACGCAGGGCACGCAGGGCACGCCGGGCACGCCGGGCAAGTCCGTGGCACCGACCCCTGCGGTAGCTCAGGCGAGCGCCGAGGCTGTGCAATCCCTTCCTGCCCCGGACGTATCGGCCACGGGTGCTGTGCCGCAGGCAGTGGCGACGCCGATTGCAGCCACTCCTGTGCCGGGTGGCCCCCGTGACTGGGTCGTCTCGGCTGCCGACGTGAACTATCGGCTCCTGATCGAGAAATGGGCACGCGACGCTGGCTGGACCGCTGCTCCGTGGGAACTGGACCAGGACGTGGAGATCGGCGGTACGGATTCTTTTAACGGCGAGTTCAAGGCGGCTGTCCGCCGCGTCCTATCCGCGACGGAGATGACCGACTACAGCCTGAAGCCATGTTTCTACTCCAACAACTATGTCCGCGTGGTGAAGCTCACCACGAAGTGCGACCCGTCAAAGTGAGCTAACCCATGAAGCTGGCCCGCATCTTCCGACCCGTCACCGGCGCAGTGCTTGTTTGCTCGACGTTGGCCGGCTGCGTATCGCCGAACCTCGTAAGGGACGTTCGCCAGACGACCGACGATACGCGCGCACAGGTTACTCAGACCACCGAGGACCTCTATGCCCGCATTCGCCGTGATCGGGCAGTGGTGGAGGCCGAACAGGAGGTGGCCCGGCCGTTCCTTGCTGGCAAGCGCGTGGCTGTGGCTCGCAATGTGACGCTGCCGCTGCCGCTGCGCGACAAGGTCGACACGATGGTGATGTTTCCTGAGCGGACGATGCCGCTCGCAGTTGTCGCGCAGCGCATCACCATGTCCACGGGCATCCCGGTCAAGATCGATTCGGATGTGTACCTGCCGGCGAACGTCCTGATGCCGCTTTCGCTTGGACCGCAGGCGCAGCAAGCGATGCGGGCAACTCCGGCAAACGGGACGCCGGCTGGTTCGGCACTTGGGGCGGCGCCTGCGCTTGGCGGACCGTTGCCCGCAGCTTTGACTGCCGGCGGCTTGACACCCACGTCCAGTGTTCAGGCGACACCGCTGATGGAGAACGCCCTGAATGTGGAGTTCAAGCACAGCGAAAAGATGCCGCTGGCGACCATGCTGGATCTGGTGGCTACGCGTCTGGGCATCAACTGGGAGTTCATTCCCTCCAAGGGCGTGATTCGCTTCTACAGGCTGATGACGAAAACGTGGCAACTTCCGATCCAGCCTGGTACCAATTCGTTCACGACCGAGTTCAAGCAGACGTCGCAAGGCTCAGGCGGCACGGGCACCAACGGCGGCTCAAGCTCGCAGCAGATCGACGCTGCGGCCAAGGCCGAACTCAAAGAGCTCGATGACATGGAGGAGATCAAGAAGAGCCTCCGACCAGTACGGACCATGGTTGGTGACCTCGACCTGAACCGTGGTACCGGCTTGCTCACTATGCGGGACACACGTGAGGCGGTGGAGGCGGCCGACGAGATCGTGCGCCGGCAGATCGGGATCTACTCACGCATGGTCACACTGAACTTCCAGATGGTAGACCTGACCGTCGCCGACAACGGCGAGGCGGGCGTGGACTGGAATGCCGTGCTGACCAAGGCCCTCGAGAACATCCCGGGGTTCACTCTGACCGCCATGTCGCCGGCTACGCTGGTCTCTAGCGCCGCAGGAAACTTCGGCTTGACGATGAATTCAGGCGGCTTTGCGGGTACACAGGCCATTGTGAGCGCACTGAAGCAGTACGGGTCCGTAACGTCCTCGGTCACGATCCCCATCTCGATGCGCAATCGTCACGCGTTCCAGTACAACAACCGGCGGACGTTCTCGTATGCATCGAGCACGACGCCCGCCGCAACTACCGCAGGAGGAACAGGTGGTATTCCCGGCATCAGCACCTCTGTCGCAACGGTAGGCTTCAAGTTGCAGGTGTACGCCGATGCAACCACGCGCGACGACGTGAACCTGCAGATTGCATTCGATCAGTCGAAGCAGGACGGTCCGCTGGAGAAATTCACGTCTGGGCAAGGTGCGAATCAGCAGACGATTCAGAACATCAACATCGTTGCCAAGGGAATCCCAAAGCAGGATTTGATCGTGCGCAACGGCCAAACCGTGGTGATGACCGCCTTTGCGCAAGATGACACACAGCTGACCGAGCGCACGCTGGGCGAATCACTGCCGATGGTGCTTGGCGGCTCACGCACGGTATCCAAGACACGCACCTTCACCGTCGTCTTTGCGACTGTGATGGTGCAGGACCAGGGCGAGCCTACCGCTCAGCAAGGCGTCTGACCATGAAGCGATCCCGACAGTTCTCCGCCGATATCGCGCGTCAGCACCGCGACAGCGGCAAGCGGCTCGGTACTTCAGCCGCCTGGATTCGCGCTCAAGGGGTGTCTCAATGATCCTCGATATCCACGGGAAGAAGCTCGTCTTCGGCATGCAGTGGCGCACCCTGACCGGGAGCGGCACGCCGACGACTCTCGCGGCGAACATCGCCCGGGAGGTCAGGGCGGCACGAATTTGGCACGAGGACCAGGCGCTGCATTTGGGGTATCTGAACGATGCCGATGCAGATGCGAAGATCAAGGACAAGCTTTACTCAGCAGCAGCCGCGCTTTCTCGGGTGCCAGAATTGGTGCCCAACGCATTGTTTGTTTTTCGCTTTGATCATGCTGGCGGTCCTCCCCTATACCTGGTCTGCGGGGTTATCAAGGGGCGGCCGCGCGTCGGTTTTGATCAGGTAGTTTCTGACGAGCGGACGCTTTCGGCGCTTGTAGCAGATTTCCCGACGAAGTGTGACGGCGAGTTCAAACTCGTCGGCAATATGTCGGAGTTGCTCCCGCTGTTTCCGCAGGATCGCCGAATCTCCCACGTTGAATTCGACCTGGCAAAGCTAGTCGAGGTTGCTGGGCCATCGGCTGTCCTCAAGAAGCCGCGTGCGACGACGCAACGCAAACAGCTGCTGATCGTTGCGCTGCTGGCTGCAGTCGGCACCGTGGGTTGGAAGTATGGCAAGGCCGAGTATGACGCCTATCAGCTCCGGATGCATCCGCCGCCGCCGCAGAAAACGCCGGCGGAACTATATGCAGACGACTTGGCTTTGCGCGGCTCGGCACCCATTGCTCCAGCCGCGACAGCGCTCCCAGCGTTTGCGCGGTGGTTCGAAACCGTCGCTCAGCTGTCGGTTGGTGGTTGGACCCTGTCGTCTATCAAGTGTGAGCAGCTTGTCACGCCGGAAGCTGACTGCTCGGTCTCGTATGTGATCAAGGATTCAACACGTGGGGCGACGAACCGGACGTTCCTGGAGGCCATTCCCGATTGGGCATCGAGCCCGAGGTTTCAGAACGGGGACACCGCCGTAGAGGTCGCGGCAAAGGTGAGGCTCGGCGAAGCACAACGGCTCGTCAGTGTCATCGAGCATCTGCCTACCTCGATGTCCCTGCGGGCGGATTTCGGATCGCAACTTCAGTTGCTTCGGCCGGTCGCGGGCAAGGCGGCATTGGAGGATTTCGCGTTCTTCGGCTTGGTTCCGCCGCAGGGATCGGCATCGATTGAGCACCCGGTCAAGGCCGCGGGGTGGGAGATCTCCGGGCCACTGCGCAATGTCACCGAGTTCAAGACGTTCCCGCCTTCTGTGGTGGCGAAGTTCGTTGAGATCAACGTCAACCTTGCCGCCTCGCCAGATCTCAAGCAATCGAAGTTCATGTTGATCGCGAAGGGCGACGCATACGCCCGCGACTAAAGGATATCCATGCGCAACGCACGAATTATCGGCCGCACGCTGGCCACGATCATTGGCATGGCCGTTATTGGCGGCGCCTATGCAGACGACGACAAGACCATTACGCAGAAGCTAGTCGAGGCCGATGGGCGCATTGCCCTGCAGAAGATGGAGCAGGACTTGAACAAGGGAGCACCTCCGGCTGCAGTCTCCGCTGCTCCAACGCCTGCCCAGGTCAAAGCAGTGGCCGACCGCTCAAAGGCACGGACGATCGCGCTCTACGGTGTCGACGGCCGCGCAGCAGGTGGTAAGTTGTCTTTGCGTAGCTACGTTCAATGGGGCGGTGAAATATGCGCGGCCAGGGTCGGTGGACAGTGCCGTGGCTACGCCGTAGGCGCCATCACGGAACGCGGTACGACGCTGGCCAAGGGCAAGACCACAGTCTTTGCGCCGTATGAGCAGGACGATACGGTGAACCTGGTCGAACAACGTCCACAAGGCGAGGCCCCGACTGCTTCTCGTGCTGCCGGACCCTTGCCGCCACAAGGATCGACGCCCCCGGGCTTTACGCCGTTGATTCCTACGCAGCCATCTCCGTCGCCGACGCCCGCAGTCCCGGCTACGCCAGCGGTGGCGCCTGCGCCTCTTCCGGCCGGATTCCCGTCTGTGGCGCAGCGCTGAGGAGCTCGAAATGATGGGACTGTTCAGCAAAGCCGAGCGGCCGAAGCCCGGCGGCGGCATAAACGGTGTGACGGTGCTCACAGGCAATGGCGCATCGATCATTCCGGCGCCCCCGGTTGAGCCTACTCTCGCGCCACCGCCAGCTGCCGCGACGGAAATTGGTACCGCCGACGACTTGCCTGTGTTCCTCAGCACGTTGTATGAGGAGCTGAACTTGTCCCAGTCGCTTCGCCATTCGGTCTGTCCGGTGCTGGTATCTGAGGGAAGTAGTCAAGCGGGGCGCGGCACATTTGCGGTGATCCTGACTCGTGAGATGGTGAACTCGGATGTAACCGAGGAGATCCTGCGTCAGTTGCGTCTGCGGTATGACGCGGCAAGCCCCATGCTGCATGTCGCGGCACCGCAGGTCATGGTGACGCTCTCGCGTGGCGGCGTCGATCCGATAGGCGTGGCGGATGGAACGCCATCGGCGGGGCGCAGGCCTGCCAGCGCGTTGTGGCACAACTACGAGGCCATCCTGCGCTTCACGCTGCGCGAATCGGCGTCCGACATCCACTGGGAGATCGTTGACCAGGGGACACACTCGCAGATCCGCTTCGCTATCGACGGTTACCTCGTTGATCCTCCTGAATTCCGGTTGGAAACAGGGGTGCTACTGGACACTCTGTCGCACATCTTCCAGAAGGGGAAAGGCGGTTCTCACAACGCGTTCTCGCGAGCCTTGCCGCAACAGACGAGTATCCGTACTCGTATCGATGGGCAGAGCGTCGTGTGCCGCTGGGCATCAGCCCAAAGCGTCAATGGGCATGTGACTGTGATGCGGGTCCATCGAGAAGAAGCACAGACTCGGATTCTCGACTTTGTGGAAGATCTGGGTTACTTCCCCCAACAAGCATCGTTGCTCGATCGCTGCACGCTGAATCTCGGTGGCGGAACGGTATTTGTTGGGGTTGTGGGATCGGGAAAGACGACGTCGGCACAAGCTGTCATGCAGCGGTTGCCGGCGTGGATGAACAAGATGACGGTGGAGGATCCGGTTGAGCTGATCGCACCTGGCACGCACCACTTCTCTGTCTCCCGGACGCTGGACAGCGGCAATCGTGATGAGGACCCCTTCATTGCGATGAAGCGACAGATCAAGCGCATGAACCCTCATTTCGTGATGGTGGGTGAGTTGCGCGACCACGAGTCTGCTGGACTATTCCGTGACGTCGCCGGCGCGGGCCTGCGGGCGCTCACGACCGTCCACGCCCCGAGTGCACTGACGGCTCCGGACCGGTTGTCTGATGGTGAGTTGCGCATCCCACGCAGCGTGCTGGCGACGCCCGGCTTTATCAACCTCTACGTCTACCAGGCACTTCTGCCGAAGACATGCGAATGCGGCCTGCATGGTGCACAGATGAAGAATGTCCTGGGCGCGGACAAGCTCCAGCAGATCGAGCGGCTGTTCGGTTTTGATGTGGAGGGCATTCGCTTGCGCAACCCGGATGGGTGCGAACTCTGCGCGCGCCCGAACCTTCCGGACCTTAATGGCGCCCGCGGCCGCACCGTCGTGGCCGAAATGTTCGAGCCGGATGAGCAGGACCTTGTCTACATCCGCGACGCCATGAACATCGAACTGGCAGCGTATCAACGCACCAAGCGCACCACGGGATTCGATGTGCCAGACAGCACTGGCAAGACCGTTTTCGAAGTGGCTATGTACAAAGTATTCGCGGGAATCATTGACCCGCGCGAGGCGGAGCGAATCACGTCGCTGGATGCCTACGAGGCCAAACGCCAGCGGGAACTGCAACGGAGGAGCTGACGTGATCAAGTTGATGCATCGCCTTGGCGATTTCGTGCAGCGCCGGATATTCGGTCCCGGCCTGCGGACTGGCGACCGTGTTTTCGCCGATCGGCTCTTCTGGGCCAAGTTCCGTTTCCGGGCAGAGCGTGGCACCTACTACAGTGCGCTGGCCAAGCGGATTGCCGCCATGCCAGGCGAGCCGATCTCAAATTTCTTTGCCAAAGACGCAGCGCGCCGGGCAGGAGAGCCACTGGGACGACTCTCGGCACACTGGCTTGCCCGTTTCGAAGGCTTCGATGGCGAAAAGCAGCAATCCACTGTAACGGAGATCTTCCGCGGCACGGTGCCGGATGAGGATATTCCCATTCTCGCCGTCGCGGAACAGGGGGGTGACATTCGGGAGGGTCTGGAGACGCTGGGTTCAAATCTGCTTGCGCTAAAGGAAGCGCGTACGGGCATGGTGACGATCCTGACCGGGGTGCTCTTCACGTTCGTGATCCTCCATATCTACCTGGCCACGATGGCGTTCTACGCTGGCCCGAAACTGGAGAAGTCGTTTCAGACACTGTTGGACCCGAGTCAGTATGGCCCGCTTGGCACTGCCTTCCACGCTGGTACGACGTTCCTGCGGCATTGGGGCTGGCTCGTTCTCGCCGCTGAGATGTGGTGCGTCGTATGGATGTCGAGAGCGATGACGCGGTATGTCGGCAAGCATCGCGGCTGGATGGACCGGAACCTACTCCCCTTCGATTTCTTCCGCCGCTTCCAGGGCGCCCAGTTCTTCGCGGGCCTGTCTGCCGTGACAAAGCGCGTTGGTGGTGACCGGAAGAGTCTGTCGGCCGGCTTGGCCCTCATGCGGGACAACGCATACCCCTACTTGGCCTATCACATTGAGCGCATCGAGCTGAACCTCGAATACATCCCCAACGAGGGAGGGAAGGTATTCGACACCGGTCTCTTCGACAAGGACACCAGCTTCGAGATCCAGGATATCGCCGAGTACCAGGAAGACCTCTCGAAGATGCTGAGCACGGTGGCGGCGAGCATGCTCAAGGACACGCCAGTGCAGATGCTTCGTCGGGCTTCTGCCTTTAACCGGCGCATGTCCGTGATCATGGCCTTTCTAATTACCGGTTTGTCTTTCACCCCCTTCTTCATTGCGATGGAGATGAAGGGACGTTCTCAGATTGTCGGCATGTCCAAGCGAATCGGCACGCCGGCGCCCGTAACCACCCAACCCTGATTACCCCAAGGAGAATCGCTATGACCCAGCAGATCAATGAGCATAACATCGCGGCCAACACCGAAGCTGCGGTCGACTATGTCGAGCACTTGAAGGCGGAGAAGCACGGGCCAATTCGCTCGAACAGCCGCTTCCGCCGCCAGCGTGGCGCCGGCATTATTGAGGAATACGGCATCTACCTCCTCGTCGCCGGCATTGTCCTGATTGCGGTACTGGTGGCATTTGCCCGCACCCTGACCGACACCGAAGTGCAGCAGCTGACTTCGGAGCTCAATTCGGTCGTGGGCAAGACCAAGGCGACATACCGTGGTCAGTACAGCAAGGTCTCGATGACCGGCCTCATCAACAACGGCATCTTCAAGGACCTGACCACGATGACGGTTTCGGGCACCAATGTGATCGTGCAACCGGGCGGCGCTCAGCTGGCTGTTGCACCGGCGCAGCTTCTGAGTGCCAATGACGCCATTCAGTGGACCCTGTCTCAGCAACCGGACGCAGCTTGCAGCGCAATTGTCGCAGCGTATCAGGGCAGCGCCGGGAAGATTGTGGTGAACGGTACGACGGTGAAGGCCGTCGGCGGTGCCGTCGATCCGTCGCAGATTACCTGCGGCGGCGGAAACAACACGATCAACATTACTGTCGCCTGACGACGCGATCGAGCCGAAAGAGGTGCCAATTTGGCGAGCTTTCGGCAGAAACTTCCACGCGAAACGGGCGCACAGTAGTGCAGCTTGACGACCCGGCCACCTCTGGCCGGGTTTCGCTTATTCGGAGAGCCAAACGATGCTGATGACCGATGCGGCATTCCAGCTGACCATTTCGGCAGTTGGGCTGGCCACAATGATTGCGACTACCAACAGTGCCATCGACGACGCGTTGGCGATGGGAACCGGCCAGTACATGACCAACGTCGGGCAGGCTATCAACACTTACGTGTTCGATAACATGACCGTGCTGGCGACTAGCCCCAACGGACCAACGCTCATTACGGCCGGCAGCGTAACGGCCGTGGTGCAGAACCCTCTGCATCCAACGATTCAAGACCTGGTGAACCTCAAGCTGTTGCCCATCGGCTTCAGCGACACAAGCCCACTGGGCATCTCCTTCAAAGCTGACCTGGTTCCGACAAACTGTTCTGCGGGGCTGACGAACTGCACGATCCCCGGCCAACTGTACTCGACCGTCGCCTACCGGGACGCTTCCGGTGCTATCCGGTCGGACTTGATGGCGGCCGCAGTACAGGCGGCCGGTGCAGATGGCGGAGCCTCGTACGCCGATACGCCGGGAGTCATTACTGGCATGGCGGCGAACTGGAGTGCGGCGAATCCATTGCCGGGAGGCCCCGCCGGCGTCCTAATGATGCGGGTTGGCAATACCTCGTTGCTGGCGCAATCCATGAACCAGTTCTACAAGCGGGACGGCTCGCTAAACCTGACTGGTCCGATGGATGCGAACAATCAGGCGATGAATCGGGTTGGGAATCTTCAGTCGAACGGGTCGGTTTCCGCAAATGGAAACGTAGCGGCAGGGGGGAGTGTGTATGCCGCAGCGGTAGCGGCGACAGGCAGTGTCTCTGCTGACGGTAACGTCTCAGGGAATGGTGTTTACGGAAACGGCGTCTACGGAAACTATGTTCAATCGAACGGAAGTGTTGTTGCGGTCGGATCCGTCGTCGGCAACCAGGTTACATCGAATGGCAATGTGACAAGCGCCGGGAACATGGTGGCAAGCGGCTACCTGTATGCTGCGGGTGCCCTTGTTCCATCCATAGGTGGGGGGCAGCAAGTGTCGGATGGGCAGCAGTGCTGGGATCCGCAAGGCTCAATTCGCAGCGATCCGAACGGGAAGACGATGTCCTGCCAGAACGGATATTGGCGTTCGGCTGGCGGAACTTCGCAGGGCCAAGTTACTGGCTTTTGGAGTGGATGGTCTGGCATTTGGCTCGTCAAAGGAATCTGCATCTCGTGGCCTGGAGGAACCGGCTGGGATGATACTGGTTCAATACAAGCATGTCCTGTCGGCTCAGTTTTCCAGATAACTAGCCAGGTCGGTGGTACAGGCGGCAGCTAAAGATAAGTACATGAATAAAAAGGGAGCCCGTAGGCTCCCTTTCCCTTACTCAGGCTCAGGCCGATCACTGGCACTTCAGAACGACAAGGCCCGTGACGTCGCCGCTAGACGGCGTAGGCATCGCGTAGCCGAAGGCGAGATACGGCTGCGTTTGCGACGTACCGAGAGTTTGCACGTGATGAAGGACGCCATTGCTTTGGAAGACCCCGTTCAGGATTGTTCCGTTCACGGTCGCGGTGGCGTGAGCGTCCGAGCCGATCGCCACGTCAAGGCTGATGGTTTGGAGCGTTGGGCCATTCAGATCGATCGTCGCCGTTGCCGAGTTTACTTTTCCGGGCGTGAAGTTGCCCGATACAGCCGTCGGGCTCGTCGATGCCACAAGGGCGCAAGCCAGCGTCTTCCCAATGCCCAGCACTTGCTGGATCTTCAGGGGCTTGCCCACGGCATAGTGCTCGCCAAGGTTGACGCTCGCGCTGCCGATTGTCGACGAGCCGTCGGTCCAACGACCAATAGCATAATCACCGTTACCAGCGACGTCGACGATCTTGCCTGTGGCAAGGGTAATAAGGCTATTGGCATCGATGCCGACTTGCGTGTACGCCCCTTCAGGGGTGGACTTCTGAAACTGCGCCGGGAAGGCGTTGCTTGCAATTGCCTGCGGTGCTGGCTTGGTCGATGTTTCAGTGTGGGGCACAAAGATCACTGCCAGCGGATCGCCACTAATGGCCGTCGCGCTACCTTGGACCGTGATGGTAGGCGCCGGCGCTGGGGGCGTCGGCGTGCTCGGCTGGGTAGCCGGAGCGCTATCACCGCCACCACCACCACCGCAGGCGGCGAGTGCGAGCAGGGCTGCAGCAGAAAGCATCGAGAGTGCGAATTTGGTTTTCATTTTTTCTTCCTCTGTTATTTGGATGATTCGGCGATTCAAACGAACCGCTTAATTTCATCCTACCGACTTATCTCGCATGTCAAGTTAGCGAGACTGGCGGCTGCGCCTGTTGAGCGCCGCCTCAATCTTCTTGTCGGTTTTGTATTGGCTAAGTGCGTAGGTGGACCAGATCGCGGCAGGAATCCAGCCAATCAACGTGATTTGCAGGATCAGGCAAATGATCCCGGCGAATGGGCGACCGATCGTGAAAAATTGAACCCACGGCAAGAAAATGGCAAGAAGCAGGCGCATCGTTGCAAGTAGCAAAAGTGGCAAAGCCCGGAAGCATACAGGAGGGCTCGTCCCTTTCATCGGCATCGAGGTGCCATTCTTTACCCTTCGTTGCGGGGGGTTAGGATGTGTAGAGCGTCTTGCCGCAGTGATTGCAGAGGTGGTAATGGCGGACAGTCAAGAACTCCTTCTGACGCCAGAGGCGAATGCTCCCGGAGCCGCAGTGAGCGCAACTGATTCCGCGGCTCGTCTTGCACTCTGGATGCGCCCGGAGATAGTCCTCAAGATTCGAGTACTTGCGATTTGGCAGTACTGCCATGGCGATGAGGCCAAAGAAGGAGGTGCAAAGGCAGATCGCAGCCCACTTGTACCGGTTTCTTCCAAATCGTGGTGCAAGCCACAGAGCGACCACTGCGGGCAGCCACAACAACAAGTACATATCCAATCCCCTATTTTTTCCGTTTGCGGGCCGCAGCGTGAGGGCCCCCGAGCGTGCCGCTGCAGCCCGGACACGAGAATGTGTGACTGAGCTCGATTCGTGGAGCGGCGTTCGCAATGAGGTACGGCGTCCTGCAGGCGCGGCAAGGCGACAATTCTAGCGTTGCCTCGGTGGAGAGCGTCCTACAGATGTGGCAAGCCCGATCGGCAGAGATTTTCGACGCGGTTCCGAAGAACTTGTCGAACAGGTCATACGCTGCGATCAATGACTCAGGCACGTTGGCGCCGAATGCCTGGGCGAACCGGTAAAGGGAGACGACTACGGTTGCCTGCAATCGATGGGTCGCGTGCTCGAAGTACCAGGCCGTCGATGTAGGAAGCTGTCCGGACGGCGAAGACTCGCCGTGAATCTGCTGGAACAGGCCCCGCGTGTAGGTTGGACTGGTTCCAAGCAATGAGGCAACAGTCGAGGCCCGGCATTTCTGTCGAATCAGGAGTTCGCAGTAGACCTTCTTGGGCATCGAGCTCAGGCCGAGCCGTGTCCAGCTATGCTTGCCGATCATCCTGTCCGCTCGCAGGGGAGTGGACATCAGGAAGTGGTGGGCCAGGGTCTCCGGAACGATACGGCCGGTGTCGAAGTCAATCCAGAAGGTCTTGCTGTTCAGGCGCCATTTGAAGATGGGGAAATCGACGCGAGCAATCGCCAGGTCGAGGACATGCTGGGGTAGCGATCGCAGGTACTCGGCCAGTTCCTTGGTGATGCCAAGCAAAGGCGCCGCCAGAATGCTGACATGGAGCAGCTCGACCATCAGCCAGATGTAGTGGCGATTGTTGTAGAAGAGGCGAAGCTTGTCGTCGTTGCTCCACGACGGCATGTTCGATCGCAGTGTGTCGATGGCCAACGTCGTTGTTGTGTTCTCGGCGAGGCTGCGCCAGTCCTGTACATCCATCAGCGTAGGCACGACGACAAGGAATGGCGTGCCCATCAGCTCGCGCTGAGTAGCCTCCGCTTTTCGGACTCGCTCAACTTCGCCATGCCCGATTTGAAGAACCGATTCGAGTTGCGGATGGTGAGCAAGGACCTCGGCCAGGTGATCGGTCAGGTGGTAGTTTGCAGAGCGAATGCGGTCACGCGTCATTCGCGTGATCTGAAGGCGTTCAAAGTCTGCGGTCGGAGATTGGAGTTGCATGGGAATCTATCAACGAGTCTTCAGGGCAGAGCGGATATCCGTGTGCAAGCGCGCCACGACACTGTCGAGGACCTTCAGGGTCGGGTGAAACTGCACAACGTTGCCGTCCCCTTGCACGACCATCTGCACGGCCAGTTGGGCACTTGCAAATGTCGAGACGATGGACTCGAACATGCTGACCAGCTTCGTCAGCTCGGCTTGCGCGTTTGTTCGGCTCTCGATAACCGATTGATGCTCGGAGATCTCGCTGCCGAGTTCGTCGCGTTTCTGCTGGAGGCTGGCGAGTTCGGCGTTCGCCGCGGCGATCTGATCGTTCTTGGCGGCGAGGGCATCCTGAAGAGACGCGAAGCCAGGAGGAATCACCTCGATTTCTACCGTTTCCGGCCTGGTGTGGGTCTTCGAGTAGGCAATTCTGTCCTGGAGTTCTCGTTTCTCGCGCTCGAGGTCATCGATCTGCATTTGCAGGCGGCTAAAGCTCGAGTTTTGGCGCGTCAGTTCCTCGCGAGCGTTGCTCAACGCAGTCCGATTCGCATCGGTTTCCTCGGTGAGGCGAGCAATTTCGGCATTTAGCTTGCGGATCTCGAAATCCTTCTCGGTGTTTTCCGCAACGGTGGTGGCGAGTTCGGCCGTCGTGATGTCCAGCTTGTTCTGCGTTTCGGAAAGGTCCTCCTGCTGGCTGCGCAGGCGCTTGACGAATTCCCGAATGTTGTCCCGGTGGAACGAAGGATCGTTTTCCTTGTACTCGATGACCGCGTCGATCTCCCCGTCTGTGTAGTCCTTGCGACGAAGGATCATCAGCTCGCCGACGTTCAGTTTGGAAAGTGCCCCGTTGTGGTTCAGGAAGCGACGGTACAGGTTCAGGTAAAGCTCCGCCTTGCTTGGGGTAAGGTCCAGAGCCTGCTCCGCGATCTGGCAAAAGAGGTCCCATCCGCGTGATCGTGCAGCCCGAGGGTCGCTGTAGTGGGCGTTCGCAAGGTCCGTGCTGCAGTCGTACATGGTCTGCAGGTCCGCGCCCATATCAATGATCAGGCGTGCGATCTTGTCCTGGGTGCGCCGGATGTTACGCACGCACTCCATGAGGCGGCTCAATACATCTTCGCTGACTTGGATGTCGCCGAAAGCCCCGCGCAGCGCTAGCTCCGCGCGTGCATCGTCGGGGCTTCCGGGAAAGCTGACGATATCGGCTCCGGCTGTGGCGGGCTCTGGAGGTCCTTTTTCTTTTCGTTGTGGCATGTTTCGCTCTCTAGATCGTGGTCCTGACAGCCAGCGTACCGACCAAAACGCCGTGTCAAGTTCTCGTGGAGATTACGAAACGAAGGAAGCGCGTGGCGGCGGGAAAGCTCGCATTTATCTAGCGGCTTTTACCGGGAGTGGCAGAAAGCTGGCTGCATTCCTGCTTCATATCGGGCCAGGAGTTGGCGGAATTTAGGGGGTTACCCCTACGGTCAGGGGTCGATATAAATAACAATAACGACAGATATAGACAAAACGTAATTCTGGTCTGGGGCCCCACGTCGCGTGAAATCTGAGCGCGCTCATCGGAATAATCCGGAAAGAGGGGGAGTTTTGGTGAGCTTTCTACCGCCTGCCTCCGGCACTCCACTCGTAGGATCAGAGCATCCCCGCGTCCAGTGACGCATCGAGTCGCAAAGCTCCCGTCAGAGCTTTGCCATCCTGCAGCCCCTCCCTTGCCAGCGCGTTTCCGCCATGCATTGAGCATGCCGAAAGCGTGTTTGCGCGCCTCTCAGGATTCCTTGCTCGTCGAGCATCGAATGATCGCCTGGCACCCGCCAGGAAACTCCCTTTCAACGTTTCTCGTGAGAAACCATGGAATCCTTTGCCGAGAACCTCATCAAGCGTCCTCTCAAACTTGCCGGACTCTGCGTCGTGCTGTATCTGGCTTCGCAGTCATTCCTTGTTGGTGTGTTTGTTGCCGCGGTCGCAATCTTCTTCCTGAAGGAGAAAGCGGTGCAGTGGAGCAAGGTTGTACCCGCCGCGCCGAAGGTCTCGATGCCGGAGCACGCCTCGTCGCCGAAGGCTGCTGCAGCGCAACCTGCCAAAGAAACAGAACCGACCGAACGCTTGTATGAGCGCACGGCCGTGGTTACACCCATTCGTCGTACCGGAACGCACGATCGTTCCTGATCCCATCGCCGCCCATCTTCTGGGCGGTCCTTTCCACCTGTCGCGGGTACTCGTTACCCGCCGGCTGGTGGGTCTCCGGGTATCCGCCTGGAGATCTTCATGACAACAGAGACAACAGGATGGCAGTTGGATTGCTTCAGCGAGCCAACTCCAATCGTTGTTCGACGGCCGAAGCGGCCCACGGCCGACACTTCGTCTTCCCCTTCGCAGTGGAGCGAGTCCGTCCGTGAGCAAATGGTCGATGCGCTTATCAGCCTTGCGTGCGACAGCCGCCACGGCGAGAACATGCCCGAGTCCCTAATCGACTGTGCCGAGTTGCTGCGCAAGCGCATACGGAATCACAGTGGCCTCGATCTCAAGGATTACAGGATGACGCTCGGCTGGATCTTCGGCTACTGGGGTGGCGCGCTGCCATACACATACGTTTGTGCAATCTGCGGGGTGAGCCCCGAAGTTCTGCAAGACGTGATCCTCAACAATGCCCGCCTGTCTGCCGATCTCGAAGAGGTTAGGCGGCAATGCTGCGGCGCCCTGATTTAGTACCTATGACACTGCTCAGTTTGATCAAGAATGCGGCGACTGCGCTTTGTGGCCTCGCCGCTCCTCAGCCGCAGTCGCCTCGGGATCATGAAATTCCGGTCGGCACTGGTGCCGACAATGAGTATCAGATCCTCATCTCTGGTGTGCCACATCTCTTTCTCGATGAAGGCGACCATGTTGTGCACTTCGTTGCTGTATTCGAGCGCCAGATGCAACACACATCGTTCGGGTGCAAGTTGCTTCCGGAGGTTGTACCGCGCTGGAGCAAGGTGGGGACACACCGGGGCAGCGGCGTCACGCCGCAATCAGTTGCGGAGGTCGTGATCGGCAAGCTCAAGGCCGACCCAGGCAGCAAATCGATCGGAAAGCCCACCGGCTCGCCGCATGGAGAGCCGGAAGTCTCATCTTCTATTGAGGCTCCCACTCGGCAGGCGATGCAAAAGAACGCTCAACCGAACCCTGGTCGAGCTTCGAATTCTACGTACACGGTGGGCACGCTTATCGAGTGGGGCGAGATGGAGTTCCCCAATCGCAAGCCGGGTCGCAAGAAGACCTACACATCCTTCGCGGTCAAGCTGAACACTGCTGAGGGTGAGAAGACCCTGCCAGGTGAAGGCCTCAAAGACGCACTGGCGAACGCAGGTTGCAAGATCGGTGATCGCGTCGCCATCAAACAGGTAGGTACCGAAAAGGTGCCTGCCTTTGACCAGAGAACCCGCCGCCCCATTCTTGACGACGAGACCGGAGAACAGAAGCTCTGGGATCGGAAGGTCTGGCAGGTCAATCACATTCATTAACAAGGAAGCATCAATGGCATCCGTCAATAAAGTCATCCTCGTGGGCAACCTCGGGGCCGATCCTGAAACTCGCTATATGCCCAGCGGCGACGCTGTTACCAACATTCGCATCGCTACGACGGATCGCTATAAGGACAAACAGTCCGGCGAGTTCAAGGAAGCGACCGAATGGCATCGCATTGCGTTCTTCGGCAAGCTTGCCGAGATCGCGGGCCAGTATCTGAAGAAGGGTTCCTCCGTCTACATCGAGGGCCGCATCCGCACCCGCAAATGGCAGGATCAGTCTGGCCAGGACAAGTACAGCACCGAGATCGTTGCCGATCAGATGCAGATGCTTGGTGGCCGGGGTGGTTCCTCGAGCGAAGGTGACGGCGGTGGTTATGGCCGTCAGCAGGACAGCGGCCAAGCCAGTGGAAATGATGGTGGAACTGGCAACGGATATGGCGGCGGTCAACGCAGTCAGAGTCAGAGCCGTCGCCAGCAACAGCCTGCACCGTCCAACGGTTTTGAAGATATGGATGATGACATACCGTTCTGACTGACAGAACGTGATTCCATAAAAATGCATTTAGGACAGCCCGCCTCGCGATATTCAGCGCAGGGGGCTGCTCCGCTTCTACGGCTCCGCGCCACTCTCTTTTCCCCAGTACGTTCGCCATGCTGAAAAGACATTCTGGCCCCTCGTGCGGCCGGGATGTCTTTTGAGCAAGCGTTTCCTCGCCTGTCTCAGGCATCGACCAACCACTCCCAACCGGAGTCATCCCATGACAATGAAGGACATTAGTGAAATTGTTGCGAGCTGGAAGTCCGATCAATGGGACGCTCTGGTTGCGCAGTACTTGCCGGCCGCTGTCCTCACCGACGCTTTCTGGCGAGGCCGCCCTGGCCCGTGTCCTCTTTGCGGAGAGGGTACGGACCGTTTTACCTACCATTGCAAACGCGGCCGCGGAGACTGGGTGTGTCGCAAATGCAATGCTGGCGGCCCTGCCGGCGGCGACGGCCTTGAGTTAGTTCGCCGATACACCGGCATGTCTTATTCCGAGCTGAAACGCCGGATGAATGGCGTATGCAGCGATCCGGTGGAGGTCAAGCAACCGCCCCCGAGCTACAGGCTTGCACGTAGGCAAGAGAACGACGTGAGCCCTATCGTGTTGATGAATCGAGTGATGAAGCAGGTCACAAGATCAGCACCAGTAACGCGCGGGGACCACGCTATGCAATACCTGGCCGGTCGAGTTCCTGGCCTGCGTGCGCCACTGCCGCAAGGATTGCGGCTGGGTATGCAGGATTACTGGCACGACGGGGAAATTCTCGGGAAATACCCCACGATCGTTGCAGAGTATCGGCTGCCAGATGGTCGGATTGCTACTGTGCACAGGACTACGCTAGATCCGGTTAAGCCGGAGAAAGCAACGGTCATATCGCGCCACGGAGAAATCTTGCCGTCAAAGCGAAACTATCCTGGAGCCTTGCCTCTGGATGGCGGTGCGGTGCGGTTGATGGCGCCTCGCAACGGCGAGATCGGCGTCGCTGAAGGTCTGGAGAATGCCTATGCCGCATACATGTTGTTTCATGTCCCGACCTGGTTCTGCCTGAACCGCGTCGAACTGAGCAAATTTGTGGTGCCGGAAGGTTTGGGCATTCACACGCTGCACATATTCGCGGACTTCGACAAGATTGATCCGAAGACCGGGAAATCGCCTGGTATGGCTGATGCGCTAACGCTCCAAAAGCGGGCGCGCGCGGCCGGGTTGAAAGTAGTGTTTCATCGACCCAAGGTGCGTGACACGGACTTCTGCGACGAGTGGAAGACTGTGTATCAGTTGCGCCAAATGTCCCAACCGGCTGCGATCGCGGCCTAGTCAATCGGCCACCGTTCGGTGGCCAGCCAATCTTAACCTCTGCCCTGTGGGTCCTCCCCACAGGGCAGGCTCCCCACGTGGCAGGATCTCTCAGGAGAAATCTCATGCTGCAGAAGGGCTTCATCGCGATTGTGAACAAACTTCAGATTCACGCAATGCGCATCGCCGGAGACGGCGAAGTACAGGCGAACCAATCCGACGCGCAGTTCTTTCATGTCTATCGAAAGGAGCCGTCCGGCGATCTGACGTTGGTCGAGCGCCAGCTTCCATTCGACACGGCATTCGATCTCTGCTTGACTCCAGCCACACTCCACTAAGTGGCAATTCCATTAACGCAAAGGCCCAGCATACGCTGGGCCTTTTTTCGTTGTGCGCCCAGCATGGGCGCACTCCTACGGGTGCAAGTCCCGTCATAAGCTGGTCACGGCGAATGAAGTGAAGCGCAACCGCATGAGGGTGACCGAGTGTGGGGAGGAAGCGTGGAGCGTAAATCGCGAGCCGATGGACAAGAACTGCATAGAAGGCGCTGCCGAGCAGGGCGAGCGGGCAACGAACCGCGAAGCTCTTGTGACCAAGGCGAAGTGGCGTAGATGCAGCGGCTGTGCGGTGAAGGAGTGCGTTCTTACCTGGGGACGCCCCGCCTTGTGCCTGAAAGGGCGACGGTGAGAATCGGAGCGGGGTCTCAGCAGAGGTCATAGTGTGCGACCTGCAAGTCGCTGGATTTTCTGTTTCACGGAGCATTGTTGCCTTGATGAAACCGGCTGTTCCATCAGCCGTTCCCTACCCGGACATGCGGAGCCGGTAACAGCTCGGTGTGAAGCTCTGGGGACAACGTAGCCACCGGAGATCCGGTACGCCGAACCGCGAGGCGAGGCGGAATCTGCCAGCACGAAGGCGGAGAGGAGCAAGGGATGATTGGGTACGACCAACGTATGTGAACTTCCGCTAAACGCCGTCACTCTGAACAAGCCAAACGTGCTGACAGGCTTGAACCAAAATGGTGTGCGGTTAGGAATGGCCCCTATTGTGTGGGTCATCATGGATGTCAAGCCGCCGGCGAATAGGAAGGGTCCGCCCCAGTCGGAAATTCTAGCGAAACAGGGTAAGCCCATAGTGCTGCCAGTAATGGCAGGCGAACCGCAAGGAACGCTGTTGGTGCTGTGGGTAAAGGAAGGCGGAGAAAGCGAACGCCCGGCTGTAATGGACGGGATACGGGCTGAAACATCGCCCGACGCGAAAGCGGGCAGACTTCCGCATGGTTATTCATGGCGAGAGAACTTTGACCAATCGTTATACGAGGAAAAGCAGATGACGGCGAGCGACGCGAAAGCGACCGGCGCTGGTGCGTCCTCGCGCGCGGCACAGATGTGGGATCAGGCCAACTGGTCTCACATTGAAGCCGAGGTGAAACGACTTCAGGTGCGTACCGCCAAGGCAACTCTGGAAGGCCGATGGGGCAAGGTGAAAGCTCTGCAACGTCTGCTGACCCGCTCGCACAGCGGCAAGATGCTAGCCGTGAAGCGTGTGACGGAAAATCGCGGTAAGAGGACGCCGGGGGTCGATGGCAGGATATGGACATCCCCGACGGCCAGATGGAAAGGAATGTCGTCACTGCGACATCGTGGCTATCGTGCGATGCCGCTGCGGCGCGTCTACATTCCCAAGAGTAATGGCAAGAAGCGTCCGCTGGGAATTCCCTGTATGCGGTGCAGGGCGATGCAAGTGTTATGGAAGCTCGCCCTGGAACCGGTCGCGGAGACCCTGGCGGATCCGAACTCCTATGGCTTTCGGCCCCGGCGTTCGACCGCTGATGCCATCGGGCAGTGCTTCAACGTTCTGGCCAAGCGTGTCTCGCCAGAATGGATCTTGGAAGGTGACATTCGAGGCTGTTTCGACAACTTCAGTCATCCCTGGTTCCTGGAGAACATACCGATGGATAAGGAGGTCCTTCGCAAATGGCTTCAAGCCGGATATATCGATGAGGGAACTCTGTTCGAGACGCGGGCTGGTACACCACAGGGAGGCATCATCTCGCCCGTGATCGCGAATATGGCGCTGGATGGGCTCGAAGCAGCAGTTCATGCAAGTGTGGGAACATCCAAACTTGCTCGCAGCAAGGCTCAACTCAACGTCGTCCGTTATGCCGATGACTTTGTGGTGACTGGCGCATCGAAAGATGTGCTGGAATCCCGGGTGCTTCCCGCGGTCAGGCGGTTTATGGCCGCCCGAGGTCTGGAACTCTCGGAAGAGAAGACCAGGATCACCAACATAGCGGAGGGTTTCGGTTTCCTTGGCCAAAACGTGCGCAAGTACGGCGGCAAGCTGCTGATCAAGCCAGCAAAGAAGAGCATCAAATCGCTGCTTGACAAGGTCAGGGGAATCATCAAAGGCAACGCGAGCGCCACTCAGGAAGCGCTGATACAGAAACTCAACCCGGTCATCCGGGGATGGGCAATGTATCACCGTCACGTCGTGGCAAAAGCAACCTTCTCGTTGGTAGATTCACACATCTGGCAACTGCTCTGGAAGTGGGCAAGACGCAGGCACCCCACGAAAGGGGCACGCTGGGTCCGGAAACGATACTTCCGGGTAGAGAGGCACCGCTCATGGGTCTTTGCTACAGAGAGCTCGACCTACGACAGTAGGGGCATTGAGCTCTTCCGCGCAATGACGATTCCGATTACAAGGCACGTCAAGATCCGGGGTGCGGCGCAGCCTTTCGATCCGAAGTGGGACACCTACTTGGCCCGCCGTCAAACTGCGAATCGCTCCGTCGAGTCGCCCGGTGCCACAGCGTGGTGCTGAAGAATGGCTTGAGCCGGATGCGGGGTGACCTGCACGTCCGGTTCTTAGGGGGCAGCGGCGCAGCAATGCGCTGCCGCTACCCGACAGTTGGAGGTAGCGCTGGTGAGGCTCGAATCCGCCGACGAAGGACCGAACGAGAAGGAGTGTTTACCGACATGTCGATGCAGCAGGCAATGCATCAGATGCCCGCGTCAGCGGGGCGGGTGGCCGCAGGGCAAGGTGAAGCCATGCCGGAAGCCGCCAGCGATGAAGCTTGCTGCCCGCGAGATGTAACAGGGAACGCAGGGACGGCGCTGCTCCAAGCGGCGCTGAGAAGAGAGAACCTGCAGCAGGCGTTCAAGCGCGTGCGCGCCAACAAGGGCGCGGCCGGGGTGGATGGTCTGGATATCAATCAGACCGCCCGCCATCTGGCGACGGCGTGGCCGGCCATACGTGAACAATTGCTGGCAGGGACGTACCGGCCCAGCCCGGTGCGTCGGGTGACGATCCCCAAGCCGGACGGTGGTGGTGAGCGTGAGCTTGGCATCCCGACGGTGACGGATCGGCTGATCCAGCAGGCCTTACTACAGGTACTGCAGCCCCTCCTTGATCCCACATTCAGCGAGCACAGCTATGGCTTCCGTCCGGGCAGGCGTGCGCAAGATGCGGTCTTGGCCGCGCAAGCGTATGTCCAGTCGGGGCGGCGGGTCGTGGTAGATGTTGACTTGGCGCAGTTCTTTGACCGGGTCAACCATGACATTCTGATCGATCGCCTACGGAAGCGCATTGATGATGCTGGAGTGATCCGGCTGATTCGGGCGTATCTGAACAGCGGCATCATGGATCATGGCGTGGTGCAGTCTCGGCACGAGGGCACGCCGCAAGGTGGTCCCCTGTCGCCGCTGTTGGCTAACGTCTTGCTTGACGAGGTGGACAAGGAGTTGGAGCGACGTGGCCATTGCTTTGCGCGCTACGCTGACGATGCGAACGTGTATGTTCGCAGCGTGCAGGCGGGTGAGCGGGTGATGGCGCTGCTGCGCCGCTGCTATGCCAAATTGCACCTGGTGGTCAATGAAGGCAAAAGCGCGGTCGGTAGCGTCTTCGGTCGCAAGTTCCTCGGCTACAGTCTGTGGGTGGCGCGTGGGGGCGAAGTCAAACGCAAGGTGGCAGCGAAACCGCTAGCCACGTTCAAGCAACGCATCCGGGAACTGACCGGCCGATCAGGCGGGCGCAGCATGTCGGAGGTTGTGGAGAAATTGCGTTCCTACCTGCTGGGTTGGAAAGGGTACTTCCGACTGGCCGAAACGCCGCGGCTCTGGCGAAAACTCGATGAATGGATGCGTCACAGGCTACGGGCGATCCAGCTCAAGCACTGGAAGCGCGGCGCCACTATGTATCGGGAATTGCTGAAGCTCGGGGCGCCTGCCCCGGTTGCGAAACAGGGAGCGTGTCAGATTTTCCGTGTGCCAGAGGTCATGAGATGCTTGTAAGCAAAACTGACCATGACCGTAGCGATGCCCACCAAGAAGACCACGAAACCGAAGGCACCCAAGCTTGTTTCCGACGAGCTGATTGACGAGTTGCTGGCCCAGGTCGAGAACAAGGACGCCGAGTCGATTCTCGGCGAATCAGGCCTGGCTGGCCTGCTCAAGAAGCGGTTGGCCGAGCGCATGCTGGCCGCCGAACTGACGCACCATCTGGCTGCTGAGACCAAGGAAGGCAGGAGCGGCAACCACCGCAACGGCACCAGCCCAAAGACCGTCCTCACGCCCCACGGCGAACTGGAACTGGACATTCCACGCGACCGGCAGGCCACGTTCGAGCCGCAGCTGGTGGCCAAGTACCAGCGCCGGCTGCCCGGCTTCGACGATCACGTGATCAGCATGTATGCGCGCGGCATGAGCGTGCGCGAGATCCAGGGCCACCTGCAGGAACTGTATGGCCTGCAGGTCTCGCCCGACCTGATCTCCACCATCACCGACGAGGTACTGGCCGAGGTCGAGCAATGGCAGCAACGCCCGCTGGAGGCGATGTACCCGATCGTCTACTTCGACGCGCTGCGCCTGAAGATCCGCGACGAAGGCACCGTCAGGAACAAGGCCGTCTACCTGGCGCTGGGCATCCGCGCCGACGGGCGCAAGGAAGTGCTCGGGCTGTGGATCGAGCAAACCGAAGGCGCCAAGTTCTGGCTCAAGGTCTTCAATGAGCTGAAGAACCGCGGTTTGGACGACATCCTGATCACCGTCGTCGACGGCCTGCGCGGCTTCCCTGAGGCGATTGAGGCCGTCTACCCGAACGCTCAGGTCCAGACCTGCATCGTCCATCTGATCCGCAACTCGCTGAACCTGGCGAGCTGGAAGGACCGCAAGGGCCTGGCGGCTGCGCTCAAGCCGATTTACCAAGCTGCCACGGCCGATGCCGCCGCTGGCGCGCTGCAGGCGTTCGCCGCCAGCGATTGGGGCCGGAAATTCCCGACGGTGGCCGATATGTGGCGCCGGCAATGGGAGCAGGTGATCCCGTTTCTTGCCTACCCACTCGAAGTCCGCAAGATCATCTACACCACCAATGCCATCGAGAGCATGCATATGCAGTTGCGCAAGATCGTCAAGAACCGGGGCCACTTCCCCAGCGACGAGGCGGCCAGCAAGCTGCTCTACCTGGCCTTGCGCAATATCGAGAAAGACTGGAAGATGCCCCCCATTACTTGGAAGCAGGCGGCCAACCAGTTCGCCATCCTCTTCGGCGACCGCTTCACCAACGCCCTACGCTGAGATTTTTTTAACCTACCTCAGCACACAGAATTCCTGACACCTCCGAAACAGGTGGCGGCCAATAGCCGTTGCTGGTGGCGCAATAGTGACGGTCTTCTCAAGACTGTGTTTACTATCAGCTACTTCGACCGATTGGGCGTGCCTCGCCTGTCTTGACCTCAACTTCTCGAACCGCCCGGTGCGGACCCGCATGCCGGGTGGTGTGGCAGGGGCGTAGCCTTCACGGCTACCCCCTATGCCGATCTGGGGGTTTGCATTAGCCTTGTAGCTTCCGCGAGCGCCAACCCTTGTAAGCAACGGACAGAGCCTCCAGAACGCACCAGCCGATCAAAGCCGCGACAATGAAGCGGTTCTGGTCGGCGGTAGTGGAAAGGTAGTCGAAGAACTTCATGGCATCTTGCTCCTTGAGTTGATGGCCTTAGGTTGCCACAGGAAGGCTAACGGTCAAGTCTCACTCAATAGCGCGCCAGCGCGTCGTTTAGAGCTGCGACATCAATTCCCGCTAGGGGGTCGGCTTGATCGGTGCCCGATGCGTCGGCCATCGAAACGGCAGCGGCGACAGGGCCTTGTGTCGGCGTCATTGCTGGGGTGGGTGAGGGACTGGTGATGGATTTGACTTGCGTCGTCGCAGCGGGCATGTCGTGGAGCGGGCTTGGATTCACCCTCGACGAAAGTGGTGGCGAGGGCATACCTGGGCTCGCACACGGCTGCATCAGCACGTCAGGGCCAGCACTCATCACCATCTGCAGACCGCGCTGCGCAAGCCTCCGGAGCATGATCGAGCGTTCCCGGGCTCCCGGGATCTGCCGCAGATACGCGAGCAGCTCGGGAGCCGAGTCGTCGGACAGCGTCACGGTCATCTGAAGCTTGTCCATGGGCGGGCCTTAGGCGGCGCGGGCGGATTGTTGCCGCGCTGCGCCAATCGTATAGAAGCCACGCACATTGGCAAAGCATGGCGCGTCCATCATGTGAATGGCGTTTGCCGGGAACGCGGCGCGAATGGCTGGCGCATATAGCTGCGCACCACCGCCGGTCAAGATGATCGCACGCAGATCGTCGGTTCGGCCGACTCGCGACTGGATCTCTTTGACGGGCTGATGGGTGATCGCAACTGCCTCGGTGAGGTAGGGGGTGACGTCCAGATCGTCGCCGAAGTACACGAGGGGCTTGGTTTCGCGGATCGCCTTGTCGATGCGCTCGATACTGTCGAAGGGGTGCCCCTTCTCCGCCGTGATTAGGCTGGCAACTTGCTGATGGACGCGAGCAGCGCCGCCCGGCACACCGCCGCTGCGCGTGTCATCGACAGTGTAGCCGCGCGCCACTACCCAGTCGGTTGTGTAGTAACCAACGTCAATCACCAGGTAGGCGTTCTCCGGGTCGTACTTCTTGCCGCTGTGCTGGATGTAGCTGATGAGCGTCCCCAGCGGCTGTGGCAGCGGCAGGACGCTCCCGATGTGGATCTCACCCCAGCCGAAGTTGTGCGTGCCGGCAAAACGGTCCTTCAAGAAGGCAGCGTACTTCTGTGTGTTGTGAACAGGCAGGCCCAGCACCAAGCGTTCCACTTCAGTGGCGTTCGCGTAGCGCAACGCGCCGGCAAGCAGCGCCGCATAGTTCGCCGTTGTCACAAAGTCCTCGGACAGCGAGCGGCCAGTGTGGACGTGTGCGCCACTGATCGATACGTCAGGGCCTACTTCGTACCGTGCTCCGTCGACCTCTACATTGATGACGTTACGGGATTTGAACACTCCCGCGCCATAGGAGTTGAGAGCCGTATTCGCTGCGAGGGGCGAGAGTGACGGGAACATGTTCATCGTGATATCCGAACCAAGTGCCCAGGCAGACTTGGTGTTGCCGTAGCCGACGTCGATGGCCATGGTCGAGTGCTTGATGTGTTCGGTCTGCTTCATTGCTTCCTCTCAGATTGATTTGGTCTAGTGACTCGATATGCAACTGGTCTGGCATCGCCCGCCCAAGTCTGAGCAAGTCCCACTTCGTAGGTGCAAGTCCTTCGTGCTGCCATATCTCGTGGCATGACGTGGGACATGGCCCAGTGAAGTGCCACTTTGTCCGACGTGGTGGCATATCGTCATGACCAACTCTACCGACGAAAAAACAATGTCAAGTTGCCAAAAGCTCGCCAAATTGCCGCGCGATACGTTGCCACGGAAACGCGTGCTGGTTTATGCTCTGAACACCTACAGCGTCCCCGACGCATCGATCCTGCCGCCAGTTGCGCGGCACAAATGACCTCAGATTCTTCATCGTGAAGGGTCAACACGAGGCCCGCTGTTCACGCCGGAAATTGCACCGGCTTTTTTTTCAATCAAATCAAGTGGACCGTGTCGGATAGTGAGGACACCGGACACCGCGATACCAAGCCGATTGGCGGTCTGTTCGTGAAAATAGACCGTAGTGCGGACAATTCCGAAGCCGGACACCGGACAGGTGATCTGTGGAATAACCGCGAATGCCCGACGCCCTTTCAGCCGTATGGCTGGGTGCGGATCACGAAGCCCGACACACTGCGGCGGGGATGATCTGACTTTGGGGCGGGGAGCTGATTGCGTGCCGAGAGACGGTGAACGCAGGCTTCTGAGCAAATATCGAACCGGGGGGCGCTACCGGAACCAAAACAGCGCAACAGGTAATCACCCATCACGGGATATGCCGCAGGCGTAAGGACGAAATCCTTACGAGGGCGGGCACGCATCGCGAGATGCACCGGATAGGGTGGCCGCGCAAGCGGAACGCAAGTCTCCACGGCCTGCGTGTTCGCGTTAGCGGACGGTCACGACGCATTGCTTCCATGCTCAGGGCCGATCGGTTTGGCATCGCTAAAGGACCGGAAGATTTGGTGGCAGGACCGGCTGGATGGGCCGGAAAGCTGGGGGTGGTAGCCCGGCACATCGAACGGGGCAGATCCGAATCGGGGTCGGGCTGTTCCAACCGAGGGCCCGAGCCGTAGGCATGGCCCAGGCTGCGTGCGCGCAGCGCAAGCGAATACGACCATGAGCAAATCCATCAACCTGCGCCCGATCCTGAGCCAGTACGAGCTGCCGGACAGATTCAAAGCTGAATTCGCCATCCTGGCGGCCGAGCATCTCCACCTTCCGCACAGCGGCACGCGCGTAAGCGGCCGATCGCTGTCGCAGATGTCCCAGCGGCAGCGTGTGCAGGCATTGCTCGCGATGGTCGTGGAGCTCCGGCGCGTCGGTGCGATGGCCGTGATGTCACCCTACGCCGTGCGGCAAAAGCACATTCGCTGGCTAGTGCGCCACTGGGTAGAGGATCGAAAGCTGAACGTTGGGACGGTTGAATTGCGGCTCACTCATCTGCGGGCCTTCACTTCGTGGATGGGCAAGTCGAACATGGTCGGGCGCATCGAGGACTACATCGTGCGTCCGGAGGGATATGTCCGAAGCTATGTGGCCCAGGAAGACAGATCTTGGGAGGGCAAAGGCATCGATGCCGCGGCGAAGATCGCGGAGATCGCTGCCACGGACCCGCATGTGGCGATACAGCTAAAGCTCGAGGCGGGGTTCGGGCTGCGCGCCAAGGAAAGCTGGCGTCTGCGCCCGGCCCTGGACGTCCTGCCATCCGGCATGCTGCATGTCCACGATGGAACGAAGGGTGGCCGGCCCAGGCGCGTGCCGATTGACTTCGGCTGGCAGTACGAGCTGCTCGGTGAGGCCGCGCGGCTAGCTGAGTCGACAAATCCCGGCCGGGGCACGTTGATCCCGGCGGCGTACACACAGAGCCAGTGGCGCCGGCGGTTCTACACAGTGCTGGAGAAACACGGCATCACCAAGGGTGGCGACGGCGTTACAGCACACGGTTTGCGACACCAGTTCCTGCAACAGATGTACGAGCGGCACAGTGGCCAGGCCGCAGCGGTCAAGGGCGGTGGGAAGATCGTGGATCTGGACGCGCACCGAGAAGCAATGCGTAAGGTAGTGGAGGCGGCTGGCCACAGCCGTGCAACAAAGGCTAACGCCTACCTCTCCACGTACTCCACGCAGCTTTCGATTGGCCGGCCGGCGCCGACACTCACGGATGTCGACGCAGCGATTGCGGCTGCGGATGGCAACAAGGTGGCCGCGGCTCGCGCCCTTGGCATATCTCGCGCGAAGCTCTACCGGATTATCGAGGCATCATGACCACAGCTTGCGACTGGACTTGCTCGGCCTCGTACTTTCTCTCGCTCACGGATGGCGAGCTGCTGCGTGCATACGTCGGCCCGCTCATCGGCCTGCAGATGCTCATGACGGTGTGCCACGAGGCCGGCCACTATTACGCGGCCAAGCTATGCGGAATCGACAGCGAAGAGTTTGCATTGGGAGTGGGGCCGGCAATTTTCCGCACGCGTGCCACGCCGTCCGGCTGCAAGTTCGCGCTGCGGATGTTGCCCCTCGGTGGTCGGGTTACCTATGACGACCGGTACTGGCAACTGAGCTGTGCGAAGCGGGCCTTCATGAGTGCCGCTGGGTGGATGGCGGACGTGCTGGTCGCGCTCATCGTTGCCGCGGTGGTCTACCTCGTAGGTGCAACGGGCCCCATCCCAGTGTTAGTGTGCTGCCTGGTCGGATTCCGCGCGGCCTACAACCTCTTGCCCTTTACCTCGGATTGCAGGATGACGATCCGGTATCTGTGGCTGGCGATTACCGGCCGTGCGGAATCCTCGCAGTAGGGGTCGCTCCGGCAGCGGGATTGTGTCGCGGGTGGCCGGCGCTCCACTCGGGTGCGATTTTCTGAGCACGCTCACCGGAAAATCGGGGAAAGGCCAAGGTTTAGTGTCGTCATTCGCGGATCAATCCCAGCGACAGCGTGATTGAATCGTGAGGCTGTCACTTTGGAGAACTGGAGCATGACGAAAGCTGAACTGATCGACGCGATTGCCGCTGGTGTGGATGGTCTGTCGAAAACCAAGGCCGAACAGGCATTGAACGCAACCCTCAATGCCATTGTGGAAGCCGTGGCGAGGGGCGAGACGCTGACCCTGGTCGGCTTTGGCACATTTGGCAAGGGGGAGCGAGGCGAGCGTACGGCGCGCAACCCGCGAACCGGCGAAGAGATCAAGGTTGAAGCGGCCAAGACGGTGAAGTTCAAGGCTGGCCAGAAGTTCAAAGAAGCCGTGAACCGCTGAAGCGGCACAGGGTATTCAGGACGGGTCATGGCCAATGAAAAAGGCGCATCACGAGATGCGCCTTTTGTCTTTCGAGCGAAAAGGTTCGTATGGAAGGGGCGCGCGCTAGCGGGCGTAGGCAAGAACCAGGGAAGCCAGCGCCCCGGCATCGCGCACGAGATGATTGAGAGATCCCGGCCCCGCCGAACTTCCCACATTGTCGCTGGATGCCAGCCAGGCGAAGGCGACGCGGCGAGCCGCCTTCTCTCCCGGGTGAGGCGTCGGAGCCGGTAGCTCAATGGCTACCGAGTGCATCGGCTTGCCCAAGGCGGGGAACGGGTCGATTCCGGTGAAGTGGCGCAGCTCGTCCAGGCTGATGACGCTGTACGCCGGCGTCGCGTCATTGCGGACGATGTAGGCGGCGGCACCCACGCCGGGGACATAGATCGCCTTCCAGAGAAAGTCCGGAATCCGAACGCGTCCGTTGAGGGCGCCTACATCGCGGATGAATGCCGGCCCGGTGATCACCTGAATGGTGCCGTACTGGCGGGCAAGCCGCCGAGTCGACGTCTCGATATGACTCCACGTGCGGCGATTTGAAAAACTGTTCTGCGGCACGACGTTGGCGAGGCTGAAGCTCTCCGCCTGCGCAGTCTTGTCTGCGAAATCCCCACTCGGCGCTAGGTGACCGCGGTCATAGCCAGAACGGGCATAGTCCGACAACCGGCTGCGGTCGGCGTCGGCCAACCGAGTCTCCTCGTAGAAGTCGCTGTCGCGCGAAAGGGTTCTTGCGGCATCCACGGCTTCACGGGTGAGTCGTTCTGCCGCCCACAGCGCGGTGCGTGTGCTGCTCGAGTACAGCACGGCGTATGCCCTATTGCACAGGAGCTGCGTGCGGCCGGCGGGCTTTGTGACGGCCGGAGGGCTTTGGCTAAATACGGTACCGCACTGCGGAGGTTGGGTGTCTCGTGCTCCAGCGGAGACCGAGGTGAGGCAAAGAAGTGCGACAGCGGCGAGGTGGCGAATCATCGGGAGTCCTTATTAGGAGGCTACCCAACCAGCTTGCCTCGCCGATGGCGAAGTCAAGGTTGCCAGCCCTCGGGCAGGCCGTCTATGGCCCTGCCGACGAACGCTTCTCGATCAGAGAACGCCAATTCACTGTCGGACAGTGCCTCTTCGGCGATCTCGGCCCCCAGGGCAGGGACATGCTCGAAGTGAATCAATGGCGCGCCGTCAACATAGATGACCCTCGCGCGCCGGAGCAGCTTTCGATACCGGGCGGCGTCCGCAAGCACTGTGCTGGGTGGGGCTACCCGCTGGAAGTCGGAACTGGGCTGCGCCAGAGCTGCGGCAATTGCGGCGAACTTCGGCCCGTTCGTCTCCCAGTCGCCTGAGGTCGACGCGAGCAGATTGAGGAAATAGGGAATGTCGGGTTCGCCAAGGGTGCGGCGCGCCAGCATAGAGATGGCTTCCAGGTCCGCGGGGCGGTGTTCCACGCGGCTGTTCCAGATGGCGCTCAGGCGCACGAAAGCCGCATCAGGATCTGTGGAGTCGATTTGAACTGGCGGCGTGGACATGCCACATTCTTCGCAGACGATAACTGCCTGCAGGCGGCCGGCAACATATAAAGGCGCGCCGTCGCAGTGGTCGCATGGAAGTAGGCCGCTTGGCATGACATATCCCGGGGGCTGAAAATGCCGGCATTATGCCTTCCTGCGGCCTGGTCCGATCAGGTTTGGTCGGCGGGCTGTTCGATCATCGACCCATTGGCGGTCAAATACTCGCTCGTTGTGCTCAATAGCTCCCGCCTGGCGGTTCCCTGAAAGCCCTGAAGCATTTCGGCATGGTCGCGTAGGGCCGCGCCGATCTGCCAGAACTCGTTCAGCCAGTTGTCCGGCTCGCCCATTGGGCCGCCCATCTGGCCGGTGGCGATGGCGCCGCGAATGGCGAGCACGGTCTCCGGCTCGGGATACTCTCTTTCTTCGTTGTCGAACTGCTGCATTGCTACCTTGATCGAGTTTGTTGTCCAGGCAAAGTTGAAATGTCCGGTCGCCGGCAAAGTTAAAATGTCCGGTGAGTCTTCAACTCGCTTGGTCAGTTTTTTGGGGTTGTCCGTAGGGCGGTGGTGCCGGCCTGACACGAATGAGTCCAGCTCAGGGTGAGGGCTATCATGCAAGCAGAGCGAATTTTGGTTCCAGTAGTAAGTGAGTCAGTTATCCGTTCCGTTAAGGGGCCACGATGGCTTCTGCAGGCGCTTTAACCCTTCCAACATATCGCTCTGATCCAGCGAGCGCTGGGACTTTTTACCAGGTGGCCGTCCACGCTTGCGGGGAGGTCCTTCAGTGGTATGCAAAGAGTGAGATCGTGTGTTGTCCCGTTTTTCTTGAACGTATTGGGCCAACTGCAGCACATGTCCGAGTCGCTTGTTGTCCACGATCGCGCCCTGGTTCACTTCCGATAACTTGTCGTAGGTGGTGAAGGTTAGAGCAATGCCATTCGCCCGCGGTTCTATCCGGCCATCGGGGTAGTGATAGACATCAATGTAGTGACCGACAAGCTTGCGATGTTCCGGCGTATCCGCCAACAGATACAGCATTTTGTCGAACTGGATTGTCAGGCTCTTGGACACACGACGGGGCTCGCGGCATGCAAAGATCAGATCCAGGTTTTCATCCGATCGCAGCGCCCGATGGGCGTTATGACTGTTGCGCGGCACTTTGGCAAAGCGCGCGTTGTAGTCGGCGATGAACTCAGTCGCAAACGCGTTGGCAGCCTCCATCGTGTTAATGCCTCGCAGACGAAGTTCCTTAACCAACCGGTCTTGCAGCGTCAGGTGCGCCCGCTCAACGCGTCCCTTGGCCTGGCTACTGTTGGCGCAGATGCCTTCAATGTTGAGCTCAAATAAGGCCCGAGCAAACTGGGTATGACCATCGCCGCCGGTGGCGTGGGGATGGTTGACGCGGAAGACACCCGCCTTGTCGCTGTAAAACGCTACCGGCTTACCGTGGCGCTCCAAATATGTCCGCGTCGCAGCGAAATAACTGAACGTAGACTCCGTATAGGTAAAACGCAGCTCCATGATCCGGCTGGTAGCGTCATCCACGTAGACCAGCAGCGTGCACGCCGGCGCACGATCCTCGAACCAGCGGTGATCGCAGCCGTCGATCTGAATCAGTTCGCCCAGGCAGGCGCGCCGGTTACGAGGTTGGTAGATCTTCGGCGGCCTTTGTTTGCGCGGCACCCACAGGCCGGCTGCTGTCATCAGTCGGCGGATCGTTTCTTTGGACAACGTCAGTCCATGGCGCTCGCGCAGCTTCTCGGTGGCCAGGGTCGGGCCAAAGTCGGCGTAATGCTCGCGGATCAGGCCAAGCGCTGCAGCCTCGCGATCGGCCGATAGCCGGTTGTTGGCGGGCCGGCCGCGCTTCCGGGACACAAGCCCGGACGGGCCTTCCTGCCGATAGCGCTCCAACAGCCGCCGGAACTGCCGGTCGGTGATCTGCAACCGTTCGGCGGCCACGCCGGGCCGCAACTGACCATCCACGACCGCCTGGACGGTCTTGAGCCTGTCTAACTCGCGCATGCTTACTGTAATGACGTCGGTTCTAGCCATCGCCTGGGCGCTATCCATTGCATTCAACTGGGCTGGCTGAATACCACGAAGAGCGCCTCAAGCGGACATTTCTGCTTTGCTAAAACCGGACATTACAGCTTTGCCGCTACATTGTTACCCCGTGAAGGGCGGAATATGTTGAATCCGTTGGCCTACGCAGGCTGAACCCTTAGGTGACTCCATGCTCGAGGGCGCGATGGCAAGCCGCGGCGACATCGAGGGTTGTCGTTGGAAACGCGTCGTGTACCACGCCGTCGAGCAGCCGGCCGGAGGCCTTGGTGCCCACGCGGTGCATGACGGTGACCGGGAAGCGCCCCTCGTCACGTGCCCGCATGAAGTCTTCGCCTCTGGCCAGCAGCTGGCCGTGCCTGTCGAGGCAGATACCGTTGCCAACCCATGTCGAGGCCTTGTTGGCCCATTCGTCGAACGTCTCGAACGTACGGAACACAGGTTCACCGGTGCCGGTGTGGACCGCCGCAGTGTGCCATTCGCCCCATTGCTTGAGGTTGAACGGCACATCAGCTGCAGCACACTGGTCCCGTAGGCTCCGAGGCCACGCGGGGTGCATATGGCGAATGGACGCCCCGGTGCCGCTCTCGCCCCCAGCGATGATCCAGTCGATCGAGCCAGGGTTGTAGTCGTTGCCGGATGTGTGAAGTAGCTCGCCGGTGATCGTAGAGAAAACGTCGACGTGCCCGAGAAGCGGTTCCATGGAAAGGAAGCGAGTCTTCGCGGGCGTTCTCAGAAGCTTGGGGATGTCGCGATCCGCCTCGGCCTGGTTGACGATCGTTGCGCCCAGCCAAATGTCGGCAGGCGCGTTGCCGGCAATCCATGTGGCCAGCCACGGCACCGTGGGGTTGTCGTCGCAGTCCTCTCGCAATAGCAGGGCGTTGAACGCTTCACCCAGCCGCTTGGTGACGTTGCCAATGCGCTTCGTCAGGATCTGCTTGTCGAGGTTCGGGGTCTGACGCCAGACGTCCAGAACGTCGATGAACCATTCGATCGGCACTTCGTTATCGAAGACGTCGGCCAGACTTGCGCAGAAGACGCGCTGCCGGCGGCCGTGCACAGCGGCGAATGCCGCGTGAGCGGCGTTCCAGCGGAAGGGCTTGCGCCAGTTGGCCACCGAAGTGCGGCGGCGCGGCGCGCCTGGCCCCCAGTTATCGGCATGGCCGCCGCAGAAGCGCGCATTGCGGGTCTCGGCGTAGCAGTGGTCGCATCCGGGGCCGACTTTCTGACAGCCCTCCCATGGGTTCCAGGTGTGATCGGTCCAGCCAATCTTGGAGTTTTCGCTCATAGCGGTGCTCCTTCGAACATGTCGATGGTCCGGGTATCGCGCTCCGGCGCGTCGGCACCGATGGCGGTCCGGCCTGCAGGGGTAATCACCCACTGCGTTGCCTCATTCAGGCCGATCCAGCCGCGGCGGTGGAGCGCCTGAACGGTGCCGAAGGCCCCGCCGTGTGCACTTTGGCCGCGCAGGTGGCCAAGTGTGGGCCGGCCGGCCACCAGGTTTTCAAGAATGCGGCGCATCGCCGGCGAGACGGTTTGGTCCGTTGGCATTTTTCAGTCCTTTCGTGGCGGCAAGGCCGGGGCGTTGCGAAGCATCATGTGAGCGGTTGGGGACGGCGTGGCATAGATGCCGGTGCCGCAGAACGCGCAGCCCATGTGTTCCCGTTCTGCTGCTTCCGCCTGGGTGGATGGGCGCTCGCAGTACGGGTGCGTCTTGGCGCGAACGAGAAATTCGACGAGACGCAGTTCGACCAGTTGCAGATCCTCGGCTTTTGGCTGGCCAACGAGATCTGCGGCGATCAGGGAAGCGATCAGGCTTACCAGATGGGAGGGTGGGGCGCCGTCACCCGCAGGCAAACCGGGGGGAGTCGTTGAGTGGGGTTTCATGTGGTCCAGGGGCAGCCATTGACCCTTTCAGCCTATCGGCCTGTTCCCAATGTCAAGGCAGGGGTGTAACTGGGGGAGACTGGCGCATACGAGCCCGCAGGCATCTGGTCGGAAAATCGGTGCATTGGCACCGCTCGCCACAGCGCCTTGTGGCGATGAGGTCCTCTGCTATTCCGAAGCGGATAGCTGCCTCCTTCAGCCGGTGTGCGTCGACCTGTCCGGTCGCTACTGCGTCGAGCACTTCGCGGGCAAAGCCGTGGAGGGACTTGAGTTCCCCGCCGATCGCTTCGCCGGTGAACTGGTAGAGCCCATTCGGCATGCGGCGCACGATCGTGGTTTCCTGGGCCATCCGGCGCAAGAGGGCCTCCGCATCTCGGAGGTCAACGTGTAGGTGCCGCTGGACCAACACTATCGAGGCGGCTCGGTACTTCTGGACGAGATCGAGAGCCTGGGCATACTGCCTCTCGATCTGTGCGGCCGAAGCAATGTCAGGTGCCGTCATTGGGGCGAGCAGGAGGGGGCAGACGGACGGATGTGACGGGGTGCGCAGTGGCGTCCCACTCGGTGAAAGGCGTGCCCGCAGCCTGATAATGCGCCCGCTTCTCCACCATCCGCGCGTCATACTCGGCGTTGCCGGTCATGCCCAGTACCTCGATCACCCTCTCCGGCTCAACGTCGGTGAGTACGAAGTCAGGGTGCACGGGCGCCCGGCCAACATGGCGCAGCGGCTTCCGGAAAGCTCGCCGCAGGCTGACCAGGTAGTCGGCCATCGCGACTTCATGGGACGAATCACAGGGCAGAAACTGGCGGTTGGCCAGCATCACGGCGATATCGACCACCGTCAGATAATTGGACTTGGATTTCTCGACGAGCAGGACTGCGATGCAGCGCTGGTCGGCTTTCCCAATACCCGCCAGCGCGGTACCGAACGACGCCTGGAGCCGCTCATAGTGTCCGCCCGACAAGAAGAATCGTTGAGTGCTCTGACGTAGCACGATCTTTCCGCCGTACTGGGTTGTCTCGTGCGAATCGATCTCCCCAATGACAATTCCGCGCGGCGAGCCGGCCGCCGTCGGCGTGAGGCGAGCCTGCCAGGCCTCGAACTCGGCCAGGAGCTCGGCCTTGCGTGCCGGGTCCCAGCGCTGCATCACGTGCAGAAGGCTGTCTGCCGATTTGCCATTGATGCGGCAGTCGGCGAACTCTGTCGTGAGTTGCGACCAGCAGGCATTCCAGCCACGAGAGCCTGTACCGGGCCAGACGTTGAGGCCCGCGTGCTCCCACGCGTACTCGAGAAATGCGAGCAGGCCTGCGGATCGTCGTTGGGGTTTGGTGGTCTCGCCCTTGGGCGTCTGCTGGATGGTCCTTGCCGGTGTACGTGCGCTGACCGATAACGTCGCATCAAGGCGAATGTCGTGCTGGCCATCGCGCGTGCGGAAGGCGTCGAGATTGTCCCCGGAGCCTGGCTTGCCCTGTGCCTGACGGTGGAAAGGGCAACAATCGGCGTGGCGGTGGGCCTGCTCCGGCCAGCGAGCCAGCAGAAAGATGTCGCGGTGGCGGCGAATGACCAGTTTCGGGCGCGGCCGGGTTTGAACGCAGCCGCATTCTGCAAATCCCTGGATGGTCTTTGCGCGCTCAAGGTGGCGAGCATAGCGCCCCGGTTCCTCCAGCACATCGTCGATCGGGAACTCGTTCCCGCCAATCCGCACGGTGATCATGGGTCCTCCTAGACTCCGGCTTCCCGGAACATGGTGTACAGGTCGCGGCGAATCTCGCTGACATCGAGCACGTGCTTGGCGCGCGTCATGGCGACATAGAGCAGCCGCATTTCCTCGGGCGTCATCGTGAGCCGCCCCTCGTCCTGCTTGAACTTGAAGTCGCCGGCGAGCTGCACGTGATCCCACTCCAGCCCTTTGCCCCGGTGTACCGTCGAGAGGACGTAGTCCGCATCCTTCTCAGGCGTGACGCGGGTGAGGATCAAGCGCAGGTAGTCCACGCCCTCGTTGTCAATCAGCTTCACGAATGGCTGCAGGTCGCGGCCGGCGAAGGACTCGGCGTACTCTTGAACTTCCTCCCACGTCTCAAACAGGGCAAGGGCAGCCGGATAGAAGACGCGCTCGCCGCGCATCAGGCGCTCGGCGCCGTCGGCGAATGCGCGCAGGTCTTCAGCCTTGGCGCGCACTGCGACCTTGTGGCCACGACTAATGCCTTCTGCGAGCTTTGCCAGCAGCGTGGCGTTCTTCCGACAGAGGATGGCGTCGAACTTCTGCAAACCGGGGCTTTCGTCGAGGAGGATGCGCGACTCGATGTCGTCCTGGCCTCGCAGCGGCGTTTCTTCGTCCATGAGACGGAGCATCCGGCTGGCCAACTGAGCGATCGCGGGCCCGAAGCGAAAGGACTCGGTCAACGCGCACTCGGGCGCGCGAATGTGCTCCATCGCATTGACGGCGCCGCGCCACTCGTAGATCTGCTGATACGGATCGCCGACGTAGACTACCTGGGCTTGTTGGGCGCGTAGAACGGAGAGCATCAGTCCATCAGCGTCCTGGGCCTCGTCGAACAGGATGAAATCGGCGCCGATGCGCGGGCGGCTGCGTTCCCACAGCTTCACGTAGATGTTGTGCGTGATTGCGGAGGGCGAATTGGGGGCGATGCACTCGGCCCAGTGTTTCTTGACGTGAGGGAGAAGGCTGTTGCGCAAGTGCTCGGCTTCGTCTTCCTTCACGATCTCGTCGACCGGAATGTGCCATGCCAGCGGCTCGGCCTGAGCGGATCGGCAGAAGCGGGCCACGCCATCCATCACCATGCGAGCAAGTTTGCTGGGGCCAAGCTCCAGATCCTTGCCGATTGTCGTCGGCAGCCGCACGGTGCCAAGGCCGTAGCGCTGCGCCAGTTGAAATGGAGGCTCGACAGGGTTCTTGAGCTTGCGGGTGATCTCCGGTCGCGTTGCACCGAAGGCCAGCGAATTGAACGTCTTGCAGGTCGTGTTCTTCGGAAACTTGCCCTTGGCCTCCTCGGCAATGTCCTTGTTGAAAGCCAGGTAGTAGCCGCGGGAGCGTGGCAGTGCTTGCGCGGTCATTCTGAGCGTGGAACTCTTCCCCGCGCCGGCGTACGCCTTGACCTTGACAGGTCCGCCAGAGAGAACGGTCTCCACGGCGCAGTCTTGCTCGGCAGTGGGTGTCATCGCGTGAGCCCCATGCGCTGCTGCACGCCCGTGCCGGCGCGACCTCGCGCGCGGTTGTCCTCGAGTTTCGCCGCAGCCTCGGCTACTCGGCGAGCTTGATCGCCGCTCAGCTCTTCGACGATGAAGCTAAAGTACATCGCCGTCGTGGGCCCCGGCCATGTCAGCCGTTTGTCGCGGATTTGCTGTTTGACGGCTTCCGGCAACGAGAAGAATCGAGTACGGGCTTTGCGCCAGACTCGAGCGTGAAAGGCACGCTGTGTCGTCTCGAATCGATCGGATTGCCGCTGCCGACGCGCAAACTCTTCGTCCACGCCGTGCTGCTCGCATGCGACGTGATCGGAGAAGAGGGGGTAGCGGTCACGCTCGCGCGCCTGCTTGCGCGAGAATGCGACCTCGCGGCGCGTGTTGCGTTGGATCGGCTCGTAGCGTTCGAATCGGGTAAAGCGCATGGCATCAAGGTACGGAATGGTCTAAGACCAAGATACCGGCGCCGCGGCGAAGTCAAGGCTACCGGCGGGCGAGATGCCCCGAGAACCATTTTCGGGGTGTGCGGAGCCGGTCGCAGCCGCGAAAGCTATAGAATTTCGTGTGTCTTTTGCGGAAAATCATGCCCAACGCCCCTGCTCCCATGCCTCGTGAGGTCTCCCTCGGCACTCGGCCGCGCGACGAGCGCGAGTTCATCCCCCCCGGTGAGCCTCAATACAGTGAAATCGCCCGAATGGACGCCTTCACGTTCAAGCGCTACCTGGACAGGGTCTTTTGGCATCCGCGGCCGGAGGTGTTGCGCTTCGAGGTGCGGGCCGTGCCGTCTTCCGCTGGGAGGATCTACGATGTCGTCGCCATCGTTGGCCAGGGCGAGGGGGAGGCTTGGTTTTCCGACGCGGCCGTGCCCACTCGTTGGGACTACGTGGCAATCACGGAAACGACTGACGGGCTGGGCCGCCTTCAGCGCGACAAGCTGAAGGCCGAGGGCAAGCTTCCTCAAGATTACAAGCCGTTCGTTGGGGATGGGCCGATGCCGGACTTTGCCAACCTAGAGAACCCGGAGGAGGTAGAGAAGCGGCGCTGGGATGTAGTCAACCGCGTTCGACAGGCGCGGCGAGAGGCTAACGAGATAAAGGTGCTCACATAACTATGGCTGCCGATATTCTGGCGCGTTCGGCCGAACTTCACTCCGCTGCTGTGGCCTGCATGACCAATGCAGTTACTACGGACCATCCAAGAACGATCTCCGCATACCAGTGCGCACTGATGTCGGTGGAGCACGCGGCCGGCGCCGTGGCATTGCTTACGATCGGGATGCCAAACGCAGCGATGGCGCTGTTCCGGCCGCAGTTCGAGACGCTGATTCGCGGCGTTTGGCTGCTGGAGGCAGCCGACGAGAAATGGGTGCGGCAGTACCATGAGCCGCTTACGGAAGAGTCGGCCCGTGCGGCTGACAGTGCGCCGGGCGTGAAGGTCATGTTTGACGAGCTGCTCAAGCTCGATGACCCACGCGTCAAGGGCATCGTGGCGCATCTCGATGAGTACCGCGCGCAGTCCTTGCGGGCGTTGCACAGTTTCACGCACGGCGGTATGCATCCCATGTCCAGGTCCAGCACCGGATACCCCATGGCTCTAATCGACAACGTGGTTCGTTGCGCAAATGGCCTGGTTTGCTACGCGGCGCAGATGGCGGCGCTTGTCTCGACGGATGCCGAGGCGAACATGATCCCGGTGCGGGCTCTCCATTTGGACTTCAGGGATTGCATGCCGGAAATGAAGGGCGCGGCCTGACCCGAGGCGCTTGTTCTTGGCGCTGGTGCGAGGTACTATCCGTCCGATTCTCCGCGCTTTTAGCGCATCGACCTCGCCGGCGTACCGGCCATCTTCTTTTCTTCTCCCATTGGGGCTTTGTCCCTAATGGGCCATGGCTCCATCTTCCATTGGAGCCATCATGCCCGTCATTGAAACCCGTGAAACGGCCGTCGCCATCGTTGCGCTGGTCGTGATTCTTTTCGCAGCCCTGTTCTTCATCGTCACGACGTCGAACCTTGCGCTGCTGTCGTTTCAGCTCTCCACTCTGGCTGTCGCTGCCTTGGCAGTTGCAGTCCTGTGGGCGCTCACAAAGTTCTCTCATCTTTCGGGCCAGCCGGCCTGATCACGTTCGCTTTTTCATTTCCCGCGCGGGGATTCATCCCCGCAAGGGATGGGCTACCTGCGCGCTATTCCTATGGAGTAATGCATATGGAAGCCCGTTGGACTGCGATCGATGTCGTTCGCGACATCCTCGGTGACGCTTTCGTGTCACTGGATGAAGGTTGCACACCTGGTCGGACGTTGGTGAAGGAAGGAGACTTCTTTGAGTTCAACAACGGCCATGAGTCCTTGGCTGCTTGGGACGGTGACGTGTACACCCGTACATTCAACTGCGTTGCCCCAAGCATCATGGTTGATCGTCTGGATGCTACGAGCGGCCGCAGCATCGCCGGCGCCGCGCATGAGGCTTATCACGCCTTTCTTCTGCGTCGGTTCGGAGGTGACATCTATCGCGATGAAGCACATGTGAATGAGCTTGCAGCCGCATGGATTCGCCAGAACCTCGGTGGCTTCAAGCAGCATGCCGCGCGAGAGATGATCCTCGCCAGCAATCTCAGTTACGGTCTTCATTGACCAATATGCCGTGTGGATCCTTTCGGATCTGCACGGCAACTCTCATTTCACCCTTTCGGGAAACGTCCCGGCGGGCGCTTCCCGAAAACACTGAGGAAGTACCCATGAGCAATCAACCTACCAGCATCGCGAACCCTACGGTCATCGTTCATCTGAGCGGCGGCCTCGTGCGGGAAGTTGAAAGCGATGGCTATCCCACCGTGATCATCGTGGATCACGACATCGAGGGCGCAGACGTAGACGAACTGAAGGCCGTGCCGGGTGGCCAAGAGGCTCTTGTCCGGAGCGAGCCGGTTGCCGACGTGTCCAGGCAAGCTGCCCGCCACTGGGTCAGCTTGGCTGAATAACTGTGCCGTCGGCGGCGAGCATTCACGCCAGCTTCTGACGCACCAATTCCTTCCATCGGGAGACCTCCCGATGGGGTGGTCTCCCTCATTTCATTGAGAAGACCAGAATGTACAACCAACTCATCGGCCAGTTCCTGGCCGCCGTGCAGTCCAGCGCCGCCGACATGGATCGCATCGCTGTACTGGAATCGAACCTCTTCCCCCATGCAACACGACCAGCGGCCCGCCTGCGCTCCACTGAGTCGCGGCTGCGCCACCGCCGAGCGTTCCTGAAACGGATAACCGCAAACCTTGTCGACAAGGCAAGCATGCAGCTCGGTCATCGCGTCGACGAAACGCGGGTATTTCTCGATGGCCCCCGCAACGTCTGGCAAATCATCGACGCTGGCGAGATTCCCGATCTGGACAAGCTCTGGCAAGAGATGGTCGCCCCAACTATGCAACCAGTCGCTGTCGAGCACGCTGCAAACCTGCTGCGCGGGGCCTTCGCGGACAACGCGGTCCTCAGCATGCGCTTGACGCGCGAGACAGGGGTTTTGCGTCTTTCCGCAACATCTGAGCCAGCGGCGGGCCAACAGCCTGGCATGCGGTGGTTGCGCGCTGGCTCAGTTGAGCGCGCGCGCTTGGTCGTAACCGCCCTGGCGGTCTTTGCGAAGCACTCTGGCGAACTTCCCCTCGCCGCGTGTCTGCACGAGTTCCGCGTCGATGCATCGTTTGCGCCCACACAACGGCGGCCATTCCCTGGCGCCGAGATTCGACAGTTCAACGAGCATTGGGAGATCCGGCTGAATCGTGATCTTGCCGTGCGCCTCGCTCAATTCGTTGGGCACTGAACCATCTACTTCAACCCGTCCGGGAATCGTCCCGGTAGGGGTGATCCCGGGCATCGCACCCTACCAAAATGCCCACCAACAGTTTCCCATTCCTTCGCCGGGAGTCGGCGGCGTACCCGTTTCTGCGTAGGGCGTGCCCATGAGCCGCGCAGCGAAACGCAAGTTCGAAGGCAACGCCAGTGATCCTCACAAGGAATTGCTGTCGCTCTTCAAGGCTTTTGGCCACAAACATTCGACGCATGAGGTCTTCTCGGATTTCGTTGAGATGTCCGCGCTGGCCATCAGCAATGCTGTCGATCGCCATCATTTCGATGTGCGTGAGAAGCGATACCTTGAGATCGCCAAACGGTACGAGCGTGACGACCTGGCGCGGTTCGCAAGCATGCTGGGAGCATTGACGCTCACGTTCGAGGCTCGCGTTCAGCAGCTGGTGCCCAATGGCGACGGCCTGGCCGATATCCTTGGGCAAACTTACATGATGCTCGAGCTCGGCAACGACAGGGCAGGGCAGTATTTCACCCCGTACGACGTCTCCCGGATGATGGCCCGCATGAACATCGGCGATGGCAATCCGTATATCGACTGAGATGGCTTCGTCACGATCAGCGAGCCAGCGTGCGGGGCCGGCGGCATGGTCATCGCCTGCGCCGACGCTCTGCACGATGCCGGCCGGAACTATCAGCAGACCATGCACGCAACATGCATTGATATCGATCCGCGGTGCGTGCACATGGCGTATGTCCAACTATCACTCCTGAACATTCCCGCCATCGTCGTTCACGGAAATGCTCTGTCGGTGGAGTCTTGGGCCAACTGGTTCACGCCGGCGCACATCCTAGGCGGTTGGGGCGCGAAGCTTCGATTGAAGCGTTTCCGTGAGGCCATGGAGACCTTGGTGGACATGCCGGCAGCGGAGAACGACACCGAATGCGCGGAGGCCCTGCCGGACGTCGACGGTGACGGAGAAGCCGCCGACCTACTGTCGATTCTTCACGTAAGCGCGGATCCAGAGCAGCCAGCAGTGACCAGGCCGGCCATGCGAGTGTTCGTTCCTGATGATCAGCTCGCGCTGTTCTGATGGAGAAAAGGAGGCGAAATTGGGGAGCTTTCGAGGCATGGCCGCGACCCGAATGCCCCTAAGATTGTCTCTGTAGCGCCTCGCTACGGAAGCTCTCTCAGATGACCCGTTCCTACCCGCCCTCATTCGTGAGGGCTTTTTTTTTTGTGCCGCAGGAGCGCGGCTTGTCGATGCTTCCTGCCTCCCTTAAAATCAGCGTGATCATCCGCGTCTCTGACGCATCGACCTTGCTGGCTCGCCGGCACACCTCATTTCTCCACCCATAGGGGCCTTCCCTATGGGGCAAGGCTTCGTTCTCTTAGGGAGTCTTGCCATGTCTCAAACTCGTGCATCGGACGCCGCTGTCCTTCTGGTAGTGGCAATGCTGATGTCCGCATCCTATTTCCTCGTCACTTCTACGAACGCGGCCCTGCTCAACGCGCAGTTGTTGGGTTGCGGCTCTGCGGTCGTCTGCACTGGCGGCCTTTGGCTGGCGTTTCGCGTCCGCGCGATACGCCGAACCAGGCGCCTCATGAAACTCGTTCGCTCGGCTTGGCTGTAGGCCACGTCCAACCCCTCCTGTCCACCACCATCGTGGAGGACGCTTCGCATATTCACCCGACGGGACCCGCTTCCCGCATTGGGGATGTGGGTTCCACATAGGAGTCCACTCATGCAAAAGATCGATTTCACTGACGGAATGAAGCTTCGTCTGGTTCATGCCAACAAGGAGAGCCACAGCTGGGGCTTCCGCGCCGGCAATTCCGTGACGGTCACAACAAAGGCCTTCGCCTCAGATCAGCCGGACAACACGGTCGCCGTGCTAAACCAGCATGGCATGCTCGCCTACGTCGAACCTCGCCACCTGCTTGCTCGTTATAGGACTCGTTCGTGGATGCGCGTCTGCGGCGAGGACCGTGACCTTGATCCTGGCTTCGCCGAGCACCTGCGCGATGCTGCAAGACCCGCGCAGATCGCGTATCAGAAATTGATGGGGCGGCACGCTGGCGTGCCAATCGGCATAGAGTGCCGTTCGGTCTCGCGCGATGCGTGGGCCTTCGTCCTTCCTGACGCGAGTTCTCCGTGCCATTTTCGCGTGCAGTACTTCGACCTGGACGGCTTCTCCGGCCACGCAGCGCACGACACAATGCTTGCGGCCGTTGAGGAGATGATGGGACTCGGTTATCGGAGGATCGACAGCGGCGCACTAGACCGCGTGGCTTCAACGGCCCGCTGGGCCTTGGGCGTGAAGCGGTCGGCCATCATGCAGCGCCACCAATCAGGACTGATCGACTGGGCGACGTGCGTGGCTGAACTGTCCACCTTGACGGAGCGGCCGTGATGATCGATCGGTGCACGCTGCAAACGTTAGTCACTAAGCTGGATCTCAACCACATTACCTTGGCGGAAGCTCGTGCTTTTGTGGCCCGCCACCATGGAGTGAAGTCAGTCGCTCGCACAAAGCGCGAGTTCATCCGCGAGTGTTCGCAATCGCTTGCCGGATCGGAGACTGCTCCGCAGCTGTTCTAGGTATCAGCGAATGCTTCTCGCACGTGGAAGCTCTCTCCAATTGGGCCCGTTACGGGCCTTTCCCATTTCTGAAAGGAGCCCACTCATGAGTGCAACCACTATTTCCACGAAACCCGCGGCGATCCTGCGCTGCGCAGTTCTCTTCGCAGCTTCGCTTTGCCTGCCCACGCAAGTCGCGCTGGCGCAATCGCCCCATGAAGCACCAGGTGCACGCCCTGTGACTGTGGTCACGCTATACAGCGAATCCCGGCACGCGCCGGGAACTGTGCCGGATGAGGGAAAGCCCCAGCGCCCCCTTATCCAGATCGTTGATCGCGGCGTCAAGAGCGCCGGGCCGTCGTGCTGGAACCTGACAGAGTCTGGTCAGATTGTGCCCGTCGCCGGTGACTGCTACATCCTTCGCTCCGCGGAACCCGGTGAAAAGCCGCCGGTTCATTGACCGCCACCGCGTTCCCTTCAATCAGCCCCGGCGTCGCTCAAGACGTTCGGGGCTTTTTCATTGCAACGTGCATTTGCGGGAGAGCCGGACATCCCCCTTCGGCAGGGGAGTCCATTCATTTCGTTGCTGGCCTGCCGATGATGCCGTTCTCCGATGTCGGGGTTTTTCTTGCAGTTCGGGGGGATTTCGACCCAAAACCTCGAAAGTTCACCAAAAACATATCTCTTTTGGCGTGAGGTTCAACGTGGAATCGGGCGACAATGAAACGTGCCTTCCATGCCGGCCACCGGGAACTGCGCGATTCGAAGGCGCTTTCGACCACGCGCTAACTACGCAGGAAGGGCATTAGCAATTATGGGCATCAAAACGAAGCTCGTCTTGTTCGGTATCGCTATCGCGATGGCCAGCATCGGCCGGTACTACCTGGAGAAGGATCGCTCAGCCTTTCAAGGGGTTCCCTGTGTTGCGCAGCAGGGGGCGAAGGTATCTGCGGACGGCACACCGGTTGTGTGCAGCGAGGACATCGGTTGGAAGCCCGCCCAGTAAGGCAAGGAAAGGAAAAAAATGCAGCGACTTGCTCCACCCGCAGATTCCCGCCCGCAGGACGCGCCCGGGTTCAACCGACTTCACCATGTTTGCCTGCTGTGGGTCGACTATCTCCGCGCAGCAAACGAGGCCGATAAACAAGCTCTCCTCTATGAAGCCGTCAGCCACTTGGTTCTCTTCGGCCCACGCGGTGATGAAGGCGAGGAGGTATTCAAGCAAGTGTGGCAGGCCATCAAGCGCCGCGAGCACCGGTGCGTCTACATCGAGACGGACGTTGGTCGCAACGCAGCAGTCGCAGCGGACGACGGGCGGTTCTCTATGCATCGAGTGCTGTAGGGCGAAAAGACATGAACCGAAGCACCGAAGCGGGCAAGCTGCCCGGATGGACGTTACTGGTGTCGTTGCTGGGGTGCGCGTTGGCCCTGATGATTCTGTTGGCGAGCCGACACTTGGGCCTGTCCTGGTGGGTCGGCGTGCCGGCCGCGCTCGTAGTGACGGTAGCTGGTGTCTTTGCTGACCGCGCTATAGAGCGCAAGTACGCCCCTTCACAGCGCACGAACTGAGGTCGGATAGCCATCGGAAAGGATGACATGGGCAACGAACTAGACCTGAGAACCATGGTTGGCGAGGCGGACCGGACTTTGCTCGTGGCGGGGCTTCAGGCGATGCATCGAGAACGCTTGGCCGCTTACAACGCGGCCGTGTCTGTGGCGATCATTCGGGGTGATCGGCATCCTCCCATGGCGATGTTTGGCTTGGACGAAGTCCAAACGATGCTGCGCCGAGTCGGTGCCGCGCCGGCTTCGTTTTGATCGGAAAGAAATGGACCACGAGAAGATCGGCGAAGGGCCCGGCCCGGACGATTCTGGTTTCTTGAGGAGGCCCCCGGAGCGGTACCCCACTACCGCAGGTGCTTGATTCCGAAACTGGCCTACGCTATTCTCACGGCACTTACCGCGTCCTAGACGCATCGACCCCGCACCGCAAGGTGCCAGCTTCTGCAGTACGACGGTCACCAGCATCGCCTGGCAATTCCGTCCCTTCCATCCCATCGGGAACCATGTTCCCGGTGCGGCAACGGGTTCCCCATTTCCGTTTCGGAGAACCCACAATGCAAACCAACAACAACACCATTCCGCTGCGCAAGATTCGTCGTCGCGCCAACCCCCGAACCTACCGGAACCCCGGTGAATTCGCGGAACTGCGCGCGTCGGTTAAGGTCCACGGCGTAATTCAGCCCATTCTCGTGCGTCCGATCCCGCAGGATGGGGAGTACGAGTACGAGGAAATCGCTGGCGAAGGGCGCTATCTTGCCGCCTGGGAAGAGCATGGGCCTGACTATCCGATGCCCATCTTCATCAAGGACGTGGATGACGACACCGCGGACACGCTCGCGGGTGTCGAAAATACTCAGCGATCCGATATGTCTCCCGCTGACGAGGCGGCATGGGCTGCCAACGAGGTCGGCCGCCAGAAGGGCGATCGTGATGAAGCCGCGCGTGTCGTAGGTTGGTCGCGCAGCAAGCTCGACAAGCGATTGGCTCTCATGAACTGCAGCTTGCACGTTCTTGAAGCACTGACCCACGAGAAGATCCAACTCGGCCATGCCGAATTGCTGGCCACCCTCGCCAAGGACAAGCAGAACGTTCTTCTGCCGATCATCATCAGCGAGAAGAAGCCTGTCTCCGAGTTGAAGAAGACGATCGAGGCCGCCGCGTGCAGCCTGGAATCGGCCATCTTCGACAAGACGGAGTGCGCAGCTTGCCCGCACAACTCTTCGTTGCAGACGGAGATGTTCAGCGAGGCGATTGCGACTGGAAATTGCACCAATCGCCCCTGCTACGACGGTAAGACCGAACGGAAGCTCGAAGGCATCGCCTACGGGTTGAAGGACGAATACCCGATCGTGCGCATTATCAAAGCAGGCGACAATGAAACCCGCGTTCAGTTGCGGGCAGATGGTCCCACCGGCGTTGGCGAGGAGCAAGCGAGAGCCTGCCACGCTTGCCAGAGCTTCGGCGCCGCGGTCAGCGGCCTGCCCGGTTCCGTGGGCAAGGTCTACAACGGCCAATGCTTCGATACCGGCTGCAACCAGCAGAAGGTAGCAGCTCGCATCAAGTCAGAGCGTGATGCGAACGAAGCCGCGACGAAGACCGCGCCTGGCACGTCCACAGCAGGAGCGAAGGCTGCGGGCAGTGCCAAAGGCGACAAGTCGTCTGCGGCGGCTGAGAAGCCTGTCACGTCGATCAGTGAGTCCGAGAAGGTCAAGAACTACCGGACCGCTCTCTGGCGCAAGGCGTTGCGCAAGGAAGTGGGCACATCCCCCGACCTGGCCAACAAGTACCTGCTTGCGCTGGCCGTGAACGGGCAATCGCGAACGATTGCCGGTGACACGATGACCAAGTTCTTCGAGAAGCTCACGGGCGCGAAATCGTCCTCCACACTGCTCGGCTGCCTCGGCGCCGTACAGAACGTAGAGGATGGCAAGCGCGCGCAGTTGACGGTCGCTCTGACCATCGCTGCGATCGAGGGCCTGGAGGTGAACAACCTTCGGGAACTCTGCCGCTTCCACAAGCTCGACCTACGCAATCACTGGAACCTGGTGAACGAGCGGGATTTTCTCGAAATGCTGACCAAGGCGGAGATGAAAGTCCTCGCCGACGAACTCGGCATCCGTAAGGTGCTGGGCGATGGTTTCGCCAAGCTTTTCAACAAGTCCAAGCCGGAGGTCATTGAAGGCCTGCTGGCCGTCAAGGACTTCGACTACAACGGCAAGGTACCCAAGGTCCTCTGCTGCTGATCCTCCCAATGCGGAGCGCGCCTCCGCGCGCGCTTCGCCTCTCTCCATATATTTCCGAAAGGACTCCCATGTTTGTTGAACTCCAATCGCTCGTGAACTCGAGCGAAAAGGTCGTACTCACCCTGATGAAATGCAACGACGAGCAGATGACCGTGGTTGTTGCGCCGGTGGTCAAGAATCCGGCCGACAGTGCACTGGCCACGCCGCTGGTGCTGACCGCAACGCCAGCGGAGCTGGATGTCGGTCTCGCCGACGTTCTGGCTGGCTTCACCGCGTCCCATCGCTCGCTGGCCGAACAGGCCGAGACCACCAAGTCCATCCTGGACGCGGCGAAGTCCGCCCAGTCCACGAAGGCAACGAAAGCGATTACCAAGTCGGCATCAAAGCCAGACTCGACGACGGCTACGACCGACAGCGAGAAGGGTGATGACGACGATCTGCCGACGCGGGGCGATGCTAAGCCGGAAACCCAGTCTCAGACTGGCGGAACCGACCTTTCATCGCTTCTCTAAGGGAGATCGGCCATGGCAATCGAAGTTAAGCCTCTGAACCGCGAGTTCACCTACAACGGCATGACGCTGCCCGATCCGGGCTCGGCGTTCACGCCGGACCAGGTGCGCGACATCTTCTCGGCGCAGTACCCGGAGTTGACCACCGCAGCGGTGGACGGTCCGGAGCACAGCGGTGGCGTGGCACGCTACAAGTTCGTTCGTGCCGCCGGCGCGAAGGGCGCCCATGCGCAAATCTGACCTCATGAGGGCACTGGCCACCGGCCAGTTCCCCGTCAACACGGAGCCGCCCGAAAGGGCGGTTTTTTTTCATTCTGAGGAGACTCAACAATGCTGTTCGATCCTCGGTCGTTTGATTTTGAAGACGTTGGAGGACAACCCGCATGGTCGCCATCGAGACAGCATTCCGCTGCCCAATGTCGACCTGCCCATGATTTTCTGACACTGCCGACTGTCCCGGCTGCCGTGCCCGCTACTGCAGTCCTGTGCCACGGCGATACGGTGGATCTGCTCGATGTCGTTCGCGCGCAGTTCGCCACTGGTGTGCTGCGGGCGAAGGATGTCACAGCGCCGACCAGCGCCGGAGATGCGTTTGCGCAGGCGATGCTTGCTTGGATCGGTGATCGGACGCCGCAGTGCCAAAGGCTGAGTTTCAGCCTATCCCTTTTGGATCGCGGCGCGGTGGCAGATCAGGTGAGTCAGTTCGGCTGGGACGGCGAGGTTGACGCCTCGCTGTACCTCGGAATCGACTTGCCAGGTGACGCGGTCTACGCCATCGGCATGGAGCGCGCGCAAGCCCTGCGTAAAGTGCATCCGTCGCTGCTTTTCACTGCCATGAGTGTCATCAATTCGGCAGCTTCTAAGTCGCTGTACTTGCGCACGCCGGACGAATTGTTGGACATGTTCGCCCGCTGGTACTGGGAAGGCGACTGGACCACGAAGTCGACAGACGACGAGGCACGGGAACTGCTCAAGGAACGCTTCGGAGACGAAGATGAGGACATTGAACGCTACCTGCCGTCGATCGTACGCCCCGAGTTGGCGCCGGACGACGTAGTGCCACGGTTTGCCCACCTCGAACCACGCTCGGCCCGTCTGCGCGAATTGAGCCGTCGCACCCTGCGTGCGCTGGCCCGCTCACAAGGCGGCTGGATAGGGAAGTTGTGTGGGGCTCTTGCCGACCTGGAGCAGCTTGTTGCGCGGCAGGGAAACCGTTCGGTTTTTGAGGGTTCCCAATGGGGCGAACCCGCCTACTCGGCCGCCGTGATCGCCTTTAAGGAGAGCGGCTACGTGTCGGAAATCCTCGACGATCACTACGACACCCTGAATTGTTCCGGTGAGGCGACGTTTTACCAGTGCTTTATCCCTATCGCGAGCGAGCCCAATGCCATTCGTCAGCAGTTCCAGAATCTGGACGGCATGCTGCGGATCATCGGTGCCCTTGATCGCGTTCTCACTCTCATTTCTTCATAGGAGGCCCCATGGCCACCATTCAGACCGCTTCGCGGTCTTTCGACGTGGCTCTGCAAGGGGCCATTCTGCTTTACGGCCCGAATCCGGGGAATTTCTCGTACGCCACCGCCCACCTCATTGAAAAGGAGGGCGCCGGCGGACGTCCCGTAATTGGACCCGGGACGCCACTCAACCGGCAGGCCCTGATTCATGCGGTCCGTCAAGTGGCAGAGGAATCGCTCCCCAAGGGCGAATTCCTTACGCCGAATGTGCTGTCGATCAGCCCCACTGCGGTGACATGGTGGTGCCCGGCAGGCCATCGGCGGGTCTTCTTCGACTGCGACGAGCTCGGCCAGCGCAGTGCAGTGGTTCCCCATCCGGCACTGGTATTCCAGGCATCGGCATCCGGATTCCGGGTCTTCGCGCTGCATGGCGAAGACAGACCGGTGCCAACCACGGTGCTGCACGAACCGCCTTACTTCAACACGTGGGACCAAGGAAAGATCTGCATCGGGAGCGCACACGTTCCCAAGCAGATTGACGTGGCCTCAATCGCCGGGTGGGAGGAGAGCTTCTTCACCTCGGCCTTCACTCATCCGAACCAGGGCGGCAAGCGCGTCGATTTCGAACGCGGTGCCTACGCCTTCTGGAAGGACATGCTCGACGGGAAGTTTCCAGACTACCCACGGCAAGTTCTCATCCCCATGAAATTCACGCTGGCCGATCTGATCGCCGGCAAACTGGACAAGTAACCATGCATCCTGCTGACGCTGCCCTGCAGCAGTCCTTCCCCTCCGTGCTGGTACCGCGCTTCGGTGCGCTCGCCCCCATGGAGCGATCCGGTGAGCGCCTGCTCATCGCGGCAAACGGCATTTTTCTTGAGATCGTTCGACCCTGGCTGCGCGTAGTCCGTCGTCTCGGCACCTTCCAGTACCGCACCGCCATTCCATATGGCGAAGCAGTGGAAGTTACCGAACTGCGCTGCGAGCGGATTCCCGCCGGCCTGATCGGCGAATTCGCCGCGATGGCGCGTGCCGCACACCCAAAAGAGACTGGCGGGTGGGTGGTTTGGAACGCTGCATCGTTGGAATTCCGCCTTGTCCCAGTTGGCATTTTGGAGCATAGCGGAGGGCACCTGAAGTACGAGCGGCCCGTCGTGGCCGCAGGCGACGTACTGGTGGTCGACTGCCATTCGCATGGGCGTTACCCTGCCTATTTCTCGGCAACGGATGATGACGATGACCAGCACGACGTGAAGTTCGCGTTCGTATTGGGCAACTGCCATGCACTGACGCCTTCAATGGCGCTGCGGCTTTGTGCCAAGGGCATCTTCGAGAACGTTGAGAAGGTGCCCGGCGAGTGGTACGAAGCGGCGCGCGAGTAGGTGCTTGTATGACCTTCGAGCACCGCATTCCAGCGAGCATGGCGGCCCGCGCATGGAAAGTCGCAGTGGTGGGCGCTGGCGGTACCGGCAGCGCATTGCTACCGAACCTGGCGCGCCTTCATCATGCCATGCTTGAACTGGGGCACCCTGGCGGCATTGACTGCACGGTCTACGATGACGATACCGTCAGCGAGACCAACGTCGGCCGGCAGGGGTTCTACCCGGTCGACGTGGGTCAGCACAAAGCGACGCTGATCGTGAATCGTCTGAACAATCTGATGGGCACGCGCTGGAAAGCGCAGACACGTCGGATTGGAAGCGGCGATCGCTTCGTGTGCGATATGGTGATTGGTTGCGTCGACACGCGGGCCGCCAGAAAGGCGATTCTCGGCGCGATGAAACGAGGAACCGCTGGCTACTATCTCGACTGCGGCAATGAGTCGGACAGTGGTCAGGTCATCCTCGGTCAGGTGCGCGGCAAGGCGGCGGAACGTTTGCCCCACGTGGGCGACTTGTTCCCGGATCTGCTGAACCCGAAAGGGGACAAAGCTGATACCGCGCCTTCCTGCTCGATGGCCGATGCTTTGCAGAAGCAATCGCTGGTGATCAACCAGGCAATTGCAGTGCAGGCGTACAACCTGCTGTGGACTTTGTTCCGCAAAGGCGAGCTGCAGTACTGCGGTGCCTTCGTGAATCTGGCCACGGGCCGGACGAGTCCTTTACCTCTCGATCCGGCAGCGTGGGAACGATTCGGGTACAAGCTACCAGTGCCCAAGCCTCGTGCCGCGCGCAAGCCGCGCAGATCTGTTTGACCAGCCATTCCCGATTCGTCGGGGATGGCTTTTTTCTTTTGTGCGGTCACATTGCAGTAGTGCTGGCCTGGCTGCTACCATGTGCAGCACTTCTCGCGTCTATGACGCATCGACCTTCGTGGCTACGTGCCACGCAATTCTTCACCCGTTGGGGCACATCGCCCTGGCGGCTGTGCTCCATTTTTCTAGGAGCACACCCTGTGACCCAATCTACCGAAGTAATTGTTGCATCCGATCGGAAGCTCGTTCGCGTGACATGCGAAGGTCTGCCGGATGATTTCAGTGTCGAGGCGTACTCGAACGGTTCCCACTGGAATGGCTTTGCCACACCCATGTTCGCGCTGGAGGCGGGCCTTGCCTTGTGCAAGGTCGCAGGAACGCTGCTACCATTGCTGCACCTTCCGCGTCTCAGACGCATCGACACTTCCGGTTGTATAGCCGGACAGCTTTTCCTTCTCCCACCACGGGCCTTCCTGCCCGTGGGCATGTTGGCCCTATTTTTTTCCATAGAGGCCATCATGTTCAAGCGCATCGCTTCGCTTTTCGTTTGCTGCATCATCTTCGCCGGCTGCGCTGCCCAGCCCACGTCTCCGAACGTCTATCGCGGCTCGGAAGCGCTTCGCACTGGGTCAGCCGAAGTCGTCACTGTCGTACGTGTCCGTCAGGTCACGATCGCCGACACCGATGGCGTTGCATCAGCCAACACCGGTGTGCCTGGCGTCATTGGCGCTCTGGTTGGTGGCGTGCTGGGCGCTCGCGTCATCGGTAACGGCAACGGCCGCTATCTGGCCGGCGCGATGTCAGGCACCGTCTCGGCCGTGCTTGCTCAGGCAGCTGCCAAGCACATGAGCCGTCGCGATGGTGTGGAGGTCATCGTCCGAAAGGAGGATGGCCGCCAGATTGTCGTCGCACAGGACGCTGACCAGCGTTTCCAGGCGGGAGAGCAGGTGTATCTCGTCTCGGGCGGTGGCGGCTATCGTCTGACGCGTTAAATGGAATCCATCGGGTTCCCTTCTCATTTCATCCTACCCACGCGGACCTTCCGCGCGGGCTCTGCAAGCCCCGAGAGGGCTTGCCCAACCCAGAGGGGTTCGGCAAGCCGCTTTCACCCGCGTCACTGACGCATCGACCTACTGTCCAGCTTCGCCTGGACCAACCCATTGCGGGACAACTCGTCCCGTCAGGGAAGGGATGTCCCGACTTTATCGAAGACATCCATGAAACTCCCCAAATCCTTTACCCGTCGGCACGGCCCGACCAACTCGTCGGCATGCCAAGCGGTTCGCCAGGATGCCTGCCGCGTGCTGCGTCGTTTCGCAAGCGATATGGCGCTGAGCCCGCGTGAATACACGATTCGTGAGCATCGCCAGCGCCGCCGTGACGTGGACGTGTTCGCGTTGCATACGGACTCCGTGCTGGTGGAGATCCAACACCCGGCAGGCGCTGACGGTGGCGTGCTCATGTCCTACCGGACGTGCCGCGGCCGCAATGATCTGACCGGCGGCCGTGACAATGCTGTCAACATGGAAACCCTGGCCACTGAGCAAGGCTATGCAAACCTAGTCTCCACGCTCCGCGTGGTTGCTGGGCGGCGCAGCTGAGGAGGGTCACAATGACTCGCCTCATTAAGGTGACCTTCACATCAACTTCCGGTGAAGAAACCACGGGCTTTGCCTCGTTGCACAAGGACGACGGCGTTGAACTCCCCAAGCGAATGATGATGCGTGTTTTGGCAGCCGTGGACGCCGGCGAAGGCTATGCCATCGTCGCGCAGTTCAAGGGCAGTGCCGTTCCGCTTGTCTGCGTAACAGATGCCAGCTACAGGCTGGATATGGAGCACGCTACCAGCGAGCGGTGGTCCACGCGCATCGCAGATGCCTTTCGTGATCCGAGCAAAGACCAACTCCAAGCCTACGGGAGGTACTGCCACACGCTATCGGCTGCGGCCGTCCTTGGCTTCTTCGGCTATGCGGCCGGTAGACCAGGGTGGTCCATCACGACGATGTTGAACTGCGTGAGCCTTATTGTTGTCGCTGGGGTACTATTGGCCATCGGCGCTGCATTCTTGAAAGGAGATAAGTGATGTTTGGTCCATTTGTACTTTTGTTCGGATTGGGCATTGCCGGATTTTTCCTTTGGGTTCTGCGCAACGCAGACCGTCAGCGCATGCTCAAGGACTTGGACCGCAAGGGCTGAGCCTACCGATTCTCAGGAGCCGATTCGTCGGCTCACCGCTTGAACGCACCCCTCGGGGTGCGTTTTTTCTTTCTCACACCCATACGGGCGTCGTCCCGTCGGGGCGGCTTCCATCAAAAAGGAGTCTCCCCATGGAACAACCCATCTTCGGCATTGGGATGGCCAGCTATCCCGCCGGCGTGATCCTGCAAGCCTGCATCTACGAAGAAAACCATCGTCCGGCATTCAAGCTTGTCTGCGCAGACGATGGCATGCCGTATGGCTCACTGACAGTCAACGTCCCCGAGCTCGAACTGGCAGAGGACGAGATCCTCGTGTCGGCCGATTGGAATCTGCCGACCGACGTCAAGTCGGCGCTGCTGGACAGCGGCAAGTTCGAGCGCACAGGCCGCGCGAACCAGGCTGTCTCTGCAAACTATGACGTTTGGCGCGTGCTCGATGCCGAGCTGCTCGCCGACGTAGCCGGGCTTCGGCCCAAGAATCGTCGGAGTCGCCAGCCTCGCGCTGTCGCCTGACGTCGTTATCCACCCTTGCGGGCCCGTCCCGCAAGGGATGGGCCGAGGAGCATCAATGCCTACCCTCATCGATGGGTCTGGTTTGGCTGGCTCGCCTGGGCCGCTGAGATTCGGCGTCGAGTTCTATGCCGTGAACGACCGCCCGGCGCTATCCCTCGTGGAGACGTTGACCGGCGACTGTTACGAGACCTTCACCAGCAACGTTCCAGCAGAAGCGCTCGCGCGCGATGAAGTAGTCATCTGCCTCTGGCGTCTTCCCGCATCGACAGTCTGCGCACTTCTCGACACCGACTGCTTTGTTCCAACGCGCACCCTCGGCGTCGGGAACGCTCGTGGAGCAGTGTGGCGCATCGTTTCCAGCGATCTGCTGCGAGCGATCACTGTAGAGAAGGCGGTGGAAGTCACGTAACTCATATCAACCCAATCGGGGCATGTCCCCGAAGGGGCGTGCTCCGTTCAGGAGCCAAACATGTATGTTGCAACCCTTGGCCAGCGCGTGGAAACGCGCACGACGCTCGCCGGTGTGCTGCAGCTGCTCAACGACGATGACCGCGATACGAAGCTCCCGCTGCGGATCGAAGATATCGCTGTGCGTCATATTGAGCGCGGCGCAATCGCTGTGGTCAGACTTTCATCCGGTGACTTTGCGGTACGTCCGGCCGGAACCGCGCGATCCATTGTCTCGAACATCATCGAGGAGGTGGACCGCTTCATCGTTCGCGTGGACGGCAAGGTTCTGCGTCCGCACGAAATGAGTCGCGCGTCTTGGGGTGCTGTCATGGCAGCCGGACGCATTGGCTATTCACCGGCGGAGGCGATCGACCTCAATCAGGCCGATGCAGGCCCGTTGTTCCACACCAAAGACCTGTTCGAGGAAACCGGGCCGTTCGATATCGCGCACTACGTACAGTCTGAGTTCACTCGTCGGTTCGGATACGGCACCAATGGCCCGGTCTACGCGCCGGACCAGATCCCGAACTCGCGACACGAAGTCCACGTCGCCTATGCGCTGCTGCGCGGTGAAAAGCTCCGTGAATGCGTGCTCAACACGTACCGCGGGAACGATCGCTACGGCCGGCATGACCTGCAATGGATGCATACGCTTATCGCGGTGCCATCCTTGCGCGGGGCCTTGCTGCCAAACGTGATGAAAGGGCTGTGCCAGGCTATGCGGCACGAGAAGCTGGAGATCACCCAGTACAACGTGCCGAAGCTTGTCGCAAGCCTGCGCGGCTTGACGGCCGATGCCAACGCGGTGCACGTCGATGATTCCTTGTATGCGGCGGGCGTACTGCCGCCGCGCTTCACGCCTGCGCCGCAGGCGCTGACAGGTGCCGCAGCTGCTCCTGTTACCAAGCTTGCCGAGCGCATCCGATCTTACGCATGCGAGGCCCAGTACAAGGCAGAGATGGACCGTGCAAAGAGTCAGCGGGCCGAGATGGCAATCAGTCAGCGGCACTACGACGATCTGGTTCGCCGCGCAGAGCACGCACGGCACTCGGGAAGCTATGAATGGGCGAACACCGTGGCTCTGGCTGTCATGCAGCGGGATGTCGCGTCGTTGTTGAGCATTTTCGACAACCCCAAGGACTGGAACACCGTGTCCAAGCGCGCACTGCGCGACGAGCTCGACGTCGATCTCCTGCAGTGCTCGGCTGCGGAACGCCGGCGGCGGATCTTCGACCTGTGCGGCTTCTCTCCTGACGAGCAGTCTGCGTGGGAGGCGCATTCGGCGAAAGAGACAGCGCGCGCGCGTGCTGAGCGCGAGTTGGCCGAAGCATCCAGAGAGGCGGAGAAAGTCCGGTACCGACTGGAAACCGGCAAGGAAATGACCGGCCGGGAGTATGTTGACTTCTGCATCTCGGCAGGCTTTTCGAAGCTTGTTGACAGCGCGGCACGTCGCTACTGGATTCACGATCCGGTGCGACAAGCTTCCCGTCCATTGCGGGCCAAGGATGGCACGCTCTCCTATGCGCGTGCCCGCCTGGCCATGCTGGAAGGGGCGAGCGCGGTTCCCGCATGAGTCTTGTTGTCCCCCGGCCTTTGGCTGGGGGAGTTTTCTTGAATCACGTATGAAAACCGTGAGCATTCTGCCTAATTGGGGCGTTCGTTCCCGTTAGCCTTGCAGTAGCCACAAAGCTCTGTTCGCACTGAAACAGGTTCAGTCCAAACAGCGTTTTACCCGCGTCGCTCTGACGCATCGACCTCGTGCCGGCTTGCCGGCCATCTCATTGCAACTTCCCACAGGGACATCCCTGTTGGGAGGTCTCCCGTGGGCCTGATCTTAGCCCCGCATGCACTTTCCCCATCAGCTGTAACTCTTTGCGGCGTATCACCGTCGAGCCAACGCTATCGCGGCTCCCGGCTATGCCTCATTTCTCCTCGCACGACTTGCTCGTAGCGAATCTTCTGCATTTCCTTCTCATTTCAAGCGACCGGCGTCACGCCGCGCTCGCACCATCCCTTTTAGGAGCAATCCATGTCGCATGAAGTCCAAACCATGGCCTATGTTGGCGCAACCCCGTGGCACGGCCTCGGCAGCCAGTTGGCGCAGCACCAGCCGCTCGAAGTCTGGGCGGAAGCCGCGGGCATGAACTGGCGGATCGAGGAAACGGACGTGATGTATCGCATTGGCTCCCACGATCTCGACCCAATCCATTCCTTTCCCGCGCAGAAGGTCCTTTTCCGCTCGGACAACAAGAAGCCGTTGTCCACTGTGTCGAAGAAGTACCAGGTCGTGCAGCCCTCGGAAATTCTGGAGTTCTACCGTGATCTAACCGAGGTCGGTGGATACCAACTGGAGACGGCTGGTGTTCTAAAGGAAGGGCGCAAGCTCTGGGCGTTGGCCCGCACCGGCCAATCGGTGACGCTTGCCGGCGGTGATGAAGTGCGTGGCTATCTGTTGCTGGCCACCGCCTGCGATGGAACCCTGGCTACCACGGCCCAGTTCACATCGGTGCGGGTGGTGTGCAACAACACACTGCAGATCGCGCTCGGCCGCAACCGCGGCGCCGTCAAGGTGCCGCACCGCAGCCAGTTTGATCCCCGCGCCGTGAAGGAAGAGCTGGGCATCGCCATCTCGTCCTGGGATGGGTTCATGGTTCGTATGCACGAGCTGGCCGCCCGCAAGGTGAGCCACACGGAGACGGAGCGCTTCTTCCAAAAGCTGTTCACTTACGGGTGGGCGAAGCCGGAGGAGAGCACCCCCGAGAAGGTGAACGAGCGCGGCCTCAAGGCTGTGCTTAGCCTGTTCGAGGGCAACGGCCGCGGCGCCACGCTGGAATCGGCTGCCGGCACTGCCTGGGGGCTCGTGAACAGCGTGACTGAGTACGTGGACCACCAGCAGCGCGCACGCAGCGCAGGCAATCGCCTTGATTCCGCGTGGTTTGGGGCTGGCGCAGTGCTCAAGCAGCGGGCCTGGGACTCGGCTCTCGAAATGCTGGACCCGAGCCTCGCAGCACTCGTTTGATCGATCAACACCCCGGGGGATCATCCCTCGGGAGTTGACCATTTCCCTCTAAATCCCTTCAGCGATTCGCTTTTGGTGCCGTTCTTAGGTACTGAAGTGGTCGAAGAAGGCTCAGCCCCGGCGCCGTCCGGGGCTTTTCTTTTGGGGATTTCCGTGGCAGCAGAAAGCACCAAGTTCAGCGCAGGCAGCTGGACTGTTGGACAACCATCACGAGCAACAATTGCGGTGTCTGAGGGCTATAGTCAATCGTGACGCTGCACGAACTTGCGTTGCCGCCGTCGATACGGGTCCCAGAGGAGAGCGCTTTGGCCCCTCTATTCTTGACGTCCTCCCCTGCCTAAAGGCAGGAGATTCCCACAGCTGGCGATGCACGTCCGCATCGGAGAATGTTCAAAGCAGCATTGGTATCTCGATCAAGCACGACACCACAGCGACTACAGGTCCACTCTCTTATTCGCAGTCCTGAGATACCTCTCGGCCGCGTCGTGCAGTCTTTCGAGCCACACGCCGAACAGGACTGGGTAGTGCCGCTTTCGTTCACTTCCTCGAACGTGGCCCCGTGCGCGATCGCCTTATAGCGGAGCCTGTCCCGGAAGGACGACCAGGATGCGTCGTAGACGCTCTTCGCCATCCTGGTTTTGGCAAGTTTTGCCGCCGACACGTTGCCGACCGCGATGTAATCGAAGCGTCGAACGAGGTCAAGCGCGAGCTTGTGCTGGAAGTCGGCGCGCGCATTGGCCACCTTGGCATGCAGCTTAGCGATATGCCGCTTGTGCTTTCGCGCCCGCTGCGCCTTCGCCAGCTTTTCAGCCGCACATCGCCCAAAACGGTCATTGGGCAGCTTCTCTCCGGTCGAGAGCGTCGCGAAGTCTTTCAGACCGAGATCGACGCCGACACCGGTTCGGATCGGACGTGCCGGCACGTCGGCAACCTCGATCACGATGTTGAGGAACCAGTTGCCCCGGGCGTCTTGGGCGAAGTTGGTGCCGTCCTTGATCTTGCCTTCGGGTAGAGGACGGCTGTTGAACACACGGAAGGTGTTGCCGGCAAAGCGGAACGCCTGGCCTTCGCGTTTAAGGTCGCGGCCCTTCAGGGGCACCCAGCCAAGCGACTTTCTGCCGCGATAGCGCAGGAAAGGCCGTCGGTGCTGGCTGCGCGACTTCGCGTACTGCTCGCATGTCGCGTTCACCGTGCCGGAATGGATGCCAAGTTCCTTGCTGCTGCCGGTGGTCAG